>DAIRFV010000113.1:5156-13536 GCA_036794905.1 Pyrinomonadaceae bacterium | reverse complement strand
GGCAGGAGGCAGCCGCCCCGCGTTAGCAGGTTGAAAGGTTAAATCGAGATGCCCCGCCCCGCAGTCGTCGAAATGTTCATTAGGAGTTCCGACAGCAGGGCTTTCAACTGCCCACTGCCATCTGCCTGCCGCCTACTTCTTCCTCTCCATTTCCGTGTTAGAATCGGGGCACAACGCTTTCAGTTTTAAACGTCAGTCGATATGGGTTCGGACATCTTGGCCGGGGAAGGCGGCCGGGGCGAGCGCCGAGGGTTTCGCGCGCGCCCGAACGTGTGGAACGCATGAGCACTGTCGCTGGAATCTTCAAATCGTCGGCCGCGGCCGCGGGCGCCGTCGAGGCGCTGCGTACGGCCGGCATCGGCGAAGACCGCATCAGCCTCCTGACGCCGGGCACGTCGCAACAGCAGCTGGACGACGTGCCGACGACCGAGACCGAGCAGGAGGGCATGGGCAAGGCCGTCGGCGGCGTAGTCGGCGGGGCGCTGGGCGTCGCGGGCGGGCTGCATCTGGGCGCGGCGGTGGCGAGCCTGCTCATCCCCGGCGTCGGGCCCGTGCTCGCGGCGGGGCTGGTCGGGGCGGCGCTCCTCGGCGCGGGCGGCGCGGCCACGGGGATGGCGGCGGGCGGCGCGCTCGAAGACTCGATGGCCGAAGGGCTGCCGCATGACGAGCTGTTCGTCTACGAAGACGCCCTGCGGCGCGGGCGCTCGGTCGTGCTGGTCGTGGCCGACGACGAGTTGAGCGAGGGCGTCGCGCGCGACCTGTTCAAAGAGGCCGGGGCCGAGAGCGTGGACGCTGCGCGCGAGGAGTGGTGGGTCGGCCTGCGCGACGCGGAGGAGGCCGACTACACGGTGGACGGCGGCGACTTCGGCGCGGACGAGCCGGTCTTCCGGCGCGGCTTTGAGGCTTCGCTCCACCCGCGCGCGAGGGGCCGCGCGTACGGCGAGGACGCCGAAAGGCTCCGCGAGTGCTTCGGCGCCGAGTGCGAGGAAGCGGCCTTCCGCCGCGGCTACGAGCGCGGCCGGCGCTACGAGAGAGAACTGCTGGAGAGACACAAGAGTTGAAAGACACTCTCCTGAGCATTCTCGTCCTGGTCGTCATCCTGGCGGCCAGCGCCGTCATCACCAACTGGTTCGCGCGCACGATGTACAACCGCTGCGCCGCCTGCGGCACGCTCAACGCGAAACGGCGTACGCATTGCCGCTCGTGCGGGAAGGAAATCAGTAGGCAGTAGGCAGGCGGCAGTAGGCAGTTGCAAGGCAAAAGCAGCCTGAAGTAAACGGAGGCGGCGAGTCGCTAAACTCGCCGCCTCCGTTTCCATTCGGGTCGTTCTTCTGTCTTAATCGCCTACTGCCGTCTGCCGACTTTCCTAAACCGTCCGGCGTCCTGTCAGCAGGTTGATGACGAAGATCACGAGCGCGAGGACGAGGAGCAGGTGAACGAAGCCCCCGACCGTGTACCCGCTCACGAGCCCCAGAAGCCACAGCACGAGAAGAATCACGAGAATCGTCCACAGCATATTCTACTTCTCCTTGGTTTGTCGGTTGATGTTCTTTAACGGTTCAGCAGAACCCGCCTGTAACTTCAGTCGAGCAACGTTCGTGCCAGCGGCCTTCACGATTTTACGACGACAAGAATCCTCAAATATTGAATCCCTTCGAGACGGAGTCGCGTGCGGCCGTCGCCGGGTAGTTGAGAGGCTGTACGGAATCACGCCGCGAGACCGGGTCGGCCCGTGTCTGGATACAGGGCGCCATTCAGAACTCGTGCATAAAAGTATCGACCCGCGGCAACCGGAGGTTAAACTGTGTCATCGGAAGGAGTAAGCGGCTCGGGCCGTGGTTTGAAAAGAGAGCCTCGCACGGACGAAGACGGGTCAAGGATTTTCACTGGACTTGAAAACCTCCTGACTGCTAGAGTGTAAGCCAGCGTCCGCCAACACCGGCGGACGCCTCCGCTTGTCACCGCTAGAACCTGTCCGGCGGCCCCCGACGGCCCTCCTGAGGCGGTTTCTTAAGCATAACAACTGCTCAATCCGAAGGAGTCCTTAAACCCCCGACTCCCTCTTTATTTCTTTTCGAGGTCTCTATGCCTTTTTCTCGTTCCGTCCCCCAGAAGAAGAAGAAAGTCACAGTCATCGTTTCAGGCATCCTCCTGATTGCACTCGCCGCCGTCGCCGTCGTGTCCCTGAGCGCCGGCAGCGTGCAGCCCACCGTCCGCGACATCTCCTTCACTCAGTTGCGCGAGCTGTCCGGGGCCGGCTCCGCGCAGAAGGTGAGCGTCAGCGGCGAGGTCGTCACCGTGACGCAGGCGGACGGCGCCGTCGTCCGCGGCGTGGTGACGAACGCCGTCGCGCAGCACGAGGTCGTCGCGGCCTTCGAGAAGGCGCGCGTCCCCGTCGAGTTCGAGACGTTGCAGCCCGGCGTCCTCGTCACCGTCCTGAACTACATGCTGCCGGCCGCGGCGCTCCTCATCTTCGCCGTCATCGGCTGGCGCGTCTACGCCAGCATGGGCATGCAGAACGAACCTGCGGCGAGTGAGTCCGCCCCCTCGCAGCCCGTCACCTTCCAGGACGTGGCCGGCGTTGACGAGGCGCGCAGCGAACTCGCCGAGACCATCGACTTCCTCCGCGACCCAGAGAAATTCGGACGCCTCGGCGGTCGGCCGCCGCGGGGCATACTGCTCTCCGGCCCCCCGGGCACGGGCAAGACGCTGCTCGCGCGCGCCGCCGCCTGCGAGGCCGAGGTGCCGTTCCTGTCCGTCTCCGGCTCAAGTTTTCAGGAGAAGTTCGCGGGGCTCGGCGCGGCTCGCGTCCGCCGGCTCTTCGCGCGCGCACGCAAGCTCGCGCCCTGCGTCATCTTCATCGACGAGATTGACGCCCTGGGCCGCAAGCGCGGCCGCGGCGGCGACTCTGCCTCGGCCGACCAGGACCAGACCCTGAACCAGCTCCTCGTCGAGATGGACGGGTTCGAGCAGTTGAGCGGCGTCGTCGTCATCGCCTCGACCAACCGCCCCGACATCCTCGACTCCGCGCTCACGCGCCCCGGCCGCTTCGACCGCGAGATCACCGTCAACCTCGCCGACATGCGCGGCCGCGAGCAGATACTCCGCGTCCACTCGCGCAAGCTCAAGCTCGAAGAAGGACTCGACCTGAGCTGGATCGCCCGCGGCACCCCGGGCTTCTCCGGCGCAGACCTCGCCAACCTGCTCAACGAGGCCGCCATCGCCGCGACGCGCGACGGCTCGGAGGCGGTCGGACGGCCGCACGTCGAGTACGCGCGCGACAAGATTCTGATGGGCGTCGAGCGCAAGGGCTTCATGATGGACGAGGAGGAGCGCTACGCGACGGCCGTCCACGAGGCGGGGCACGTCGCCGTCGGCCTCGCCGTGAAGAACGGCGACCCGATCCACAAGGTCTCCATCCTGCCGCGCGGCCGCGCCCTCGGCGTGACGCAGGCGCTGCCCGAGCGCGACCGCCTGATGCGCACGCGCGAGTACCTGGAAGACCAGATCGCGATGCTCCTCGGCGGGCGCGCGGCCGAAGTCCTCCTGCTCGACACGATGACGGCCGGCGCTTCGAACGACATCGAGCGCGCCGTCGAGATCGCGCGCCGCATGGTCGCCGAGTTCGGCATGAGCCCGCTCGGCCCCATCCACCTCGGCAAGCCCGAAGACCCGCACAGCCAGACGCTCCTCGACCGCATCGAGCACGCCACCAGCGACATCATCGACGCGCAGTTGAAGCGCGCCTGCGAGGTCGTTGACTCGCGCCGCGCCGAGATCGCGCACCTCGTCGCCGGCCTGCTGGAGCGCGACACCCTCGACGCCGACGAAATCCGCGAGAGCTTCGGCCTCGCCCACGAACTGGCCGCGTAAAGGGCCTGACAGGGAAGTCCCCGCGGGGGCGGTTGAAGTAAAGGGGTTGCCCCTTTACTTCAACCGCCCCCGCGGTTTTTTCGGCGCGTGGGGCGATTTCGAAATGCGTGACGGAGGGTGCCGCAGGGTGTATATTCCGTCCACCAGACTCTCCCGTTGAGGCGCGCGAACTACTCCGGAGCCGGGCCGCGCGCGGAGGCAAGCGATGAGAACCAACAGACAGAGAAGGCTGAAGGGCACGGTCTTCGCGCCGTTTTTGCTTCTGCTCTGCGTGACGGCGCTGTCGCCCGCAACGACCGCCAGCGCGCAGGCGCGACAGGAGGTTGACCGAAACGATGAGAGCACCCGGAGCGTAGAGCGCAGCTCCGACAGCAGCAGCAGTCGGAGTGACAGCAGCCCAGTCAGCAACAACAGTAGTAACAGCAGTAGCAGCAGTCCCAGCAGCAACTCAAGTAGCAGTTCCAGCAGCAGTAGCAGTAACGATTCCAGCAGCAGCGTCAGCAACGACAGCGGCAGCACCAGTGGTCGCCGTTCCGGAGGCGACGAAGGCAGGAGAGGCGGCGGCGGCCGTGGCGGCGGCGGCGGAAAGGGCGACGGCGAGGGCCGCCCCCGTAATCGCGAGCACCCCGGCTGGGGCAGCGACAATACTCTCGGCAGTCGCAAGTCCGATAAGAAGGACAAGGATGACGACCACAAGCGCGACCGGCGCTCCCACGACGACGAGACATGGCGCGAAGACGAGTCGTACCGTAACTCATCAGCTCAGAGCGTTAGTACCCAGGATGAATGCCAGCGCGGCTTTGAGCAAGGTCTCCGCACCGGCGCCAGCGACGCGCGCCGCGGGCAGCCCAACGACCCGTACCGCTCGCGCCATTACAAGAACGGGGGCGGGGGCTTCTTCTCATGGGGCCGGGGTGACGCCGCGAAACAGTCGTACCGCGACTGCTTCCTGCGTGGTTATCAGGAGGGCTTCCAAAATCCCAATCTCCACTGAGAAAGAGTTCAATGCGGAGACACGGAGGCACGGCATCACCTTTTGCCGTGCCTCCGTGTCTCCGCGGTCGCTTGATTGTTAGCCCTCTTCTCCTGTAACTTTTCTGAGTTACGTTTTGCTTTTGACGGGAACTGCCCTTCCCGTAAGTCCAGCCACTCCCGAGCCTTTCAACGCCATGTCATACCCGAGCGTGGAGCGCATCGAACTGCCACTCCTTCAGGAGTTGGCCGCCACGGGCGGCGCGGAGCACGTGCGTTTTCTCTACGACCGTCTGGTCGGATACTTCCCGCAGCTCGGCCCCGAAGAGGTGCTGGCCGTCTCGAACGGACATCGCCGTCAATGGCGGCGGCTGGTGCAGGCGGCGGCGCGCGGACTCGACGAGCGGCGCGAAATCGAACGCGACCGCGGGCGCTGGCGCCTGACGGAGAGGGGGAGGCGGCGCGTCGCGGAGGAGGAGATACAGTTCACCTTCGAGGCGCCCCCGGCCGTCGAGGCCGCCGCCGCCGAAGGGCTCTCGCACGTCGAAGTCCAGTTGATGCTGGTCGAGGTCGCGCGCGTGCTCGGCTACCACGCCGAGGCCGAGTTCGACTACTACGATGTGGTCTGGCGCGAGGCCGAGGACAGCCCGCGCCTCAGCCATGTCTTCGAGGTGCAGCGCAAGGGGAACGTGGACGCCGCGCTCGCCAAGCTCAAGCGCGCCTACGACGCGCAGCGCACGCGACCCTTCCTCGTCGTGGACAGCGAGCGCGACACGAACCGCGCCGAGCGGCAACTGAGCCTCGCGCGCACGGGCCCCTTCCACGAGATCGGCGGGGTGACGACCATCCTCAGCTTCGAGCAGCTCAAACGCCTCCACCGCTCGCTCACCTCGGTCGGAGACATCCTCGCCGCACTCTTCGAGCGATGACCACGGCCACCCCGCTCCGCAAACAGTACCTCGACATCAAGCGCCGCCACGCCGACGCCATCCTCCTCTTCCGCATCGGCGACTTCTACGAAGCCTTCGACGACGACGCGCGCCTCCTCGCGCGCGAGCTGGACATCGTGCTCACCTCGAAGCCGATGGGGCGCGGCCTCCGCGTGCCGCTCGCGGGCGTGCCGCACCACAGCCTTGAGCGCCACCTCGCCACGCTCATCTCGCGCGGCCACCGCGTCGCCATCTGCGAGCAGTTGACCGCCACCCCCGTCCGCGGCGAAACGGCGGGCCGCGGCCTCATCGAGCGCGACGTGGTGCGCGTCGTCACCCCCGGCACGGTTCTGGAGACGGGGCTGCTCCAGAGCAAGGTCAATAACTACCTCGCCGCCTTCGCCACCGACGGCCGCCGCGCCGGCTTGGCCTACGCGGACGTGACGACGGGCGACTTTCAGGCGACGGAGCTCGACGCCGACGCCGCGCTCGCGGAGCTTCAGCGGATCGCGCCCTCCGAAGTGCTCGTCGCAAAGGGCGTGGCCGCGCACGTGTCGGGCCTGCCCGGCTTCATCACGCGCCGCCCCGACGAGAGCTTCGACCCCGGGCGCGCGCGCCGCGTCTTACAGCAACACTTCGGCGCGCGCACGCTCGCGCCCTTCGGACTGTCGCGCTGGCCGCTGGCGACCGCGGCCGCGGCGGCCGTCATCTCTTATCTGTCTGAGACGCAGGCGGGCGTGGCCGGGCAGTTGACGCGGCTGACGAGCTACCACCCCGAGTCCTTCATGGTGCTCGACGCGCAGGCCGTGCGCAGCCTTGAGATATTCGAGAGTACGGGCGGCGCGCCGTCTCTCCTGGCGACGCTCGACGAGACGCGGACGGCGATGGGCGGCCGGATGCTGCGCCGCTGGTTGCGTCAGCCGCTCCTCGACCTCGCGGAGATTGCGCGCCGCCAGGAGCACGTCGCGTGGTTCGCCGCGCACGACAAAGACCGCGCGGAGCTTGCGGCCGCGTTGGAGAACGTACACGACCTCGAACGCCTCTCGGGACGCGCGCGGGCGGGGCTCGCGACGCCTTCGGAAGTGTTGGCGTTGAGGCAGAGCCTCGAAGCGGTGCCCCGCGTGCGGGCGCTCCTCCAGCGGGACGCGGCGCGGTTCGGCGCGTCGCTCGCCGCGCTCCCCACGTGCGAGGGCGTGCTCGGGCGCATAAGGTCGGCCGTCAACGACGACCTGCCGCGGCGCGGCGACGGCGCCGGCGTCATCCGCGAGGGCTTCTCGGAAGAGCTGGACTCCCTGCGCTCGCTGCTCAAGAACGGCAAGACCTTCCTCGCCGAGATGGAGCAGCGCGAGCGGGCGCGCACGGGGATAAAGAGTTTGCGCGTCGGATACAACAAGGTCTTCGGCTACTTCATCGAGGTCACGAAGCCCAACCTTCACCTCGTCCCCGCCGGCTACACGCGCAAGCAGACGCTCGCCGCCGCCGAGCGGTTCGTCACGCTGGAACTCAAGGAGCACGAGTCGCTCGTCCTCAACGCGCAGGAGCGCATCGGCGAGTTGGAGACGGGCATCTTCCGTCAGGTCTGCGCCGAGATCGGGCGTGCGCGCGACGAGATACTCGCGGCGGCCTCGACGCTCGCGCACCTCGACGCCGTGGCCTCGCTCGCGCAGGCCGCGGCGCGCTGGAACTACACGCGCCCGACGGTCGTTGACGAGGCCGTCCTCAACATCAGCGGCGGCCGACACCCCGTGCTCGAAAGACTGATTGCGGAGGGCGAGTTCGTCGCCAACGACCTCGCCCTCGGCGGGGCCGGCGCGCCGGAGATCGCGCTCATCACGGGGCCGAACATGTCTGGCAAGTCCACGTATCTCAGGCAGGCGGCGCTCATCGTCATCATGGCGCAGGCCGGGAGCTTCGTCCCCGCACAGGCTGCGACCGTGGGGCTGACCGACCGCGTCTACACGCGCATCGGCCTCTACGACCGCATCGGCAGCGGCGAGTCTACCTTCATGACCGAGATGACGGAGACGGCGCACATCCTCCACCACGCCACGCCGCGCTCGCTCGTGCTGCTCGACGAGCTGGGGCGCGGGACTTCGACCTACGACGGGCTGGCCGTCGCGCGCGCCGTCCTCGAATACGTGCACAACCACCCGCGCCTGCGCTCGAAGACCCTGTTCGCCACGCACTACCACGAGCTGACCGCGCTGGCCGAGACGCTGCCGCGCCTGCGCAACCTGCACGTCGAGATCGCGGAGCGCGGCGGCGAACTCGTCTTCCTCTACCGCGTCGCCCCCGGCGTCGCCGAGGGCAGCTACGGCGTCTACGCCGCTAAGCTCGCCGGCCTGCCCGCGCCCGTCGTCCGCCGCGCCGAAGAGCTGCTGCGCGAGTATGAATCCGGCGGGATGGATGATGAGAGTGCCGCTGTCGAGGCGCTCGAACACTTCGACGCCACGGCCTGGGGTCGCGGCGCGCGCATCGTCGAAGAACTCCTCGCCGCCGACCTCAACGCGCTCTCGCCCGTCGAAGCCCTCATGAAGCTCTTCGAGCTGCGCCGCCTGGCCGAGGGCGAAAAAGAGAAGGGGACGGTCGCGAAGAAAACGGCCTGA
>DAIRFV010000113.1:0-5056 GCA_036794905.1 Pyrinomonadaceae bacterium | reverse complement strand
CTTCGACGGGTCTGTGTGTATCTGGACGCGGGAGCGTGGGATTTCCCGTTCGATGGCGCGGAGGACGCGGACGGAGAGGTCGTGCGCCTGTTGGAGCGTCTGGTCGGCTTCGACTTCGAGGTGGAGGTCGATGAACTTGTGCGAGCCGGAGCGGCGCGTGCGCAGGTCGTGGAAGCCGACGACGCCCTCGGGGCGGAAGCGCCCGACGACCATGGCGACCTTCGCATCTATCTCGCGCGGGAGCCGGCGATCCATCAGGACGTTGACCGAGTCGCGCGCCACGTCCACGGCCGACCAGAGGATGAAGCCCGAGATGAGGATGGAGATGAGCGAGTCGGCGAGCGTCCAGCCGGTCAGCGCGACGACGAGCAGCGCGACGAGCGCCGCGCCGTTCGTGTAAACGTCGGTCGCGTAGTGGACGGCGTCGGCCGCGAGCGCGGGCGAGTCCGTCTTGCGGGCGACCCGGCGCAGGCGCGCCACCAGCCCGACGCTCACCCCGCACGCGACGGCCATCGTCCCGACGCCGAGCCACTCGGACGCGGTCGGCTGCGGGGTGATGACGCGGCGGACTGCCTCCCAGAGCAGCACGAGCCCCGAGACGCAGATGACGAAGGACTGGAAGAGTCCGGCGAGGGACTCGGCCTTGCCGTGGCCGTAGCGGTGGTCTTCGTCGGGCGGGGCGGAGGCCGCGCGCACGGCGTAGTAGTTGATCGCCGAGGCGAAGATGTCCATCGCCGAGTCGAGCAGCGACGCCCACACGCTGATCGAGCCGGTGAGCACGCCCGTCACGGTCTTCAGTGCGATGAGGAGGGCGGCCGCCGCGACGGAGAGGCGTGCGGCCGAAGCCTTGAGCCTGGCCTCCGAAGCGACCGCGCCCGCGGCCTGTGAACTCACGTCTTGCATAAAACGATTCCGCGCCGGATTGTAGCAAATCAGTGTGCGAGCGCGTCAGGGTGCTCGGAGACCTCCTCCTCGAACCGGCCGCGCCGCCCGAGCGTGACGACGGCGACGCCCGCGAAGATGAGCAGCGTGGCGACGGCGTGTCGCATCCCGGGCCGCTCGCCCGCGCCGAGCAGCAGCGGGGCGACGACGAAGGCGAAGAGCGGCTGGAGGTAGATGTAGACGGCGACCGTGCTCGGCGAGACGCGCTCCAGTGCCCAAGCGTTGAGGTAGTAGGCGCCGACCGTCTGCACGAGCACCGTGTAGACGAGCACGAGCCAGACCAGGAGGCCGACCGAGGCGAAGTCGGTCTGCGCGAGTTGAGAGGCGCCGAGGGGGACGGCGGCGAGGCTGCCGATGGCGAAGAGCCAGGTCATGGCCGTCAGCGCGCCGTAGCGGCGGAACACGTCCTGCGAGATGGCGAGGTAGACGCCGAAGCAGAAGGTGTTGGCGACGAGGAGCAGGTTGCCCTTCATCGTGTCGCCGCCGAGGGTCGCGCGCAGAGGGTCGATGAGATAAACCACGCCGGCCGCGGCGATCAGTGTGCCGATGGTGACGCGCGCCGTCAGCCGGTCTTTACCGAGGAGCGCGCCGACGAGGAGCGTGAAGACCGGGATGGTCGCGTTGAGGAGCGCCGCGTTGACGGCGGTCGAGAGCGAGAGACCTCTGATGTAGAGGAACTGGTTGAGGACGACGCCGAGCAGGCTGTAGAGGGCGAGCCGCGCGAGGTCGCGTCGCTCGGGCATGACGAGCCGGCCGCGCAGCCCCAGCAGCAGGAGGAAGGCGACGGCCGCGCCCCCGACGCGGATGGCGAAGAGCCCCGTGCTCGGCACGGCGCGCAACGCGATCTTACCCAGGACGGGCCAAGTCCCGAAGATGATCTGCACCGCGAAGAGCGCGACGTGCGGCCCCGCAGGATTTCGGATTGCGGACTGTGGAGTGCGGATTGGAAGACTCATGAAAGTGTTGCTGTCTTCAATTCCGCTTCGAATCCGCCACCCGCAGTCGTCAATCAGAAATCCCGGATCAACTGTACTCGCCGCCCTTCGCGCCGGTGCCTTCGCCGGGTTCGCCCGCGCCGGTGTTGGTGGGGTCGGCCTCGGCGTCGGGCGAGGAGGAGCCGGTGTTCTGCCCCTCGGGCGTCTGGCCGTGCTGCGCGCCGTACTCCTGGCTCTCCGCGTCGGTGGTGACGTTGGCGGGCGCCTCTTCGGGTTGGTTCGTGCTGCTCATCGTTTCCCCTGTTCGTTCTAAGCGATTAAGTAGAGCGGGTTCTCAAGAATCTTCTTGAGCGTCTGGAGGAACTTGGCGCCGGTCGCGCCGTCCACGACGCGGTGGTCGCAGGAGAGCGTGACCCTCATCATCTGCCGCACCGCGACCTGCCCGTCGCGCACGACGGGCGTCGGCGTCATCGCGCCGACGGCGAGGATGCAAGCCTCGGGCGGGTTGATGAGCGCGGTGAATTCGCTGATGCCGAACATGCCGAGGTTGCTGACCGAGAAGGTCGCGCCGGTGTACTCCTCGGGCGCGAGCTTGCGGTTGCGCGCGCGCTCGGCCAGCTCCTTGACCTCGCGGCTGATCTGGCCGACCGACTTCGTGTTCGCCGCGCGCACCACGGGCGTGATGAGCCCGTTTTCGAGCGCGACCGCGACGCCGATGTCAGCGCGCTCGTAGTAGCGGACGACCTTGTCCTGGAAGGATGAGTTGACGGCCGGGTGCTGCATGAGCGCGGCCGCCGCGACCTTGAGGACGAAGTCGTTGATGCTGACCTTGTTCTCGGGGTCGAGCTCGTTGAGCTGGCGGCGCATCTCGGCCGTCTGGTCCATCTCGACCTCGGTCGTGAGGAAGATGTGCGGGATGGGGCCGAGCGAGGCGACGAGGCGGCGCGCGATGGTCGCGCGCATCGGCGTCACGTTCTCCTCGTGGTAGGGCGCGGCGCCGCCCTCGGGCTGTACAGAGGGTTGCTGCGCGGGGGGCGGGACGGCGCGGAGTTGCGTCGCGGGCTGCGCCGGCGGCTCACCCTGCGGCGGCGCGGCGGGTTGTGCGGCGGGCTGTGCGGCGGCGCCGCCGCTTATGGCGGCCTCGATGTCGCGCTTGACGATGCGGCCGCCGGGGCCGCTGCCCTGTAGCGTGTGGAGGTTGATGCCGGCCTCGGCCGCCATGCGCGCGGCGATGGGCGAGACGATGAGCCGGCCGTCGCCGCGTTGTCCGTTGCCGCCCGCGGCCTGTGTTTGCGGTGCGGCGGGCTCGGCCTGAACGGACTCCGGCGCGACCTCCTGCGGCGGCGGCGGAGGCGCGCCGCCCGCGTCGCCCGTGGCGGGTTGAGCTTCGACTTTCTCCTCAACCGGCTCCTGCTTCTCGGCCTGCGCCGAGCCCGCAGATGCTTCCGAGATGAGCCCGGAGATGTCCTCGTCCGGCTCGCCGATGATGGCGATGATGGCGCCGAGCGGGACGGTCTCGCCCTCGGGCACGAGAATCTTGCGCAGCACGCCCGTGGTGAGCGCCTGCGCCTCCATCGTCGCCTTGTCGGTGTCGATCTCGGCCAGCCCCTCGCCGACACTGACCTTGTCGCCTTCCTTCTTCAGCCAGCGCGAGAGCTGCCCCTCTTCCATCGTCGGCGACAGCTTCGGCATCACGACCTGCGTTGCCATTGGAATCCTCAGTAGTCAGTAGACTGTAGACAGTAGAATAAAACAGTCGCCGGGTCGTCCGGGTGTCAGTGTCAGCGTCAGCGCTCGTAAGGCCGAGCCTTACTGTCTACTGACTACTGTCTACTGACTACTCCAGATACGACACCTCGCGGACGGCCCTGACGATGCGCTCCACGTCGGGGAGCGCGAGCCGTTCGAGGTTCTTGGCGTAGGGCATGGGGGCGTCGGCGCCGGAGAGCCGCTTGACGGGCGCGTCGAGGTAGTCGAAGGCGTGCTCCATGAGCTGCGCGCTGATCTCGGCCCCGACGCCGCAGAAGGCGTGCGACTCCTCGGCGACGACGACGCGGTTCGTCTTCTTCACGGAGTTGACGATTGCGTCGATGTCGAGCGGGCGGATGGTGCGCGGGTCGATGACCTCGACCGAGACGCCCTGCTTCTCCAACTCCTCGGCCGCCTTGAGCGCGAGCGGCACCGTCATCGAGCGCGCGACGACGGTGCAGTCCGTGCCCTCGCGCTTCACGTCGGCTACCCCGAGCGGGACGAGGTAGTCTTCGCCGTCGGGCACCTCGCCCTTGCTGCCGTACATGCGCTCCTGTTCGAGGAAGATGACGGGGTCGTCGTCGCGGATGGCGCTCTTCAAGAGCCCCTTGGCGTCGGCCGGCGTCGAGGGCATCACGACCTTGAGGCCGGGGAAGTGCGCGTACCAGGATTCGAGCGCCTGCGAGTGCTGCGAAGAGACCTGGAAGGCCGAGCCGTTCGGGCCGCGGAAGACGATGGGGATTTTGAACTGCCCGCCCGACATGTAGCGCATCTTCGCCGCCGAGTTGATGATCTGGTCGGTGGCGAGGATGGAGAAGTTGAAGGTCATGAACTCGATGATGGGGCGCAAGCCCACCATCGCCGCGCCGACGCCGAGGCCGGTGAAGCCGAGTTCGGTGATGGGCGAATCCACCACGCGCTTGTCGCCGAACTCTTCGAGCAGACCCTTCGAGACCTTGTACGCGCCCTGGTAGGCCGCGACCTCCTCGCCCATCAGGAAAACGCCCTCGTCGCGGCGCATCTCCTCGCGCATCGCCTGGTTGAGCGCCTCGCGCATCGTGATGACAGCCATTAAAGCAAACCTCCGGTTTGCGTGAGCCGTGAGCCGTGAACCGTGACAAGAGAAATCCTGTTTTTACTTGTCACGGTTCACGGCTCACGGCTCACGGCTTTTTGATCGGTGTGGCGTAGATGTCGGTGAACAGCTCCTCGGGCGGCGGCTCCGGGCTCTCGTCGGCGAACTTGACGGAGCGCTCGACCTCTTCGCGGACGCGCGCCTCAATCTCTTTCAGCCCGTTGTCGTCGAGGACGCCCTTCTCGCGGAGGTTGTCGCCGAAGACCTTGATGGGGTCGCGCTCCTGATACTTCTCGATCTCGGCGCGCGTGCGGTAGTGGCCGGGGTCGGACATCGAGTGGCCCATGAAGCGGTA
>DAIRFV010000112.1:0-17524 GCA_036794905.1 Pyrinomonadaceae bacterium | reverse complement strand
CTCGACGAAGCGGGTTACAAGGCGGGACAGTAGCCGTCGAGGAGATGGAATTCGAGGGTTGACATGTCAACCCTCGAATTCCATCTCCTCGACACGCAGGGTCTCTTCGAGTTGCGCGCGCGTGACGACTCCCTCTCTGATGAGGCGCGGGCGCGTGCCGGTCACGTCCACCACGGTCGAGGGCAGTTCCGTGCGCGTCGCGCCGCCGTCGATGACGAGGCCGAGCCCTTCGGCGAAATAGGCCGCGACCTCCGCGGCCGTCCGCGCGGGCGGACGGCCCGCCGGGTTCGCGCTCGTGGCCGTGAGTAGCCCGCCGCAGGCGCCGACGATGGCCCGGCACTCTACGTCTGCGGGGAGCCGCACGCCGACCGTGCCCGTGCCCGCCGTCAGAAGCTCGGGCGCCTCCGCGCGCGCGGACGCGACGAGCGTGAGCGCGCCGGGCCAAAGTTGCGAGGCGAGGAGTTCGAAGGTTCTTGTCTTCCCCGCGATCAGACGCTCGGCGGCGGCGGCTTCGGCGGCGAGGACGAGGATGGGCTTGCCGTCGCGCCCCTTGAGCGCGTTGATGAGTTCGAGCGCCGCGGGGTCGAAAGGGTCTGCGCCGACGCCGTAGAAGGTGTCGGTGCGGAAGGCGACGAGGCCGCCGCCCTTCACGACGCGCGCCGCGCGCTCGCGCGCCTCCGGACTGTCGGGGTAAATTAACAAGGCTCGCCAACTCCCGCGCGATGTTAACAGAGGCGCGGGATTTTTTCTCCGGCACCCGAAGACCTATGCCCGCACTCGCGCCAAGACTCAAGGCTTACGCCGCGCTCCCGGCGCGCGCCGCGCGGCTCGTACTGTCCGAGCCGGGTTCGGCGCTGCTCGCGGCGCGCATGGGCGCGTGGGTGGTCGCGCTCTCGCTGCTGGTCAGGCTCGTGCCGCTGCCCCGCGCGATCGCGCTCGTCTCGCCGCGCCGCGCCGCGCGTGAAACCCCGGCCGACGCCGCGCTCGTGCAAACGAGGCTCGCGCGACTGCTCGACTCCGTGCTCGCGGCCGACTTCTGGGTCTTCACGCCGACCTGCTGGAAGCGCGCGCCCGTGCTCCACCGCTACCTCGCGCTGAGCGGCATCGACACGCGCGTCCTCTTCGGCGTCCGCCGCGAAGGCACGGACGCGCTCGACGGTCACGCCTGGCTCGAAGCCGCGGGCCGACCCATCCTCGAAAAGACCCCGCCCGACTACAAAGTAACTTACAGCTTCCCGGCAACAAAAGCTGTAGACATTAGTCAGTAGTCAGCCGGAAGACGACCGGGCTCCGCCCCGCGCGCGACGAATCGCGAGCCGAGCCCGCAAAGCTTTCGCACGACCCAGGGCCAGTCCACGAACACGAGGTACATCGCGAGGTGGTACGGGAAAAAGATGTTCATGAAGACGAGCGTGCCGAGGTGGAAGATGACGCCGGACGCCAGTATGACGACGCGCGCGCGCGGGAACCAGACCGCCAGCGGAAAGAGCAGCTCCCAGAGCACGGCCAGCGCGACGAAGGGCGTCGTGTACTCTCTGTAAGCGGGCAGCCACAGCCCCGCGCGGAACTGCGTGTCGTGCATGTTGTCGAGCGAGTTGGAGACGGCCAGCGCGGGCAAATTGTCGGGGCTGAAATATCCGAGCCCGGCGACGCGCAGCTTGATGAGCGCCGAGGTGAAGTAAGACCACGCGAGCAGCAGCCGCATCAACAGAATCGGGTAGCCGTAGACCCACGACCCGCCCGGCAGAGCGCGCCGCCGACCGCGCCGGGCGTCCAAAGAGAAGGCTTCGCCGCAGGGCGTGAACGCCAGCACGAAGAGGATGTAGGCGGCCGGCATCTCGTCGTGGTTGAAGTGCGTGAAGCTGCGCAGGAGCCCCTGGTAGAAGAGGAAGAGCACGGCCGCGGCCTTCGTCGAAACTGACGTGAGCGCGCCGGCGGTCGCCGCGAGCAGCGCGGCCGCGAAGAGCCACTTGAACGCCGCCATCGAGGAGGGCGTCAGCAGCCGTTCGTAGAAGCCCCACGGCAGAAGTCGCATCGCGCCCGTCGGCCGCAAGACGGTCACGGGCAGGCGCCCGAGGTCCGTGAAGGACGTGAGCAGGACTTCGCACAGGACGAAGCCGAACGCGCCCGCGCGCACCATCCCGAGCGCCTCGGCGGTGTCCGGCACCCCGCGCATCAAAGCTCCGCCCTCCACGTCTCGACGAAGCGCTCGTAGTCGCCGTACGTCCCGCCCGCCCACCTGTACACGTCGAGCCTCACCGCGCGCAGACGCCGCGGCGAGCCCTCCGGCAGACGCGAGTTGTAGATGGCGCCCCACGCGCGAAGCAGTTCGGTCAGCCGCGCCGCGCGCGGGAGTTTTTCCGCGCCGCCCGCCGAGTCCGCGAGCGCCGCGTTCGAGGGGTGCGGCTTGTGGATGGTGAAGACTTTATTCTCGACCGTCGCGCCGGCGAGCGACCAGTGGCGCCAGCTCAGCGCGTCGGTGAGTTCCGCGGGCGGGAGGTCAACGGTCTCGCCCGCGGCGGTCTCGCCGCGCAGGCGGAAGTAGCCCGCCCCGCGGCCGAGGTCGCCGCCGGCCATCATCATCGTCGAGGCCGCGAAGGGGTAGACGTTCCGGACGGCGAAGAAGCAGTAGACGAGCGGCGCGAAGAGCGCGACCGTCAACAGCGCGTAGCGGACTTTGAAGCGCGGCGCCGCGTCGAGGCGCGGGCCGCGGGCGTGTGTGGGCTCCCGGATGTCTCCGGTCATCTTCTCGTCAGGCCGGGCGGACGAGCTTGAAGGCGCGCAGGTTGTCGAGGAGCTTCCGCACGCTCCCGGAGGCGTGCTCGGGCGTCACGTCGTAGGCGGCCGTGATCTCGCCGACAATCTCTTCGAGCGTCTGGTTCCTCTCCAACCCGCGCCAGATGATGGTGCCCGTCTCGTTCAACTGGAAATACTTCTTCGTGTTGAGATCGACGAGGATGCCCTCGCCCGCGTCGAACTCTGTGAAAACAACGTGCTCGTGCGGCAGCAGGCCGGTGGTGCTCATCAAGTAAATGATCCCCTTCCGAAGTTATGACAAACTCTTCGCCGCGCCGGCTGAAGAGATTCCACGCGCGCGCTAGACGGCCTGCAAGACCGGCAGCGAGCGCGTCGGTGCGTTGGCGGCGTGCCAGGGTATCTTGCCGAAGCTTTGCAGGCAGAACAGGCACGGCGAGCCGAGGTAGATGTCGGGCTTGTCGGCCGCGCTCGACGCGTTGGCCAGCGCCTCGCGCCTGCGCGCCAGTTGCGCCGACGCCACGCCTTGCAGCCGCGCGAAGGCCCCGGCGAAGCCCTCCTCGTTCAAGTCCGCGACCACGTCCGGCTCGCCGGCCGCGCCGCGGTAGCCCGAGAGGTTGCAGCAGAGCGAGAGGCGCCCGCGGTAATCCACGTTGCAGCTCACGCCCGCCAGCGCCGAGCAGGGCGGCTCGGGGTCGAGGTTGTTGTAACCGACCTCGAGCGTCACGCGCATCTTCAGGATGCGCGCGAGGATGGCTATCTCCTGCTCGGCCGCGGTGCGGTCTTCGGGGCTGAGCGCCAGCTCGTCCTCGGCCGCGCCCGAGGTCGGCAGGTTGTGGCCGAAGCTGAGAGAGGCGGCGCCCATGCGCGCGGCGAAAACGGCCGTCTGTTCGAGGAGCGGGAGCGTGTCGCGGCGCAGCCCGAGCTTGACGATGAACGGGAGCCCCGCGGCCTGGCACCGCGCGAAGGCGCGCACAACACGGACGAACGAGCCCTCGCCGCGCCAGCGGTCGTGCGTCTCGCGCGTCGGCCCGTCGAGGCTGAAGGAGACGTGCGTGACCGTCGCGCGGTTCGCCGCGATCGCGGGCCAAACGCGCTCGAAGTGCCAGCCGTTGGTGACGAAGCTGCACGTCAGGCCCTCTGCGCCGACGGCCTCGATCACTTCGCGGAAGCGCGGGTGCAGGGTCGTCTCGCCGCCCGTGAACATGACCGCGCGCGCGCCTACCGACTCGCGCGCCTCGCGCACGACGCGGCCGAGGAGTTCCACGGGGAAGAAGTTCGCCCTGGTGTGGTAGAGGGCGTCCTCGTCGCGCAGGCAGTAGGAGCAGTGGAGGTTGCAGACGTTCGTCAGCTCGACGATCAGACGCGGAGGCCCGTATTCGCGCACGCGCGACGGGGACTTCCCTGCGTCCGCAAACAGGCTGTTCAACCTTCCCTCCCCACGAGCCCGCTCAAGTAACGCGCGGAGTATCCGGCGTCGCCCAGCAAATCCCTGCCCGCGCGCAGCTCGAACCCCGCGGCCTGGCGCGCGAGCCGCGCGAGCAGACCGAGGTGTGTGGCGGCCGCCGGCCGGTCGTAGCAGGCCCAGGGGCACATGCGCAGGAGCCCGCGCATCGTCTCGGCCTGCGTGAGCCGGCGCGCGCTGCTCGCGGGCTCGTTCCTGATGACCGGGAAGAAGAGGGCGCGGGGCTCGCAGGACTCCGCGAAGCCTTCGGGGAAGATCGCGTGCGGCTTGAAGCGGCGTTTGAGCGGGTCGAAGGGGACGGGCTCTTTAAGCAAGTCCTCGAACCCTTCGAGGACGCCCGCGGCGACCGTCTGCTCCGTGACGGCGAACTCGCGGCGCAGCGCGCACGCCTCGACCTGCTCTGCCCCGACTCGCAGCAGGAGCGCGTCGTCCGAGAGGTAGCGCCAGCCCGCGGAGGCCAGTTGCGTCGCCAGCGTCGACTTGCCGCTGCCAGAGGGGCCGACGACGAGGAAGCCGCTGCCCGAACGGGGCTCGACCACGCCGGCCGCGTGCAGCTCGAAGAGGCCGCAGCGGCGCAGCGCCACCATCGTCGATTCGAAGACCAGGCGTGCCAGCGACGAACGCTCGCGCGCGGCGGCTCCCTCCCCCACCCAGACCTCCACGCCGCGGCCGCCTCCGACGGCGCGCACGGCCGAGCCGTCCCTCTCGAAGATGTACGTCCGCCCGTCCGTGCGGCAGAAACCGCCCCCGGCCGTCTCGAAAGCCTCAAGGCCGGCGGGCGTTTGCGGCGGCGCGCCCTGTCGGACGTGGATGACGGCGTCCGGCGCGGGCGCGTCAGCGCCTTCCACGCGCGCGAAGTGCCAGCCGGCGAAGAAGCGCCGGAAGAGTTCCGCGGAGGCGGCGTCTACGGCCTCCACGCAAACGAAACGACCGGCGACCGCGTAGAAATCCGCGAGAGCCGGCCGTCCTGAATTCGTTACGCCCCGGGGGTACGGGTCGGGGCTGGTCACGTTCTCCATCGCGCCGCGAGTTGTCGTCTTTCGACAGCCTTATGTGGTCGAACCGCTGTCAGTCAGTTGGAAGAAGGTGGTGGCTTCGAGCACGTCGATGGGGAATGAGACGGCGGGCTCGACGAACTGCTTCTTGTCCGCGGCCCGCTCGGACGGCCGCGCGGTCTCTTCATCGTTGACCTGGGAGAACTGCACGGGGATCAGATTCTCGGTCTTGGTGTTCAAGTGTTAGCCTCCTGTGGCTTTAACAAGGGAGGGGCGTTAATCAGAGCATGAGCGGGCGGGCTTCTAGTTGGTGGCGCCACTCTCCGTGAACTGGAAGAAGGTCGTCGATTCGAGCACGTCTATCGGGAATGAGACTTCCGGCTCCACGAATACTTTTCTTGAAGTGTCGGCGCCGTCCGTCGAAGCACAGTCGTTTTCGTTGACGCGGGAAAGCTGCACGGGGATCAGATTCTCGGTCTTTGCTGACAAGGTTTTATGCCTCCTCTGGCTGTGTTAAAGCACGGGGCGAGGCTCCCGGGCGGCCGGCGTCCTAGTTGGTGGCGCCGCTCTCCGTGAATTGGAAGAAGGTGGTCGATTCGAGCACGTCGATGGGAAAGGAGACTTCCGGCTCGACGAACGCCCTCCGGGGGGCGGCCGCGACGGCCTTCGACAGCTCGTCGGTCTCGCCGACTTCGGGCAGCTCCACCGGATTGAGTTTCTCGGTCTTTGTGTTCAAGGCTCTCCACCTCACTTGTTAGTCGTTTTGTCTTCCGTCACGTCCTGGGCACGGCCGGCGGCATGAGCGCGAGGCGGAGCGGCTGCACCTGGAACGTCTGTAAATCGACCCGGTAGTAGAACTTCACGCCGGGCGCGAGGCTCCTTAACGCCTGGTCGAGCGAGTAGTTCTGGAACTCGACATCGACCAGCTCGGCCGACTCGTAACGCATCTCGAAGGGCACGCCCACCTCGCTCGCGATCTTGAAGAGCACGACCGAGAGCGGCTGTTTGCGCGCGCGGACGCTGAGCTGGTTGTTGGCCCAGGTGACGCGCAGGGGGTCTTCCTCCTCGCGCTTGCGCTGGGCCTCGCTGTCCGTGCCCTCCTCCGTGTCGCCCTCGACGAGGATCGCCTCGGAGGTGCCGCGGACGGCGGCCGTCGTTGAGGGCGGGCGCTCGTTGGCGCCCTGGAGGTAGAGGGCAAGAGGTTTGGGCTCGTCGCCGCCCTCGCCGCCGGCCACGTAGTCGATGTAACCCTGCGGCGCGAGCATGCGGAGCGTGGCCTCAAGGTTGAGCCCCGCGAAGTCGAGCGAAACCTTCTGCTTGGCCATGACGGGGCTCAGCGTGACGGACACCTTCGTCAAACGCGCCAGCTCCTCGGCGATCTCCGAGAGCGGCGTCTCCTTGGACTTGACGGTGAAGGTGTGCGGGGCGGACTTGCTCATCCGGACGCTCCAGCTCTTCACCGGCGGGTTCGGCGGAGACTGCGGTGCGTCGGCGGGCTTCGGCGCGGCCCCGGCCTGCTGGGCTGCAAAGATCGTCGCGGGCGCCAGTGCCACTGCGAGTGCGAAACCGGCGGCAGGAAGTGTGCGCCGCCAGTTAAGAAGACTTTCTATCATAAAAACACAGAAGTCCCGGATCGGTAAAGCACTGACCTCGACTGTCCCTGGTCTCAAAAAAGAAAAGCCCTTCACGGCAGTTTGGGCAAAGAAGGCACACCCGGTAACTTAGCGTACATTCGGGTAAGCGGAAACTAACATAAATGAACATCAAGGTCAACGGCGTGGAAAAATTTAACACGGATGTTCACGACGCCCTCAACCTTCCAACGTTTCAATGCCCGTCCTCCCTCTTCAGCACGAGCCGCAGGGGCCGCAAAAGGTAGTAGGCGAAAGACATTCCGGCCGGGAGCCTGACGGCCGACAGGTCGCCGTCGGTCGGCGTGAGGATGAATCGCAGGTAGTCGAGCCGCTCCCTCAGACGGGCCCGCGCGCGCAGGTTGAACCTCACGTTCCGGCCGAAGCCGATGGGCACGTAGTCCGTGCCCGAGAACATGATTCGCGTCACCTCCGACGACATTTCCGACAGGACTTTGTCGTCGAAACTCTCCGAGAGACCCGCGGGCAGTTTCGCCCCGGCGAGTCCGCGCGCGAGCCGCAGCGCGAGGTAAAGCATGCGCTCGACGCGTGACTCGCGTGCGCGGCGTTGTACGAGCGGCCAGTTTAAATCCACCTGCGTGTTCACCAGCGCGGCCACGTCGCAGACCCACGCGACGCGCTCCCAGAGGTGTTTCGTCCCGTGCACGGCGAGCGCCAGCAGCAGGTCTTCGGGCGAAGGGCAACGCACCTTTGTCCCGAACAGTGTGACGGACACGGCACGCTCCCAGACTCCTTCGCCGAGGGCCACGGCCGCGAAGTGCGCGGGCGCGACCTCCCAGTGCAGCTCGACGATCATCAGCCCGCCGTCGCGCGTGTACGCGAGGTTGTGCTGACGCCGCAGTAGAAACTCCTCGTGCGACTGAGTCAGCCCCTCGGGCTTGAGGTAGCCGAGCGACCGAAGCAGCTCGCCCGCGCGCTTCGCGTCGCGCCGCCGGACGATTACGTCGAGGTCAACGTAGCGGCGCAAAGTGATGTCGCCGTAAGCCTGTTGCGCGAGCGCCGGGCCCTTGTACGCGAGCAGCGGCACGCCCTCCGCCTCGAACAGACGCGCGAGTTGAGCCATCTCGCCCGCGAGGAGCGTGTTGCGCGTCGCGTTCTTGCGAAACTCGTCCCGCAGCCGCGCGCGAAAGTCGGCGGGCAGACCTTCGACGCCTGCGAGCCCACGGTACAGGAGCGGGAGCGCGGAGTGTCGCCGCGCGAGCAGGAAGAGGTAGTCCCAGTCAACATCCCCGCGCGCGAGTTCGGCGAGACGTTCGCGGATGTCCGCCTCACCTCCCCTGTGCGCACAGAGCAGCAGCAGCTCGTGCTCGGGGCGAGTCGCGGCGAGCCTGTGCAGCTCCGCGTCGGGGAAGAGTTCGGACATGTGATGCTTGACGCAGGAAGGATTTAACCGCAGAGACGCGGAGGCACAGCTTTGGGAATTTCAAATTTCAAACTTGGAATTGTTTGAGCTGTGTCTCCGTGGTTGAATTCGACTCACTTCAGAGCGCTGGCTGATGTCAGCTTGACGGCGTAGCCGAGGCCGTCGCCCACGGGCAGCACGACCGCGAGCAGTTGCGGGTGGCGGACGAATATCTGGTTGAACTCGCGCAGCGCCTGCGTCGAGGCCGTCTGCTCGGGCGAGCGAATCTCGCCCGCCACCTGACCGCCCCACAGTAGATTGTCCACGACGACCACGCCGCCCGCGCGCAGCATCGGCAAAGCGAGTTCGAGGTACTGCGCGTATTCCTCCTTCAAGGCGTCGAGGAAGACCAAGTCGAAAGTCTCGCCCGCGAGCCGCGGGAGGACTTCGAGCGCGAACCCGCGCTCGATTCTCAAACGTTCCCTCAACCCCGCGCGGCCCACGAAATCCTCGCTGCGCGCAATCATCTCCTCGCTCGGCTCGATGGTAACGACTAAGCCTCCCTCGCCCATGCCGCGCGCGAGGTGTATGACCGAGTAGCCGATGGCCATGCCGACCTCCAGAACGCGGCGGGCGCCCGTCGCGCGCGCCGTGATCTCAAGGAAACGCGCCACCTCGCGGTCGGCGATGGGGACGCGGTGGGCCTCCGCGTACTCCTCCATCTCGGCGAGCAGCCCCGTGTTGGCGGGGAGCAGCCGTTCGAGGTATTCGGCCTGTTCGAGCTTGACGATGGCGTCGAGACGCGCCTTCATAAACTTGACTCCGCTCTTTGAATTTTACGGGCGGGCAAGTCTAGCGCTTCGGGGGCGGGGCAGGCAAATTCACTTTTCAGGTGTCGGAATTATCCTGCGCGTCGTCGGCCGCGTCGGACCCTTCTGAAACAGCGACGTAGCGCCGTGCGAGACCCAACTCCCGCAACTTGTGTTGGAGCGACTGCCGATGCATGCCGAGGATGGCGGCGGCGCGCGTCACGTTCCCGCCCGTCTCTTCGAGGCAGCGCGCGATGTAACGGCGCTCGAACTCGCGCCTGTCCTCGCGGAAGTCGGACGTGAAGGGCACGGCCAGAGCGCCCGGCTCGACGGCCGCGGGCGTGCCCGGCTCCTTCGCGGCTTTGCTGACTGCCCCTCCGACCTCTTCGGGCAGGTCCTTCGCCGTGACCTCTTCGCCCTCTGCGAGAATCATCGAGCGCTCGACGGCGTTGCGCAGCTCGCGGACGTTGCCCGGCCAGTGGTACTCGACGAGCCGGCGCAGGGACGAGGGCGCGAGCGAGCGCGGCGGGAGGCCGTAGCGCTCCGCGGCCTGTAGCGCGAAGGTGTCGGCGAGGACGGGGATGTCCTCGCGGCGGTCGCGGAGCGCGGGTATCTCGATGGTGACGACCTGAAGTCTGTAGAAGAGGTCGGCGCGGAAACTTCCCTTCTCGATGTCCTGTTCGAGCGGGCGGTGGGTGGCGCTGACGATGCGCACGTCCACGGGGATGGTGTCGTTGCCGCCGAGCCGTTCGATGCGCCTCTCTTCGAGCGCGCGCAGGAGCTTGGCCTGCACGTTGGCGCTCATGTCGCCGATCTCGTCGAGGAAGAGCGTGCCGCCGTCGGCCTGCTCGAATTTCCCGCGCCGGCGCGCGGCCGCGCCCGTGAACGCGCCTTTTTCGTGGCCGAACAGCTCGGACTCGATCAGCTCGGAGGGGAGCGCCGCGCAGTTGACCGCGACGAAGGAGCCGCGGCGGCGGTGCGAGCTGCGCTCGTGCAGCTCGCGCGCGACCAGTTCCTTGCCCGTCCCGGACTCGCCGCGGACGAGCACGGTCGCATCCGTCTCGGCGACCTTCTCGATCATCGAGCGGACGCGCTGCATGGACTCGGAGTTGCCGATGAGCGCGCCGCGCTGCGCGCCTTCGAGCTGTATGCGCTGCTTGAGAACCTTGTTCTCGCGGCGCAGGCCCACCGTCTCCAGGGCGTTCTTGACGACGAGCCGCAGGTCGTCAATCTCGAAAGGCTTCGACAGGTAGTCGTAGGCGCCGGCCTTAATCGCCTCGACCGCCACGCGCTCCGAGCCGTAGGCCGTGACCATCACGACGAGCGGCGCGCCTTCGCCCTCGGCGGCCAGCTCGCGCAGGTATTCGAGCCCGCTCACGCCCGGCAGATTCACGTCGAGCAGCAGAAGGTCTGGTCGGCGCGCGCCGACGACCTTGCGCGCCTCCTCGACGCTCCCGGCCTCCTCGACCTCGTAATCGAAGCCGCCGAGCGCGCGCCGCATCCCGTAGCGCGCCGCCTCCTCGTCGTCCACGACGAGCACACGCCACCTCAATCTTTTCTCTGAACTCATCTCGTTATCCATGCCCGAACGGATTGCACGCACCGTGCCACAAAAATAGTAGGCAGGAGACAGCCGCCCCGCGTGACGGACGTTGAAAAGTTATATCAGAGTTTGGACAGCGGCTCTTTCAACTGTCTACTGCCATCTCCCTCATGCCTACTGCTTCAACGGCAAAGTCAGCTCGAAGCGGGCGCCCTCGCCGGCGCGGGAGGGGGCGAGGCGTGCGTGGCCGCCGACCTCCTCGATGCGCTTGCGGACGATGGCGAGGCCGAGGCCGGTGCCGCGCTGCTTGGTGGTGTAGAAGGGCTCCCAGATGCGCCCGCGCTGGTCGGGCGCGACGCCGCCGCCTGTGTCCGTGACCGTGACCGTCAGACGACCGCCCTCGGCCGACGCCGATAGACTCACACGCCCGCCCGCGGGCGTCGCGTGGAGGGCGTTGATGAGGAGGTTCGTCAGGGCGTCCCTTAACGATGCCGCTGCCGCGCCGTCGAGTTCGGCGTCCGCCGCGCCGACATCGGCGCGGAGCGAGACGTTGCGCGCGGACGCCTCCTTCTGGAACAGCAGTTGGACGGAGTCGAGCAGCTCGCCCGCGCGCCGCGGCTCGTCGGCCTGCGGGGCGCTGCGCGCGAAGCTGAGCATCTGCGTGACGCTGCGCGAGAGGCGGTCGGTCTCGCCGACGATCAGCTCGAGGTCGCGCGCGTACTCGCGCTTGAGGTAGTCGTCCTCGCGCAAGACCTGCGCGATGGACTTGATGGCGGAGAGCGGGTTCTTGACCTCGTGCGCGACGGTCGCGGCCATCCGCCCGAGCGCCGCCAGCCGCTCGCTCTGCGCGATGCGAAGTTCGAGCCGCACATTCTCTTCGACCAGGCGGCTGTCCTCGATGGCGATGGCGACCTGCCCCGCGAGCAGTTCGAGCGAAGAGCGCACCTCGTAGGTCAGAGCCTCCGGCGCGGCGTCCACCAGCATGAGGCCGACCACGCGCTCCTCGCGCCTGAGTGGGTAGGCCACCTCCCACCCGCGCTCGCGCAGCAAAGGCTCGTCCTCGATCTGCGTCTGCCCGGACTCGGCTTCGAGCGCGAGGGCGCGCGCGGCCCACTCATCCTCCTCCGCCTGCGGCTCCACTTCCTCGATTGACTTCGACTCTTCCGACCACACCTTCGCCGACGCCGACACCGCGCCGCCCGACTTCAGAAGGCCCGGCACGTTGGCCTCGTAATGCGACTGTAGATTAGGCCGCGCCGCCGCCGCTTTAACGTCGCCGTTCGGGCCGACCTCACTCGACCCGACGGCCTCGCCCCCCTCCCCCGCCCGCACGGAATTAAAAGCCCGAGCCTTCCCGGCTTCGTTATCGGATGCGGGCGCGGCCAGGATGTTCACGCGGCGCAGACCCAGACTCTCGGCCGCGCGCTCCTCGACGAAGCGCAGGAACTCCGGCAGTTGTCCGTAACGCCCCGTGGACTTCCCGATCCGCTCCACGACCTCGCGGAACAGACCCGCCTCCTCTTCAAACAGACGCCGGAACCGCTTGTCGAGCCAGCGCCGCAGAGGCGCCGCCAGCAAGACGAGGAAGAGGATCAAAAGCGACTCGACCGCGCCCGGGCGCAGCTCGAAACGCTCGGTCAGCCACAGCGCGATGGTGCGTATGCCGTAGAGGTACGCGACCAGCACGAACGAGGCGAACGAGGCGAGGATCAGCGTCTCTTTGAAGATGAGCCCGAGGTAGCGATAGCGGTAGATGTGATACGCGAGCAGCGCCGTCGGCAGCAGCGACCCGAGGTTCGCGATGGTCTGCAAGTAAAGCCCGAGCGTCGTCCCCTGCCCCACGCCGAGCCCGTAGACCGCGAGGATGAGCGCCGCGATGCCGACGAAGGACGCGGCCAGCGTGTTCAGGAGCCTCCGCTCCCAGCGCGACTTCGACAGGCGCGCGATGAAGAAGTCAGTGCCCGCCACCAGACAGAGCACGTACGCGGCCCACAGCGCGAACGGCACCAGCAGGTGCGAGAGCTTCACGAACATCGGCGCGTACGCGCCCGTCCAGAGCTTCGGCGCGGCGTAGACGAGAAAGACCGCGGGCACGTAAGAGAGGTAGACGCGCGCGCGCTCGCTCCAGGTCAAACCACGGCCCCGCGCGTCCGCCCAAAGGTGCAGGTGCAGGTGCAGCAGTAAGGAGTAGGTCAAAGTCACGCTCGTCACCGCGAGCGTGTCGGCCAACCTCAGCAGGGGCGTCCAACGATCCTGCGAGAGCCCCAGCATCGAGTGGAGCACGACCAGCAGACTCGACGCGTGCCACACGCCGAGGGCGACGGCCAGCGCCAGCAGCACACGCTCCAACCTGTTCAGCACGCGCCGGCCCCGCCCCAGCAGCGCCGCGATCCAGAAGTGCAACGCCGCCGCCGTGCTGTACCCGATGAGCTGTAGGATTTCGAGCAGGGCCATCGCTAAAAAGGTGTTGGGTGTCGGGTGTTAGGGGTCGGGTAAAGACGAGTTGCTTTAACCCAAAACCTAACACCCAACACCCAACACCCTTCCTTCACTGTTGCGAGACCACGTCGCCCGCCGCGGGGGTGAGAATGATCTCGATGCGGCGGTTGCGCTGGCGGCCGGCGGGGGTCGTGTTGGCGGCGACGGGGTTGGAGCCGCCCATCCCGTTGGCCTGTATGCGCGCGCCGTCCACGCCCGAGGAGACGAGGCGGCCGGCGAGCGCCTCGGCCCTGTCCTGCGAGAGCCGCTGTAATTCGGCGGCGTCGCCGCGCGCATCGACGTGCGCCTCGATGCGCACGCGGAGTTCGGGGTTGTTGGCGAGGAGCGCGGCGAGCGGGTCAATGGTCGCCGCCAGGGCCTTCGGCGTCAGCTCGACCGCGCGCGCGCCGGCCCAGAGCGCGTCCGGCAGCACGAGGACGAGCCCCTGCGCCGTCTCGCGCACGGTGCCGAAGCGAGCGAGCGAAGACTTGAGATTGCTCAAAGCCTCCTGCTGCTGCGCGGCGCGGCGCTCGGCCTCCGTGCGCGCCTGCTCGGCGGCGCGCTCGCCCTCCATGCGCGCGAGCTTGAGCCGCGCGGCGTCGCCCTCTGTGCGCACCGAAGTCAGCTCGTCGCGCAGGCGCGCGTTCTCGTTGCGCAGCTCGCGCAACTGCTGGTTGGCGTTGGCGGCGTCGCGCTCGGCCATCTCGCGCGCGGACTCCTCGCGGCGCAGGGACTCGCGCAACTGCTGGATGGTGCGCCCGGCCTCGGCGGCAGTCTCCTCCGCCTCGGTGATGGCGCGGTCGCTCGCGGCCTTCTCGTCGCGGCGCTTGCGCGCGGCGGCGCGCAGCTCGGCCGTCTCCTCGGCCTTGACGCCGAGGCTGATGGCGCGGCGCGCGAGCACGTCCACCTCCGCCTCGGCCTGGTTGAGACGCCACGCGTTCTCGGCCTGGTCGAGCATCGACTTCGCCTCGCGCAGCTCTTCGGCCGCGTCGCGCTCCGCCCCCGCGTAGCGCGCGAGGTTAAGCGCCTGCCGCGCGCCGAGCAGCGAGACGGGCGTCCTCAACATGTCGCGGTCGGCGATGTCGGGGACGCGCGAGTCTCGGAAATAGTCGGAGGTGTTGCCGATGTACTGCACGGGCACGGTCGAGATTTGCGCCTCGCCGGGGTCGCGCGGCGGGAGGTTTTCGAGCACGACCATGCGCGAGGGGCTGCGGACTAGGTGGTGCGGCTCGGCGGTGACGATCAGCGCGAAGGTTTCGAGCGGCGTCGTCACGTCGATCTTCGTGTCGATGAACTGGCTGCCGCTGCGCTTCAGCTCGCCGAGGTTGTCGGCGCGGCCCTCGGGCGAGATGGCCCACAGGACGTAGGTCGTGTAGATGCCGCCGACCTCGTAGGCGCGCGGCAAGTTGTCCACGCTCAGCTCGACGCGCGTGTTGCGCCGCCCCGTGCGCCGCACCTTGGCCGAGCCCGACAGGCGCGGCAGCCGCGTCGTGCCGCGGAACTTCACGCTCACGGTCTGTTCGAGCGGGTAGGAGACGGCCACGGTCTCGCGCCGGCTGTCGGCCTGCGCGAAGACCGCGGGCGCACATAAAAGGAGCGCGAACAGCAGCGCCGCCGCCACGCGGAAAGGAGAGCCGGGTAATCTCATAAACACTTACTCCTTCTGTACGTGTGAAGTGGGCGCGCCCCGGGGAGCCAAAGCTGATGGCGCGGAGAACAAAGCCTACAGGATGATTGATGCTTCCAAACGTGTCCGCTGTTGCCGCTTCCCCGTTGTGGAATGAGAGGATTTATACATCGCATCGCGGACACAGCGATGCGATGTATAAATCCTCTCACCCGCGCGCGGCCCTTCGTTCGTGGACGAGCTGCACGACGCCGATGGCGACGGCGCAGAGCAGGAAGATGTGTATGAAGCCTTCCCTGCCCAGCACGAATTTTCCCACGAGCCACGCGGCGAAGAGCGATGCGACGAACAGACGGACGTACAAGTTAACTCGAACCCCTTCGCCTGATTTGCGACACGAACTCGCCCCCCGGCTTCACTTCGAGGCGGTCTTCACCGAGCCCTTCGGCAGCTCGACCGCGCGCAGGCCCGTCCCCGCCGGGTCGCCCCCGACGAGCCAACCGCCGCCGCCGAGCGCCGGCGTCACGACGAGCGTGCGCGTCCGAACCGGCTTCTGCTCCCCGGCCTTCCCACTCTCCTCGACGCGCATCACGAGCGACCCGTCGCGCCCCGAGAAGCCGAGCGCGAACGTCGCGCCCGCGCCGGGCACGATCACGTCGAGCACGTTGTCGCCGTTCACGTCGGCGAAGGCCGCGGAGGCGGCCGACCCGGCGCCCTCTGCGAACCAGAGGACTCCGCCGTTGAGCGTGCTCACCAGCGCGACGCGCCCGCGCTTCGTCACCATCACGATCTCCGCGCTGCCGTCGCCGTCAACGTCGGCCGACGCGAGCCCGCCGCGCACCGAGTCGTCCTCGGCGCGGATCGCGCCCAGCACCTTCAGCTCGGGCACGCTCAGCGCCCACAGCGCGCTGTGGCCCCCGACGGCCATAAAAGCCATCCCGCCGCGGCGCGTGACGAGCGGAGCCGTCGTCACGTCCTCGTCAATCTTCGCCTCGGCGATGACCCGCCCGTCCGCGCCGCGCAGCTCGACCAGCCCCTTCCTCAAACCGAGCAGCACGCCGCGCCGGCCGCCCGCGTCGAACGGGTGCGGCGGCCCCGCGACGACGCCCGAGAGCTTCTGGCTCGCGAGCACGCGCCCCGAAAACGAGTTGATGACGTAGAGCATCTCCGGCGCTTCGGTGACGACCGCCAGCTCCGGCTTGCCGTCGCCGTCGAGGTCGGCCGCGACGCCCGACACCACCGTCCCTTCCAGACTGGCGCGCCACGTCTCGCGCCCCGTGTCGCCGAGCAGCGCGCGGACGCCCCCCTGCGTCGCGACGACGACGTAGGTGCCGCGCAGAGGGTCGCCGACGACGAGCGGCTCGAAGGTGACCGTTTTCGGCGCCGGCGCCTGACCGCCCGCCGCGGTGTTGTAGCGCGAAGTCCAGAGCGAGATGCCGCTCGCGCCGTCAACGGCGAAGACCCGGCCGTCCGCGCCGAGGCCGACGAAGTCCACGACGCCGCCCGGCCGCAGGTTGGCCGGCGCGACCTTCGCGACCTCGCCCGTGGCCACCCGCCAGCCCGTCGCGTCCGCCGGCATCACGACGCTCCACACGGTGACCTTCGCCTCGTTGCCGAGCGTGACTCGCTCGGGCCGCGTGTAAAAGATGCTCGTCTCGGCGGCGGCCGGCGCCACGCGCCAGAAGTAGTTGCCGGGCTGTACATCTTTGACGACGTACTGCCGACCCTCGACCGCCTGGTCGAAGACGACATCCTCGAACTTCTCGTCGGTCGCGAGCTGGAGCCGGTAGCGGCTGACGCCGGGCTTGCCCACCCAGCGGAAGAGTATCGACGGCGGCACCCGCGCCGCCACGGTCTTCTGTTTCGCGCCGGGGGTTTGGGACGCCTCGGGCAGGAGGCTTTCGCCCGGCTTGACCTTCCCCGCCGGTCTCTTCTGCGCGTCAGACTGATTCCTCTGCGGCTGACCCGCGGAGGCGAAGGGCGTGGCGAGGAGGCACGAGGCGAGCGCCAGCGCGCTCAGGGCCAGACTGCGAGGTTTATGCTGAGTCATGGCGCCTCGTTCAGTTTGTAGCCCACGCCGCGCACCGTCAGGACGTACTGGGGGTTCTTCGGGTCGGGCTCGATCTTGCGGCGCAGGCGGTTGATGTGCGGGTCTACGTTGCGCTGGTACCCTTCGTACTCCGTGCTCCACACCTCGTCGAGCAGGTCGTTGCGCGACCACGCGCGGCCGGGCTCGCTCGCCAGACGTTCGAGGATGTGGAACTCCAGAGGGGTCAGGTCAACGCGGCTGCCGCCGACGGTGACCTCGTGGCGGCGCTTGTCGATGACCAGCTCGCCGACCTCGATGCGATCCTGGCGCGCGTCGTCGGCCCTGGCCGCCCACTTGCCGGCGCGCCGCAGCAGCGCCTCGACCCTCACCTCCAGCTCGCGCGGGCTGAAGGGCTTGGCGAGATAATCGTCGGCCCCGGCCTGAAAACCCGCCACCTTGTCATCCACGGCGTCGTGCGCCGTGAGGAACATGGCGGGCGTCTCGACGCCGCGGTCGCGCACGCGCTTCAGCAGTTCGAGCCCGCTCATGCCCGGCATCGAAACGTCGAAGATGAAGCAGTCGAAGCGGCCCGAGACCGCGTGTTCGAGCGCCTCCTCGGCGCTCTCCTTCTCTTCGACCTCGAAGCCGAGGCGCCGGAAATATTCGGCGAGCAGCATCCGCATGCTGAGGTCGTCGTCCACAATGAGAATCCGAAGGCTCACACGTCCCACCTGTCGATTTGTCGTGGTAGAGCTTGGCGCAGCCAGTTCCCGCGTGGCGCGATTATAGCGCAAGAAGCGCGAAGTTGCGCCCCCCACGGGCTTTACTAT
>DAIRFV010000387.1:0-4896 GCA_036794905.1 Pyrinomonadaceae bacterium | reverse complement strand
CTCAGGGGCGCGGCCGACCCCGAGCGAGTCGTAGTTGAGCGCGGCGTTGAAGAGGAGGAAGAAGGCGCCCTGCGTCTGGTGCCGCCACATCGGGTTGGTGGCGAAGAGCAGGATGTGGCCTTTGCCCAGAGGCACGTCCACGACGGCCGGCGCGTTGGCAAGCTCCGACCCGCCCGCGAGCATCCCGCTCACCAGAAGGTTCTTCTCGTCCTGCGCGAAGCGCAGCACCACGCGCGGGCGCTGCGCGGGCGGCACGAAGAAGGGGCTCCGCTGCTGTTGCCGCTGCTCGTCCGTGAGCGGCTGCTCCTCGCCGGGGCGCGCGGGCGCACGCCGCGGCGCGGGCGCGGCCTGCGGCATCGCCTGAATCACGTCCGGGTCTGTGAGCGTCCCACGCCCCGAAGGCCGACCCGTCGGCGCCGCCGGCCCGCCGCCCCCGCCCCCGCCGCCGCCGCCGCCGTCGCCCGCGGCCACCTGGAAGATCGGCGCCTGGTTGAAGTAGACGGGGAGCGTCTGGTCGTAGCCGTAGGCAATCGGACTCCGGCGGTCGGCGAAGGTCGCGTTGTAGATGGAGCCGCGCGCCTGCAACTGCGGCGTCTCGCGCACCGCGACGCCCGAGACCAAGCCGTAGTCGATGGCGATGCGCGCGTTGCTCGTCACCGCGACGAAGAGCCCGCCCGCCTCGACGAACCTTTGCAGGTTCGAGAGCCCCGCCAGCCCCATCCCGCCGCGCATGTCGTCGGTCTGGTCGGGCGACGTGCCGAAGTTCGGCGTCAGCGCGGACTGCTTCCACGGGATGGGCTCGCCGCGCATCGGCAGCCCCCCCACGACCTGCTGCGCCGAGCCGCCCACCGGCGGGTAGATAATCACGTCGAAGCGCCCGCGCAGGTTCGCCGTGTCGCGCAGGACGTGGTCGGAGATGTACGTGTAAGGGATTTTGTAGCGGTCGAACTCGATGCGGTACCAGCCCTCGTTCTGCGTGTTGATCCAGCTGTGGACGATGGCGATGCGCGGCACCGGCATCTCGTGCGTCTTCACGGCGGGCGGCTGCGCCAGCGCGTGCGCCGTCAGCCCGAGTTCGGTGACGGCCGCCTCCAACCTCTGGCGTAAATCGGCGGGGTTGCCCTCGCCCTTGATGACGAAGGAGCCGGCGTTGAACTGGCGTTCGCCCGCGCGGAAGGCCTCTTCGGCGGCGCTCATCCGCACGTCGCTTAACCTGAAGCGGAGCGTGGCGAGCGTGTTGTCAGCGTTGTGGTTGATGACGAAGTTCGGGCCGGAACCCACGACGCGGCCGCGCACCGCGGCGTCGGCCGTGAGCAAAGTCATCGGCACTTGCAGGACGCTGCGGTCTGTGACGCGCACGGTCTTGATGTTGCGCATCGCGCCGAGCGTCCAGCCCGTGTCGTCGTAGGGGCGCGGGTCGCTGACGTTGTAGAACTGCGTGTCGAGCATCATGTCGGCCATGCGCGAGTAGGGCTGATCCATCCGCACGACGTAGGAGCCCGCGGGGTACTTCTGCTCGCCGACGGAGAAGTCGCTCTGCGCCGCGTGCACCTCGACGCCCATCAGGCGCAGGAGGTTGACGGCGTCGGCCGCCTCGACGGGGCGCGGGTCGCTCGCGGGCAAAACGTACGCGGCCGGCCCCTCGTTCGAAGCCTTCGCCACCGAGCGCTTGCTCTTGAGGTAGAAGTTCTGGAGGAAGCGCTCCTTGTTGTTCGAGACGAAGTGCATGGCGAAGAGGAGCGCCGACTGCTGCATGTTGACGTTGTTGCGCAGCGACCACTTCACGCGCGGCAGCGGCGGGTTCGGCCGGTACCAGTCGCGCTGCGCCTGCGCCGTCACCGTCCGGTCGAGCGTGTCGGCGCCCGCGTTGCCGAACGTCTCGTAGAAGCGCCCCACCGCGTTGTGGCCGTTGGCGACGTAGAACATGTAGTTCGGCGCCCACCCGTCGTAGAAGCCGTGCGTCCACACGCCGGGCACGCCGCGCTTCGTCATCTCCTCGACCTCGTGGTAGGCCAGTAGCTGCCACTCGTCCACGACAATCGGGTCGAGCCACGCGTTGTAGGGGCCCGTCCCCGTCGAGGTGTAGAGGAACGGCACCGACTCGTGCAGGTCGTGGAGGATCTGCGGGCGCCATTCGAGGAAGGTCTTCATCATGTTGCGCGTGAGCGCGAGCGCCATCCCCAGCCCGTCGCGGTTGTTGTCGTGCGCGACGTACTTGCCCCAGTAGACGAGCGGCGGCACGGCCTTGTCGGGGTTGGCCTTGCGGTAGTTGTAGAGGTCAACCATCTTGTCGCGGCCGTCAACCTCCAGGACGGGCGTGATGAGCACGACGACGTTCTTGCGTATGTCTTTGATGAACGGGGACTCGCCGACGGCGAGGCGGTAGGCCATCTCCATCAGCATCTCGGGCGAGCCGGTCTCGGGCGAGTGGATGGAGCCCGAGGCCCAGTAGAAGACCTTGCCCTCGCCGACGAGTTTCTGCGCCTCGGCCTCGCTCAGCCCGCGCGGGTCTGCGAGGCGCGCGGTGATCTCTTTGTAGCGGCCCAGGCGCGCGAGGGCCGCCTCGTCGCCGACCGCGACGAGGATTTGCTCGCGCCCCTCCTCAGACTTCTCGGGCGCGTTGAAGACCTTGACGCGCGGGCTCGTGCGTTCGAGCTCGCGGAAGTAGCGGTGGATGTCCTTCGTGTGCGTCAGGCGGCCCGGGGTGCCGACGACGTAGCCGAGCACCCGGTCGGGCGCGGGCACGCGGTCGGAGGCGGGCAGGTGGTCTACGAGCTCGGTCAGGAAGTACTTCTCGGTCGTGTACTCCCTGATCCTGGCCGCGTAGTCGGCGTCCGACTTCTGCTGGGCCGAGGCGCGGGGCGCGAACGCGTGCAGGGCGAACGCGCAGGCGAGGGCGAGCGCGCAGAAGAGTCGGCTACCGGCGACGAGGTGCATGGTCTCCTCCGTAAGCTGTCTGCGGTTTGAATGTGTCGGCGTGCGAGAGGCATGTTACGTGGGCGCGTCGCGCGAGTAAAGCGCGGCGGGAATTTAGTGCGGATTCCAGTTAACCGCGGGGGCACCGAGGCCCGGCCGGTTGACTGCTACAGATAAGAAGCCGGTTCCGTGCGTCTGCGGCGGTTAACTGAAATCCGCATAACTCTCAAGGCCGGGGGGCTTGAGTTTCCGAAACAACCCTGCTCGCGGCGCGCCGGGGCGGGTGTTACAATTTCCCCCTGCCATGAGCGTCAGTGACAACAACAACGGCATCAACGACCTGATGGTCGCGGCCTCGCGCGGCGATTTCTCGCGCGTCGAGTCGCTGCTGCGCGGGGGCGCCGACGCGAACGCGCGCGACGCCTTCGGCCAGACGGCGCTGATGTACGCCGCCGGCGCCGGCCACCGGCCCGTGGCCGAAGAGTTGATCGACGCGGGGGCGCAGGTGGACGCGCGCAACCGCAACAACAAGACGGCCTCCGACCTGGCGGAGGCGCGCGGGCACGCCGCGCTCGCCGCCCTCCTGCGCAACGCGCGGCTCTTCATCGCGGCGCGCGACGGCGACCTCGACACGCTCAACGAGCTGCTGGACTCGGGCGTGGACCCGAACGCGCTGCTGCGCGACGAGTTGACGGCGCTGATGATCGCCGCCCTCAACGACCGGCCGCAGGTCGTCGCCGCGCTGCTGCGCCGCGGCGCGTACCCGGACGCGCAGAACGCGACCGGGTGGACGGCGCTCACCATCGCCGAGCGCAAGGGGCACGAGGAGGTCGCGCGCCTGCTCAGGCAGGGGAGAATTGAGAGGCCGCTCCCGTCGTTCATCGCCTCCGCGGGCGCGGGCGGCGACGACATAGACCTCTCGGGGTTCCCGGGACAGCTCAAGGATTGACGGCCCGGCCGGCCGAAAGATGAAGAGACGCCTCGTCAACATTCTCCTCCCCGCCGCGTGGCTGCTGTGCTGCGCCGCGGCCGCCGCGGCGCAGGGCGAGCCCTGCCGTCTGGAGCGCGCCGTCGCGCCCGACTACGGCGGCGTGATGCTCGGCACGAAGCTCGCAGAGGTGGCGCGGATGTTCCCCGGCTCGGAAGATTTGCAGAAGGGCGCGCAGGGCGCGCACGATTCGTCGAAGCCCTTCGTCGCGTCGCTCGGGGGCTTGGAGCTGAGCATCAGGCGCGACCAGTTCAAGGACGTGGCCGAACTCCTCCTCACCTTCATCGGCGGCTCGCTCCACCGCATAGACGTGCGCTACCGGCAGCCCGTGCCGTGGCGCGAGGTGACGGAGTTCTCCGCGGAGGCTTCGAAGCGGCTCGCCGTCCCCGCCGACGCGTGGGGCGTGCCCGCGGCCGACGCGGAGAAGCACGCGCGCTTGCTCGACTGCCGCGGCTTCAGCGTGGTCGTGCGCATAGACAGGGACGGCCCGAGCACGCTCAGCATCGTGGACACGTCCGCGGCGACAGGGGACGCGGGCGCCACGGCCGCCCCCGCGAAGGCGGAGCCGGCGCCCCCGAAGAGACGGCCGCGCAAGGGGCGCGGCGGGAAAGGAAAGACGGGTTGAAAGAGAAAGTGGTCAAGACGGAAGAGGAGTGGCGGCAGGCGCTCACGCCCGAGCAGTACCGCGTCGCGCGGCAGAAGGGCACGGAGCGGCCGTTCACGGGCGAGTACTACAAGAACAAGGACGCCGGCGTGTACCTCTGCGCGGGCTGCGGCGCGGAGCTGTTCACGTCGGACGCGAAGTTCGACTCGGGCTGCGGCTGGCCCAGCTTCTACGAGCCGAAGGAGGGCGACAACGTCCGCACCGAGGTTGACACGAGCCACGGCATGGTGCGCACGGAGGTGCTGTGCGGCACCTGCGACGCGCACCTGGGCCACGTCTTCGACGACGGCCCGCGCCCGACCGGCCTGCGCTACTGCATCAACTCCGT
>DAIRFV010000386.1:0-4897 GCA_036794905.1 Pyrinomonadaceae bacterium | reverse complement strand
ACATCGAGGAGGAGTCGAAGCCCAACGACCACGTCATCGAGTCGAACGGCGTCCGCATGTTCGTGGACATGTTCAGCGCGCAGTACCTGAACGGCGTCCAGATCGACTACGTGACGAACGTGATGGGCTCGGGCTTCACCTTCAACAACCCGAACGCGACGGGCGGCTGCGGCTGCGGCTCTTCGTTCACGGCCTAAGCGGCCGGGCGTTCGCCCGGAGACGAACGGGGCGCGGGGCGCGCGCCGGAGGCTTGTCGAGTGTTTCCGAAGGACAACCCGGCACGCCTTCCGGCGCGCGGGCCGCGCCTTCGCTTTTTAACGACTCACACACCACAGGAGCCACACGGAGATGCCGAAGGTAACAGCGGAGACCGCGGAGGGGACGCGGGAGTTGGGGGCCGAGGCGGGCCGGAAGCTCGTGCTCGTCATCGAAGACGGCGGCGTAGACATACTGCACCGCTGCGGCGGGAAGGCGAAGTGCACGACCTGCCGCGTCGAAGTGCTCGAAGGCGACCCGGGCGAGATGGGGGACGCCGAGCGCAACCGCCTCGCGGCGGAGACCGGCCTCGCCGAGAACGTCCGCCTCTCGTGCCAGGTGCATGTGCAGGGCGACCTGCACGTTCGCGTCCTCAACCAGTCGAGCGTGCGCGGCCTCGACCCCGGCCCGCGCCCCGAGGAAGGTTAAGCCTCAGTCGTCGGATGTTTTGCCGCGCGCGGCCCCGGCCGCGCGGCCGATTGATGCCGGGGCGCTCGGCTCGTCAGGAGTCGAGCGCCTTCTTAATCTCTTTACATATCCTGATCAGTTCCTTGTCCTGCTTGGCGGGCCATTCCTCCAGTTCCTCCAGAGGGTGCTCGGGGTCGTTCACCGCCTGATAGTGGCTCAGCGGAGTCGCCTCCCACGCGCTGTGCCTGACGGCCACCCAGAGTATCTTGAGGCCGTGCTCACGGGACGCCTGGATGAACACCTGCAACTCCTCGTTCTTGATGAAGTCTGAGGCCAGATAGGGGATGCTGACCAGCAGCACGGCCACCTTGGCCGCCGCCAGCGCCTTCCTGATCTCGTCATACCAGAGCGCGCCGGGGGGGATTTGCGTGTCGTCCCACAGGTTAATCGCCTTGTTCCACGTGTAAGGCTTGAGCGCGTCCTGGAGCCGGTAGAGCCACTTCCTGTCGTCGTGGCTGTAGCTGATGAAGACCTGATCGCGCTTGACGGGCAACGATTCGACGACGGCCCGCATGGCGGCGTCGGCGCCCTTCTCCGCGGCGTCCTTCGGCGCGGAGAAGGGCGGCACGGGCGTGCCGCGCAGCAGCGCCTCGATGTTCTGCCGGTTCTTCTCCACCGCGGCGCGCCCGTTGGAGATGAGCATGTCCTTCACGTCGGACGACAGGTCGAACTGGTCGTAGCGCACCTCGCCCGTGCCCATCTCGATGAGGCGCGCGCGCGATATCTGGTTGATGAGGTAGTAGTCGCGGCTGCCCCCGCCCAGCTCGATGAGGTTGCCGATGTATTCGCCGAGCTTCTCCGGGTGGGGGGCGTTCGGGTCGTTCTCCGGCCGGAGGACGAGGATCGGCAGTTGGTCGGGGTGGACGGTCGCGAGCCAGACGGGACTCTGCGAGACGAGCGCACCGTCGAGCAGGAGATATTCGCCGTCCTTCTGCGGCGGGAAGAGGGTGGGGACGGCGGTCGCAATCCTCAGTGCGTCGGAGACCTTCATCCCGGGCGTCGCCTCGGTGGAGTAGACGTGTATCTTGTGCGTCCGGATGTCCACGCCGCAGGTCGCGAACGGGAGTCCCGACTTCTCCGACAACTCGGCGAAGGTCGGGTCGTAGTCGGCGGGGAAACCTGCGTCGGTGCGGAGGATGTCGAGGAAGAGGTCGGGCACGCGCGAGGTCGTGTACTTGGCGAAGGGCCACCGGAGCGGGTTCATCACGGCCCACCTCGCGGGCACGAAGGGAATCCAGGGGGGCGGCAGGACGCGCCCCGCCGCGAAGTTCGAGAGGCCGAAGCGGTGGACGGCCCGCTTGAGCGTCTCCATCGTGACGCCCGCGCAGACCAGCGCGCCGATGACCGAGCCGGCGGAGGAGGCGGAGACGCTGGCGAACGAGATGCGGTTCTCGGTCAGCGCCTCGATGGCGCCCGCGTAGGCGATGCACTTCATCCCGCCCGCGCTCAGCACAAGGTGCACGCGGCGGTGCGCGCCGCCCGGACTGACGTTTTGACTCATGCGTATGAGGTCTCTCCCCGGCAAGGATTAAAGGGCGGGGGCGACCGCGCGCGCGGTCGCCCCCGTCGCGCATTATAACCGCGCCGCCCACCGCGTGCACCGCGCGGCGGGGCGCGACCCCTCGGCCGCGGTTGGTGCGGGGGACTCGAATCATCCATAATGTCGCCCTTCCGAGAGCCTTTTGATTCAGCAAGCCCACAGATGAAGACTGACGCCGAGAGGGGAGAGGCAGGGGCGGGTGCGCCGGACTTACTGAGCCGGCGCGCCGGGGTGTTGTGCGCCGCGCTGCTCGCGCTGATGGGGGCGCAGATGCTCGGCGTCATCCGGCAGAAGAGCATCACGGTGGACGAGTGGGTCTTGATCCCCGCGGGCTTCTACCACCTGACCGAGGGCGACTTCCGCCCCGTGAACGAGCACCCGCCGGTGGCGAAAGTCCTCGGCGCCGCGCCGCTCGTCGCGCTGGGCGCGCAGGCGCCGCCCATCGAAGAGGGCGCGCACGAGTACGGCTACTTCCTGGACAGGTTCGAAGAGTTCTGGCGGACGAACGCGGGGCGCCTCGACTATCTCTGCTTCTGGGCGCGCGTGCCGATGGTCATGCTGGCGCTCGTGCTGGGCGCGCTCGTCTTCGTCTTCGCGCGGCGGCACTGGGGCGCTCGCGCCGCGCTGTTCGCCGTCGCGCTCTACAGCCTGGAGCCGACGCTCGTCGCGCACGGGCGCGTCGTGCAGACGGACGTGCCGTCGGCGCTCGCGCTCCTCGTCTTCTCGTTCGCGCTCTACGCGTATCTGAAGACCCCGGGCGCGCGGCGCGGGGCGTGCGTCGGGGCCGCGGCGGGCTTCGCGGCGGTGACGAAGTTCTCGATGGTGGCGCTCGGGCCTGTGCTCTGCGTGGTGTTCGCGGCGCTGTTGGCGCTCGCGCCGCGCAAGGGTCTGCGGCGCGCGCACGTCGCGGGGCACGCGGCCGCGCTGGCGCTCGCGGCGATCGTCGCGGTCAACGCCGGTTACTTCTTCCGGCACGCGCCGCCCGAGCCGTTCGAGGACGCGCTGGCGCGCTCGGTCGTGACCGCGGACGTGGGGCAGGGGACCCTGCGCGCGGCGCTCGACAGGGGTTATCACTTACTTCAAATCATCTTCCCCGCGGACTTCGTGTCGGGCGTGGGCTGGCAGCTCGGCCACGCGCAGCTCGGCCACCCGGCGGGGCTCCTCGGCGACTACGAACGGCACGGCTGGTGGTACTACTTCCCCGTGTCCTTCGTCCTGAAGACGCCGCTGCCCGTCCTGCTGCTCGCGCTCGGCGGGCTGGCGTGGGGGCTGTGGCGTCTTTGGCGCGCGCGCGAGGGGCGCGTGCTCGTGCTGCTTTTGCCGCCCGCGCTCTTCACGCTGCTGCTGACGTTCTCGACCATCAACATCGGCGTGCGTTACTACCTGCCGGCCTACCCCTTCTTCTTCATCCTCGCGGGCGCGATGCTCGACGACCTGCTGCGCCGCAGCCGCGCCGCGCCGCGCCGCGTGCTGGCCGCGGCGCTGGCCTCCGTCTCTTTGGCTTGGGCGGGCGTCGAGGCGGCGCGCGCCTACCCCGACCACATGAGCTACATGAACCAGTTGGCGTCGGGCGCGCCGCGCTGGTGGTACCTGTCGGACTCGAACGTCGAGTGGGGCGACGACGTGCGCGCCCTCGCGCTATACTTGCGCGACCGCGGCGAGACGCGCGTCGGCGGGGCGATGCTGGGCTGGCAGTTGCTCGAACTCTACGGCGTCGAGCAGACGGCCGTCTTCGTGCCGCCGGGCGAGGCCGTGGAGCCGACGCGCTACGTCGCCATCGGCGCCAGCCTCCTCAACGGCTCGACCGTGCCCGGCGCGTTCGACGAGGGGCTTGAGCTGAGCGAGCACGAGCGCGTCAACTACTTCGACGAGTACCGCCGCCGCACGCCCGAGAAGATCTTCGGCGGCTCGATCTATCTGTACAGGGTGAGGGAGTGAAAGCCGACCGCAACGGAAGATGAACAACGACCGCACCCTCATCGTCGTCCCGACCTACAACGAGCGCGAGAACGTCGCGCGGCTCGTCGCGGAGCTGTTCGAGGTCTTCCCGGCGGCGGACGTGTGCCTGCTCGACGACGCCTCGCCCGACCGCACGGCCGACTACGCCGAAGAGTTGTACGGCCGCGACCCGCGCTTCAAAGTGCTGCGCCGCACGGGCGCGCGCGGCTACGGGCGCAGCCTCGTGGACGGCTACCGCAGGGCCCTTGAGGGCGGCTACGCGCGGCTCGTGCAGCTCGACGCGGACTTCTCGCACGCTCCGGCCCGCATCCCCGCGCTCGTCGAGGCGAGCCGGGGCGCGGACGTGGTCATCGGCTCGCGCTACTGCGAGGGCGGCGGCGTCGAGAACTGGCCGCTGCGCCGCCGGCTCTTGAGCCGCTTCGCCAACGCCTACGTCTCGCGCATCACGGGTCTGCGCGTGCGCGACACGACGAGCGGCTTCCGCTGCTACACGCGCCGCGCGCTGCGCACGCTGCTCGAAGGTCGCATCGCGGGCGAGGGCTACGCCTTCCTCGTCGAGGCCACCTACCGCGCGCGCCGCGCCGGACTCGCCGTCGCCGAAGTGCCCATCACCTTCACCGACCGCCGCGAGGGCCAGTCGAAGATGTCCCGCCAAGTCATCCTCGAATCCGTCCT
>DAIRFV010000111.1:0-17707 GCA_036794905.1 Pyrinomonadaceae bacterium | reverse complement strand
AAGCGCTGGTTGGCGGTGACGACCGTGGCGTCGGCCTCGACCTGCGCGAAGTCGGGGTTGAGGGCCATGTCGAGCGTCATCGTCGGCGAGATGCCGAACTTGGCCGTCAGCCCGGGGTCGAAGCCGACCGGGTTGTTCAGGAACCGGCCGCTGTCGCCGGGCACGGGGATGCCGAGCACCTCGGAGACGCCGCGCCGCCCCTTCGTCACCGAGGCCACGCGCCGCCCCTCCTCCGAGATGGTCAAGCTCGGGATGAGTTCGATGGTGCGCTCGGTCGAGATGCCTTCGAGCCCGGTGACGTGCCCCTGCTGCCCGAGCAGGCTGGAGTTGTCGCGCGAGACGGGCATCCAGGTGGACTGCTCGTTGTTGAGCCGCTTGATGGTGCGCATCAGTTGCAGCCCCCACTTCTTGTCCTTGCCCGCCTCGTAGCGCAGCGACTTGAACGGGATGGCGATCTCGACCGTGTAGCCGTCCGCCAGCAGCACGCCCTTCGACTCGTGCACGATGTCTACGGAGAAATCCTCGTTGATGCCCTCGGTGAAGATGGCGTCGGCCTGCACGCCGAGCGGGTTGAAGATCAACTCGTAGGCGCGGCGGCCGTCGTTGAAGGTGTCGAGCCAGATGCCGACCCAGTCGTCGTCAAACACCGCGTCGCGCTTGGCGATGGTGGCGCGCACCTTGCCCGGCTCGTCGTAGGCGCGAAACCCCACGTAGAGGAAGCGCGAGTCGAAGCCGATTCTGACCTCGGTCGCCTGCGACGGCGCGACCAGATCGACGGGGCGGTACTGCACGAAGTCCCTGAAGAGGACGGCCGTCTTCCAAATCTCGTCGTCGAGCTTGCCGTCGATGACCGGGGCGCGGTCGAAGCGCGCGAGGCGGACGGGCTGCGACTTCTCCGGCGTGCGCAGCGCCGCGAGGCGCGCGGCCTTGGTGGCGCCGGCGGCCGCGGGCGCGTTGGCGGCGGCAGACTTCGCTTCGGGGGTCGCGGCCTTGCCGTCGGAGGCGGCGTTCGTCGGGTCGGCGGGCGGGGGCGTCGGAGTGGGCGTGGCGGCCGCCGTCTCGCTGCCGTTGCCGCCCGCGGACTGCTGCCCCGCCTGCGCGGCGAAGAGGATTTCCAGACGGTTGAAGCTCGCGCGCGCCCGCGGCGTAACGTTCGGCGTGAGCGTGAAGGCGATGAGCGCGTCGTCGCCGCGCTGCCCAGCCTCGACGCGCGTGAAGCCGCGCGCCTCCATCCCGCCCGTCGCGAGCGCCGCCGCGTCGGCCTCGGGGACGAGAACGAAGAACCTGCCGCCCTCCTCGAAAGTCCGGAAGCCTTCGAGCGGCGCGTCCGAAGTGATGCGCACGCGCGAGCCCTCGGCCGTCTCAAGCGTGACGAGCGTCATGCGCTTGAGCAGGCGCGCGCCGCCGCCGCCCGCCGCACGGCCCGACGACGCCCGCACCGACGCGACCTCCTGCGCCGACGCTTCGACGGGCGACCACGCGGCATGCGTCGAGAGGGCGACGGCGCAGAGGGCGACGGCGGAGAGAAGCTTTTTCATCATGGCAGAGCCCTGGCTTCGCGGCCTCGAACATGCCGCGCGTTCCGTTAACTGGATTTGGTGCTGTTGGATTGGACGAACCCGCTCGCGGCGACGCCCGGGGGACTCTCGACGACCGCTTCTACGAGCGCCATGTAAGACGTAAGTCACCCGCCCAAGGTTTCAACGAAATCATGGAACCAACGCAGTTTCTTTCGGCGTGAAAAGGGCTCGTCGAACGCGCACACGTCTTCATAACGTTTCACATTTTTTCAGCCCGTGTGCCGGGCCTTTCGACGCGCCTTCGTCAGCCGTTAAGACGCCGCGGGCGGGGCCGGCGTTAACGGCGGCGGAGGATGATCTGCCCGTCGCCGGTGCGCAGCGTCAGGACCTGCCCGCCCCCGCCGACGCGCCAGCGGCGCACGCGACTCTCGGCCTCCGACTCGGCCACGGCCACGCCGTCGTTGTAGACCGACTCGGCGTTGGTCTCGACAATCGCGTTCACGCCCTCGGGGAGCGAGAGCGAGATGGTGCCGTCGCCGGTGCGCGCGGCGAGGCTTTTGAAGTTGCCGTCGAGCGTGATGCGCCCGTCGCCGGTGCGCGTCTCGGCGTCGCCCTCGAAGTTCTCGACGCGGATGCGGCCGTCGCCCGTCTCCGCGCGCAGACGCCCCTTCGCGCCCGTCACGTCAATCGAGCCGTCGCCCGTCCGCAGCTCAAGGTCGCCGCTCACGCCGTCCACGCGGAGCCGGCCGTCGCCCGTCGAGACGAAGAGCGAAGCGTTGCGGGGGACGTAGAGGTCGAACTCGGCCGACGCCTGCGAGGAGTAGGTGACGCTGCCGCCGCTCGCGCTGTAAGCCTGCGCGTGGCTCTTGTCGAAGTCGGCGCGGATGTTGACCTCGGCGCCCGCGGCCTGCGCGCGGAGCTTGATGCCCTGCATCTCGCGCTCGTCGGCCGCGCGCTTGACGGCCGTGTACATCACCTCGGGCTTGTCCCAGACGTGGACGTTGACAGCGCCGTCGAAGGTCTCGACGCGGACGCGCGGTGCGCCCGCCACGGCGAAGGTGTTCGACTCGCGCTCGGTGCGGCGCGCGGCGTCGAGGGCGCCGAGCCCCTTCGCCCTCTCATTGATGTCGTTCTTGAGCGCCTCCATGTCGATGGACTTCAGGGCCTTGTCAATCTCGCCCGCGGCGCGCTCAACTTCGCGCAGGGACTCGCGCTGCGCGCGCTCGGTCTCGCGGGCCGCTTTGCGCACCTCACGCGCGGCCTCGCGCTCCGCGGCCCGCGCGTCGCGCTCGGCGTCGCGCGCGGCCTTGTCGGTCTTGCTCGTGATTTTGGCCTCCAGGGCCGCGTCGTCCGTGCCGTCGGCGTCGTCTTCGTCGTCGGCGTCCTCTGAGTCGGCGCGCCCCTTCGTCTCCGAGAGGAGGTTGGTGGCGGGGCTCACGGGCCGGCCGTCTTCGGCGCGGCGAATCTGGACGCTGCCGTTGACGTTGCTCAGACGCACGTCGGCGCCGCCGCGGCCGATGCGCCCTTCGAGGTCGCGCCCGACGTACTCGCCCACGCGCACGGGCAGGTTGAAGTCGTTGCTGATGCCGCCGTGGACGGTGTTCGCGCGCACGACGGCGTTGGCGTCCGAGGGGAGCGTGGCGACGAGCGTGCCGTTGACCGCCGAGAGCGTCACGTCGGCCGCGTCGCTCAGGCGGTCGAGCGTCGCTTCGAGCCGGCCGTTGACGACCGAGAGGTTGACCGGGCCCGAGAGCCCCACGGCCGTCACGCGGCCGTTGACCGAAGAGGCTTTGACCGGGCCGGCGACGCCCGCGAGGTCGAGGCTGCCGTTGACGAGGTTGATCTCGTCGATGTTCACGCCGCGCGGGACGGTGAGCGTGTACTCGACGCTCGCAGGGTTCTCCTGGCGCTCGCCGTCGCGGTCAGACCAGCGCAGCGTGGAGTCGGGGTACTCCGTCTCGATGCGGACGCGGTTGGACGAAGCGTCAACCTTGATCTGCGCCTCGCGCAGACGCTCGGCCGTGTAGGCGCGCTTGACGGCGTCCACCTTCACCTCGTCGCGATCCCACACCTGAACCTTCACCGCGCCGTTGATGTTCGACAGGCTGAGGCGGCCGCCCGAGGCGAGCGGGTAGGTCTGGTGAAACTCCTCGGTCAGCTCCGGCCGCTGGGCGAGTGACGCGTCCGCCGCAGTCAGGACGAGCGCCGCCAACGCGGCCAGGCTCAGTAACAGACGTTTCTTCAACATGACGATTCCTCTGATTAATAAAAGTATGAGCGATGAACCTAAAACGGGTTTTAGGTTTTGGGTGCTGGGTGCTGGTCTTATCTTCCCAGCACCCAGCACCCAGCACCTGCCCTCTCTTCATCGTTTAGCTCGCGCGGCGTATCTGGACGCTGCCGTTGACGGTTTCGAGGGTCAGTTGGCGTTCGCCGCCCGCGCCGATGGTGCCCGAGAGGCGGCGGCGGCTGACGGTGCCGGTGACGGTCATCGGGAAGTCGGTCGTGATCTCGCCGTTGAGCGTCTTGGCCTCGACCCGCGCGCTCAGAGATGCCGGCAGGCTCAGGTTGATGCTGCCGTTGACCGTCTTGAACTCAAGCCCGTCGGGCCAGTTGGCGCTCCCCATGACGGCCGTGATCGAGCCGTTCACGGTCTGCGCGCGCGCGAAGCCGGAGGTCGTGACGCTGACGTTGCCGTTGACCGTCTTCGCGTCCACGTCCGCGCCGAGGCCCTCGGCCTCGACGTTGCCGTTGACGGCGCGCCCGTTGAATTTGACGCCCGCCGGGACGCGCACGGTGAAGTTGACGCTCGTGTCGTTGTCGCGCACCTGCGAGCGGCCGTTGTTGGGCTCGCAGGTGTTCGGCTCGCCGCCGACGTTCGGGTAGACGGCGCAGATGAGCACGCCCTCGTCCGTGCGCACGACCTCGACGCGCACCTCGTCGGGGTCGCTGCGGCGCGCGCGCTTGACGGCGACGACCTCGACCTCGCCGCCCGCGGAGGGCACGGCCGAGACGTTGCCGTTGATGCCCCTGATCTCGATGGTGCGCCCCGCGGCCAGGGCCTCGCGCCAGCGGAACTCGGCGCCCTGCCGCTCCTGCCGCTGCGGCTCGGCGGCGGGGGACGCGGGGGCGGCGTGCGCGGTCGCGTGCACGTGCAGAGGCGCGACGGCGGCGTTGAATGTTTGCGCGAACGCGGCGAGCGACGCGGCGGCGGCGAAGACTGCGAAGAGAGTTACTGTGCGCTTCATCTTTCCTCCAGGGAGACAGGGTGTTCGGGCTTCGTCCTTTTCCAACGAGGAAACACCGCGCCCGCGCGATTCGTGGCAAAAAGTTTTCGGCTGGAAAACAGGTCAGAACCGCCCGCGGTAGCGGGTGGGTGTGTCTGACTCTGTCGGCCCTCGACGTGTGAGCCCGACCCACCCGCTACCGCGGGCGGTTCTGACCCGGCTGCGTTCGCACGCGGATTTCAAACGAAGAGCCCGACACAGGGTGCCGGGCTCTCTCAATCCGCGGAACTTCGCTCCGCCCCGAACCTTACCTTCTCCTCAGGTGCAGAGAGCCGCTGAAGGAGCTGAGGTTGACGACGGCGTCGCCGGAGCCGACCGTGCCGTCGAGCCGTGCGGACTCGTGATCCCTGTGCACCCTGACCCTGGGCAGCCTCCTGCCCGGGCCGGGCGGCGCGGGCGGCGGCGGCGCGGCGCCGGGCCCGCCGGTGGGCGGCGCGGGCGGGCGCGGCGCCGTCGCGCCGGGGCCGCCGGCCGCGGAGCTTGAAGCGGAGGACGCGCTCGAAGAGGTCATGGCGACGGTCTTGACGGGGAAGTCCGTGTTGATCTCGCCGCTGACGACGACCTTCGCGTGGAGTTTGAAGGAGGCGTCGGCCGGCAGTTCCAGCGTCACGTCGCCCGAGATGGTGCGGAAGTCGTAAGAGCCGCCGCGCGCGAGCGCGCCCGTGTAGAGTATCTGCCCGCTGACGGCCGAGCCCGTCACGTGCCCGTGCCCGACGCCCTCAATCGTCACGTCGCCGCTCGTGGACTTGACCTCGAAGTTGTCGCCCGACGCGGCCGTGCGCACGTTGCGCGCCTCCACGTCGCCGCTCACGGAGACGACGCGCACCGGCCCGGTCGAGTCGGAGACGGACACGTCACCGCTCAGGCAGGAGACCTCGACGGCGCGCGAGACGCGGCGCAAGTCCACGTCGCCGCTCAAGACCTTGACGCGCGCCTCGGCCACGTCTGAGACCTCGACGTGCCCCGCGCGCGACTCGACCTCGACGGTCGCGCCGCGCGGCACGGTCAGCTCAACGGTCTCGCTCATGCCGCAGTGGCCGGCGTTCAGCTCCGCGTTCCTCTCTTCGGAGACGAGCACCTCGACGCGCGGCGCGGGGCGCACGTTCGGCGTCAGCAAACGCAGCGTCCCCTCGTTCTCGGTGCGCGCGCGCACCTCGTTGCGATCCCAGCCGCGCACGATCACGTCGCCCGCGCTGACGCAGAGCGAGACGACCGCGCGCGCCTCGGCCTCGGCGCGGCGTTCGAGCGGTGACTCTTCGGCCGCGGGGCCGCCCGCCGCCGGGGTCGGCCGCGGCTCCTGCGCGGCCGACCCCGGCGCGAGGGCCAGCGCGAGGGCGAAGAGGATTGTTAACAGTGAAAACTTCATCTCGATGATTCCGAACTCTATTAAGTATTAACTCGCCGATTAAATCTTTAGCGCCCGAGCGCGGCGACCTGCGCCTCGTCCGCGACGCGGGTCAGCAGCTCGACCTTGCTCTGGTAGGTCGCCATGAGGAAGCCCACGGCGTCCTTGTCCTTCGGGTTCTGCGCGGCGACCCGCCGCGTCTGCTCGATGGCGCTGTCGAGGAGCGCGATGTTGCGCTCGTAGTCGGCGCGCAGCGCCGGGCGCAAAGACTCGTCGCCGCCCAGCTTGATCGTCTTCTCCAGCGACGCGATGGCCGTCCGGTATTCCTGCTCGCCCGGCAGGACTTCTTCCTTCACCGCCGGAGGCGCGGCCGGCCGCTTCCTGGCGGGGCGCGGGGTATGCTTCGCTAAAACCGGGGTCGGCCTCTCTGCCTTCGCGGGCGTCGCGGAGGGCTTCGGCAGGTTGACCTCGGGCGCCGTCGTCACCGCGGGCGTCGGCGCGGGCACGGGGTTGAATTGAACGACCTGCGGCGTGGTGGGCGTCTGCTGCGACTTCTGGGATGAGATGTAGATGATTCCGGCGGCGACGGCCAAGAGGAGCGTGGCGAAGGCGGCGGCCGTGCGCGGCGTGAACGCGAACAGCCCCGAGAGCGCGGCCCGGAAGCCGCCGAGGCTCCGAGCTTGAGGGTGCCGCTGTTCGGACTCCGCGGAGGCTTCGAGCTGTGCGACGGCGGCGTTCAGGCGTGCGCGCAGGGCCGCGGTCGGCACGCTCAGCGTGTTGTCGGGCGCGAAGGCGGCGGCGAAGAAGGAGGTCTCACCCTCGGCGGAGGCCACCGCCGCGGAGCAAGCCTCGCACGCGGCGAGGTGCGAAACGGCCGCGGCCGTCTGCTCCCGAGAGAGTTCGCCGTCGAGATAAGCCTGTATGATTCCCTCGTCCAAATGTCTGTCCGTCATCGGCTTCCTCCGATCTTCCCGTAGACCCTCGTGAACTCTTTCCGACCCCGCGCGATCAGGCTCCCCACGTTCGCCTCGTTAATCGAGAGCGCCTGCGCGATCTCCTTGTAGGAGAGCCCCTGCTGCTTGAGCAGGAGGCAACTGCGCATCGGCTCCTTGATTTGAGCCAGCGCGCGGCGTGCCTCCTCGATCTCAGTCCGGCGGTCGTAGTCGGCCTCGATGCCGACCGGCTCGGAGCCGCCGCCGACCGCGGCGGCGGCCGCGAACTCCTCCTCGCGCGCCCCGGCGCGGCCGCGGCTGCGGATGGTGTTGAGCGCCGTGTTCGACGCGACCCGCAGCAGCCAGGGGCGGACGTGCTCCTCGTCCCTCAGCGAGCCGATGTGCTGGTAGAGCTTGATGAAGACCTCCTGGGTCACGTCCTCGGCCAGCCCCGCGTCGCGGACGAGCGCGTAGGCGGCGCGGAAGACGGCGCGGTGGTGCAGGGTGAAAGCTTCGTCGAAGCTTGGGGCTCCTTGCGCCGCCTGAACCGTCTCTGGCACCGAGTTAATCAAAGCTTCTGCCGCTCGTTCGCTCATTCGGCCACTCTCAACCACCTAAACACCGCCGAGTCCAATTTCGTGGCAGGAAATTTTAACAGATAAACGCCGGGGAATATGGGGTTTTGGGTGTTGGGTGCTGGGTTCTGGGTGAGAGACGTGCTGTTCTTACCCGACACCCAGCACCCAACACCCAAAACCCTCTCTTTTTGAGGAAAGTCAGAAACTGCTATATTGTCGGCGATGAGCGAAGCGAGAACGAACGCCGCCGGTTTTCAGTTGACCGAGGAGCTGCGCGACAGCCCCTTCATGCGCGCGTGCAGGCGCGAGCAGGTGCCGCACACGCCCGTCTGGCTCATGCGCCAGGCCGGGCGCTACATGAAGGAGTACCGCGACGTGCGCGCCCAGCACTCCTTCCTGGAGATGTGCAAGAAACCGGAGGTCGCCGCCGAGGTCACGGTCTACGCCGCGCACCGCCTCAACGTGGACGCCGCCATCATCTTCGCCGACATCCTGCTCATCATCGAGCCGATGGGGCTCGAACTCGAATTCGCCAAAGGCGAAGGCCCCGTCATCCACAACCCCGTCCGCACTGCGGCGGACGTTGAACGCGTCCGCGAGGTCGAGGACGTTTCCTCGCTCGACTACGTCTACGAGGCCATCCGCCTCACGCGGCGCGAGCTGCGCCCCGGCCTCCCGCTCATCGGCTTCTGCGGCGCGCCCTTCACGCTCGCCTCCTACATCTGCGAGGGCGGCGGCTCGAAGAACTACATCAACACCAAGCGTCTGATGTACACAGACCCCGGCGCGTGGCACGCGCTGATGTCGCGCATCGCGCGGGCGCTCTCGCGCTACCTCAACGCGCAGGTCGAGGCGGGCGCGCAGGCCGTCCAGATTTTCGACTCGTGGGTCGGCGCGCTCTCGCCCGACGACTACCGCGAGTACGTCCTCCCGCACACGCAAGCAGTCATCCGGAACGTCACGCCCGGCGTCCCCGTCATCCACTTCGGCACGGGCACGGCCGGCCTGCTCGAGCTGATGAAGGAGGCCGGCGGCGACGTGATCGGCCTCGACTGGCGCGTGCGCCTGGACGAGGCTTGGGCGCGGCTCGGCGACGTGGCCGTGCAGGGCAACTTCGACTCCATCGCGCTCTTCACGACGCCCGAGGTCGTCAGGCGCCGGGCCAAAGACGTGCTCGACCAGGCCGCCGACCGCCCCGGCCACATCTTCAACCTCGGCCACGGCATCCTCCCCGAGACGCCCGTCGAGAACGTCGTCGCCCTCGTCGAGGCCGTCCACGAACTGAGCCAGAGGTAGAGACCCGACACGATGAATCAGACTTACGACGCGCTGCTCGTCGTCTCCTTCGGCGGCCCCGAGGGGATGGACGACGTGATGCCCTTCCTCTCGAACGTCCTGCGCGGCCGCAACGTGCCCGAGTCGCGCATGCGCGAGGTCGCGCACCACTACGAGCTGTTCGGCGGCGTGAGCCCCATCAACGAACAGACCCGCCGCCTCATCGGCGCGCTCGAACGGGAGCTCGAACGGGCGGGCCCGCGCCTGCCCGTCTACTGGGGCAACCGCAACTGGCACCCGATGCTGGCCGACACGCTCGGGCAGATGCGCGACGACGGAATTAAGAACGCGCTCGCCTTCGTCACCTCCGCCTACAGCTCTTACTCGGGCTGCCGCCAGTACCGCGAAGACATCGAGCGCGCGCGCGAGGCCGCGGGCCCGGGCGCGCCGAGCGTCTCGAAGCTGCGCTCCTTCTACAACCACCCGGGCTTCGTCGGGCCGAACGTCGAGAACCTGCGCGCCGCGCTCGGGCAGCTTCCGGAGGAGCGGCGCTCCGCCGCGCGCGTGGCCTTCACGGCGCACAGCGTCCCTTCGGCGATGGCCGCGGGCTGCGACTACGAGCGTCAGTTGCTTGAGACCTGCCGCCTCACAGCCTCGGGCGCGGGCGCCGCCGACTGGCGGCTCGTCTTCCAGAGCCGTTCGGGGCCGCCGACGCAACCGTGGCTCGAACCAGACATCTGCGACCACCTGCGCGCGCTCCGACGCGAGGGCGTGGCCGACGTGGTCGTCGCGCCGGTCGGCTTCATCTCCGACCACATGGAGGTGCTCTACGACCTCGACACGGAGGCGCGGCAGCTCTCGGAAGAACTGGGCGTCAACATGATTCGCGCCGCGACCGTGGGCACGCACCCCGAGTTCGTCCGCATGATCCGCGAGCTGATAATTGAGCGGCTCGACCCGGCCGCCCCACGCCGCGCGCTCGGAAGGCTTCCGCCTTCGCACGACGTCTGCCCGGTTGACTGTTGCCTGCCGGGAGCGTTGAGACCTCCCGTTCGTCCTGAGAGTAATGCCGGTTGATGTTCACCACGGAGGCGCGGAGGCACGGCTTGTTGACTTGAGTCTACAACAAGCCGTGCCTCCGCGCCTCTGTGGTTAATCGTCCCTGATTCAACTACGTTGGCTGAAGAGAGTACAAACCGGCGTCGCGTTGTCATCGTCGGCGGGGGCGTCAGCGGCCTCGCCGCGGCGCACAGGCTCGTCGAGTTGCGGTCGGCAGACAATCCGTTCGAGGTCGTCCTGCTCGAAGCCTCGCACCGCCTGGGCGGGACGGTGCGCACGCACCGGCGCGAGGGGTTTCTGATCGAGGGCGGGCCCGACTCCTTCATCTCCGAGAAGCCGGAGGCGCTCGAACTCGCGAAGCGCATCGGCCTCGCCGGACGCATCACCGGGACGAACGAGCAGCACCGGCGCAGCTTCGTCGTGCGCGGGGGCCGCCTGCGGCCGACGCCCGAGGGCTTCCAACTGCTCGCGCCCTCGCGCATGCTCCCCTTCCTCACCACCGACATCTTCACGTGGCGCGGCAAGGCGCGCATGGCGCTCGACCTCCTGCTCCCGCGGCGCAGGGGCGCGAACGGGCACGACGACGAGAGCCTCGCAGACTTCGTCCGCCGGCGCCTCGGGCGCGAGGCGCTTGAGCGCATGGCGCAGCCGATGGTCGGCGGCATCTACACGGCCGACCCCGAAGTCCTCAGCCTGCGCGCCACGATGCCGCGCTTCCTTGAGATGGAGCGCAGAGACCGCAGCCTCATCCTCGCGATGTGGCGGGCCGGCCGCCGCGCCGGCTCGGACGCGCGCCACGGCCGCGGCGCGAGCGGAGCCCGCTACAGCCTCTTCGTCTCGTTCGACGAGGGCGTGCAGGTGCTGACGGACGCCCTGGCCGCGCGGCTGCCCGACGCTTGCGCCCGGCTGAACACGAAGGTCACCGCGCTCGTCCCCTCCGGCGGCGCGCGCCGCTGGACGCTGACGACCGGTGCGGGCGAGACGATAGACGCCGACGCCGTCTGCCTCGCGCTCCCGGCCTACGCCGCGGCGCGGCTGCTGCGCGACGCGGACGACGCGCTGGCCGAAGAGCTTGACGCCATCCCCTACGCCTCGACCGCGACGGTCAACCTCGCCTACAGGCGCGCGGACATCCCGCACCCGCTCGACGGCTTCGGCTTCGTCGTCCCCTTCGTCGAGCGCCGCGCGACGCTGGCCTGCACCTTCAGCAGCGTCAAGTTCCCCTCCCGCGCGCCCGAAGGCCACGCGCTGCTGCGCGCCTTCGTCGGCGGCGCGCTCCAGCCCGACATGTTCGAGCTCGACGAGGAGCGCATGACGGCGGCCGTCCGCCGCGACCTGCGCGACCTGCTCGGCGTCGAGGCGCCGCCCCTCTTCGCGCACGTCGAACGCTGGCCGCGCTCGATGGCGCAGTACCACCTCGGCCACACCGCGCGCGTCCGGCGCATACGCGACGCGGCCGGACGCCTCCCCGCCCTCGCCCTCTGCGGCAACGCCTACGAAGGCGCGGGACTGCCCGACTGCGTCCGCGGCGGCGAGGCGGCGGCCGACGCCATCCTGAAAGCCTTAGCCCCGGTTAAACTCTAGTGTCACACCGAGCCCTCCGAGCATGAAGAGAGTTACAGCGCTTCAAGTCAGTTGGCTCTGCTTCGCCGCGGTCGCCCTGCTCGCGGCCGCGCCCTCGATTCGCACGCCCGCGCAGTCCGGGCGCCTCATCACAAGGCCGACCCCGACGCCGGAGGACGAGGCCCCGCGAAAGATTGACGAGCCGAAGTTCGTCCCCGACCCGAACGCCGAGAGGTACAGGCTGGTCTTCGCCGCGCGCTATAAAGGCGGGTTCAGCTACCGCGACGCGGACGAGCTGATGCTGGCCCGGCGCTCGGCCTTCGACAACTACGTCGAGGGGTTGAACCGCGCCGGCGCCGAGGGGTACAGGGTCGTCACCTCCCTGAAGGGCGACCCGGCCGTCGTCGCGCTCGACCGACAACGGTTCGAGTACGCGTGGACGGAGACGGGCTCGAACCTCGCGCACTTCAAGCGGGGCTTCCCCGGCACGTACGCGCAGTTGGCGAGAATCGGCTTCCGCCTCGCCGCGCACTCGCTCCTCTACGCCTACTGCTCCCCCATCAACCCCGACCGCTGCGAGTACAGAGACTTCTTCCTCTTCGAGCGGCGGAAGGGCGACGAGTCGCCGCGCGAGCGCACCTACGTCGACGCCGGGCGCGGCGGGGCGCGTGCCAGAGGGCAGACCCCCGAAGCGGCGATGACGGCGGCCGTCGGCGCGAAGCGCGGAGAAGGTTTCTACCCCGCGCACCTCCTCTCGAAGTACGAGCTGCTGCTCGAACGCGAGACGCCCGAGCCCGCGCTGGCCGAGGCCGGCACGGAGGTGCGCGTCGTCCGCTCCTCCTCCTTCTGGGAGAACGACGAGCTGCCGAAGAAGGTCAACGAGCTGGCGCGGCAGGGCTTCAGGCTCGCGCTCGTCAACTACGAGATAGCGGTGATGTACCGGCGCCCGGGCGCGGCCGCGCCGCTCGGCTACGTCTGGCTGAAGAGTTCGAAGAAGGACTTCGATACGGAGCTTGCCAGACTGCAAGCAGGCGGCGCCGTCTTCCGCGCGACCTACCCTGACGCGAACGGCGCGCGCAAAACGCTCATCTTCGAGCAGCGCGCGGGCGAGGCCGCGCGGCGCGAGTACAGGGTCTTGAGGTTCGGGCTCCAGACGCGCGGCAACGACTCGGAACGGATCATGCAGACCGGCTTCGCCCCCGCCTCGGCGGACGCGCAGAAGGAGCTGAACCGTCTGGCGGCCGAAGGCTTCGTCGTCCTCGCCCTCTTCGACGCAGACAGGTACAAGTTGACGAAGCCGGACGACGGGCGCGAGGGGTTAATCTCGGAGGAGTTCGGCATCCTGCTCGAGCGCGGGCGTTAAGCTGTTAGCGAACGAAGAGGAGCCGCGAGCCGTATGACACACATGAAACGGACGACCACGAGACTGTTGCTGCTCGCGCCCTGGCTCTCCCTGCCGCTGATTCTCTCGGCGCACCTGCTGCTGTGGGACAGAATCCCCGAGCGCCTCGCCGTCCAGTTCGACTCCTCCGGCGCCGTGAGCAACTGGATGACGCGCGGCCAGTCGCTCGCCTTCGACCTCGCCGTCCTCCTCTTCATCCTCGTCACGAGCACCCTCCGGCTCTACCGGCAGGGCCGCGGCGACAGTCCCTCCGGCCTCTTCGCCCTCAACGCCGCCGTCGTCTTCGTCACCCTCGTCTTCCTCGCCCTCCTCAAGTACAACCTCACGGGCTCGCTCTCCTGAAGCCCCGCCGGGGACTTTTGCCTTCGACGTTCGACTCGATTAAGCTGCACGTGCTTTCCCATCCGGCATAAATCTTTCGGCGGCGCTCTTGGATAAGGAAGGACTGGTCATCGTCGGGGGCGTCGCGGCCGGGCTCGCGGCGGCGATGGAGGCGAGGCGCCACGCGCCCGACCTGCCCGTCACCGTCTTCGAGCGCACGGCCGACATCTCTTACGGCGCCTGCGGCCTCCCTTACGTCGTCGCGGGGCTCATCGACTCGCCCGACTCTCTCGTCCTCCACACGCCCGAATACTTCCGCGAGCGACACTCCATCGAAGTCAGACTCAACTGCGAGGCCGTCGAGCTGCTCCCCTCGAAGTCGGTCGTGCGCGTGCGCGAACCCGAGGGCGAGCGCGCGGTCGGTTACCAGTCGCTGGTGCTGGCGACCGGCGCGGCCGCCGTCTGCCCGCCGCTCCCGGGCCGCGACCTCGCAGGCGTCTTCGTGCTGCGACACCTGCGCGACGGGAGGCGTCTGCTTCGCTACTTCGAGGAGGCGCGGCCGCGTTCCGCGGTCGTCGTCGGCGCGGGCTACATCGGGCTTGAGCTGGCCGAGGCTTTCCGGGCGCGCGGCCTGCGCACGACGCTAATCGAGGCTTCCGAACGCGTGATGGGCGCGCTGGCGGGCCGCGCGCGCGACCGTGTGGCGGACGAGCTGCGCGCGGGCGGCGTCGAGGTCTTGTTCGGCGAGCGCGTCTCGGCGTTCGAGGGCGCGGGGGGGCGCGTCGCGCGCGCGTTGACGGAGTCGGGGCGCGCGTTCGAGGCGGACGTGGTCTCAATCGGCGTCGGCGTGCGCCCCGAAGTGGCGCTGGCCGTCGCCGCCGGCATCGAGGTCGGCGAGAGCGGCGCCGTCCGCACGGACGAGCGGCAGCGGACGACCGCTCCCGGCGTCTACGCCGCGGGCGACTGCTGCGAGGTGCTGCACCTTGTCTCGGGCCGGCGCGTGTGGCACCCGCTGGGTCAGCCGGCCGTGCGGCAGGGCTGGGTCGCGGGCGCCAACGCCGCCGGGCGCGACTCTGCGCCCGGGGCGCGCTACGCGGGCGTCGTCGGGACGAACGCCGTCAAGGTCTTCGGGCTGGAGGTCGCGCGCACGGGGCTCTCTCTGGAGGAGGCGCTGGAGGCGGGCTTCGACGCGTCGGAGGTCGAGAGCGAGTCGCACACGCGCGCCGGCTACTATCCGGGCGGCTCGAAGATTCACACGCGCGTCGTCGCGGACGCGCGCGGCCGCCTGCTCGGCGCGCAGTCGGTCGGGCATGAGGGCGTCGTGCAGCGCGTCAACGTCTTCGCCGCGGCGCTCCACGCGGGGATGAGACTGGAAGACGTGGAGCGCCTCGACCTCGCCTACGCGCCGCCCTTCGCGCCGACGATTGACCCCGTCATCCGCGCCGCGCACGCCGCGAAGAAGAAGGGCTGAGGGCTCGTTTCGAGATGAAAGAACGAAGGGAGGGCGCGCCTCTTTGCAGAGTGCGCGCCCTCCCCCTTTAACGCCCGTACGTCCCCGCGTTACAGCTTGGCAAAGACGATGACGAGCGTGAACAGCACCAGCGTCTCGATGAAGACGAGGCCGAGGATCATCAGCGTCTGGATGCGGGCGCCCGCGCCCGGGTTGCGGGCCACGCCCTCGGCCGCCGCCGCCGCGACGCGCGACTGGCCGATGGCCGCCAGCGCCGCCGCCAGCGCGAAGCCGAGCCCCGCCGCAATCGCCTTGTACTTGTTGACCGACTCGACGTTGTCGGCCGCCGCGGTCTGCGCCAGGGTCGGCGCCGCCATGGCGAGCACGCCGACGATTGCGAAGAAGGCCATTCTCAGTTTCTGCATCTGTTCTCTCCTGTGACTTCCCGACCCGGGCCTTCGGAGGTTAAAGGACTGGAGGGGAACAACGGGCGCGACGCGCTGCTATAATTTCGCCTTGACCCGGTATCCGCCGCCCCTCTTACAACGGCGCTCCAGCGATCTCGGCACGCCCCGGGCTCTCGAAACTTTCACGAGCCCGACCACCCCGCGCCGCCCTCGAACGTCCCCGACCCGCCGTCCCTCCCGCACGCCCCGAGCCGTCTGGTTAGACCTCGCGCCCCGACGTGCGCGCGCTTCGGTCGCGCGCGCCGCCCCGCCGGACGCCTGCTTTGTTAAGCCGAAGTATAAAGCCGCGAAAAATCTTAAGTGTGCGACGGCAGCGTCATCACGCCGCCCGCCTCGGTCGTCAACTCCTGCGGGTGCCCGTGCCCGCCGTGCTCCTCGCCGTGCCCCTCGTGCTCGTCGTGGTGGTGCGAGACCTCGCTGATGTAGAGGATCGACAGCAGCACGAAGATGAAGGTCTGCATGAAGGCGACGAAGAGGCTCAGCGGCATAATCAGGACCGGCAGCCCCCACTTCGTCCACGGCGCGAGGTTCGAGATGGTGCCGAGAATCTGCTCGTCGCCGAAGAGGTTGCCGAACAGCCGGATGCCGAGCGACATCGGCCGGACGAGGTTGCTGATGAGTTCGATGACGAACATCAGCGGCGCGAGCAGGAGGATCGGCCCCATGAAGTGTTTCAGGTGCCCGACCAGCCCGTTCTCCCTGATGCCGATGCCGTTGTAGTAGACGAACGACGAGATGCCGAGCGCGAACGTCACGGAGGTCGAAGCCGTCGGCGACATCAGGCCGGGGATGAGCCCCATCAGGTTCGAGATGAGGATGAGAATGCCGAACGTGCCGATGACGGGGAGGTACTTCATCCCGTGCGGCCCGACGTTGTCAACCAGCAGGTCGCGCACGGCCAGCACGCCCGTCTCCAGCGTCAACTGCCCGTAGCCCGGCTCATCCACCGAGAGCCTGCGCGGCTTGAGCAGGAAGATGACGAGCAGCGTGAACAGGGCCGCCAGCACGAACATCACCGTGTACCACGGGATGGCGTTCTCGACCGTGTACTTGCCGAAGGCCGACTCGGCGCTCCCCCCGAACATGCCGAGGAACGAGTCCCAGAACGGCTTCGTGTAGTGAAGCTGAAACTCGTGCACCGGCGGGCCGAAGGTGTGGTTGAGCTTCTCGACGATGAGCGGGATGTGGTGCCCGGCCCCGGCCGCGGCGTGCTCCGTGCCGTGGCCGGCCCCGGCCGCGGCGTGCTCGGCCGCCTTTGGATCGCTGGACAGCAAGAACATGGACTAAGTCTCCTCCCGACGTACGATGGCGAAGTAGAACTGCCTGAACCCTTCCGCGAGCAGCCCCGCGACGACCGCGCACATTCCCGCGAGCGTGGCGACGAGCGAGACCAGACCCGACTGGACCGCCGCGAAGACCAGTCCGGCGACGACCGCGTAGCGCAGGACGTAGCGCGAAGCCTTCAGCTTCTGCGGCCCGGCGGACGCGGCGCCCTCGAAGACGGCCTCGACCGAGGTGCGCAGCCAGTGCTGGTTGAAGAGCGCGAGCGCGCCGCCGAGGGCCAGCCCCGCCGTCACGCGCCACGGGGCCAGGAAGAGGCTCGTGGCGACGGCGATGAGCGCGGCGACGAACGTCCCCCGGAAGATGCGCCTCACGGCCTCACGCGGGGCTTCGCCGGCCGGGCCTGCGCCCCCCGACCCGGCCGGGCGCGCACTGTCTGCGCCTTCGTTCATCACGGAACGGGAGATTTTACATGCCCCCGCGCCGGCCTGTCGAGCGCGCCCGCCCTACTTGTTGAGCCGAGAGATGATGCGTATGAACTGGTAGAAGCCGACGGCCGCGCCGAGGACGATGCCGGCGACCATCATCCAGCCCGTGCCGAACTGGCGGTCGAGCACCCACCCGACACCCATCAGCGTCAGCACCGAGAAGAAGATCGAGAGCCCGGCCGCGTACGCGATGCCGCTGCCGCGCGCCGCCTCGCGCGCCTGGTTGTCGCCTTTGTCCGGCTCGCCCTCTGCCATCCGCCGCCCCCGTCTACTTGGTCAGTTCCTTGCGCCGCAGGTCTGCGAGCAGCCGCTCGGCCTTCAGCATCTCGGCCTCGGCCGGCGAGAGCGCGGCCTGCCGCTCCTCCGTGTCCGGGCCGGAGAGCAGCTTGTAAGCGCCGACGCCCGCGAGCGCGATGAAGCCGAGGATGGCGACCCACTTGACGAGCGCGTACAGCAGGCCGGCCACCACGCCGAAGAGCCAGAACGCGCCCCAGACGACGAAGACGAGCGCGAAGAGCATGAGCAGGATTTTGAAGAACTTCATTCGTAAAACCTCCGCTGGCCGATAGGATTTCTTTTGTCCGCCTCTGCCAACCTAAACGCTCGCGCCGCGCCGCGCGTTCGCAGTCTTTCGCCCCTACCAGCGGGCGCGCGTCAGGTAGTTGCGCGGCACCTCTAGGAGCTGCGCGCGGCGCGAGTGGCGCATCGAGTCGTGGATGAAGCAGACGTGCGTGCACCA
>DAIRFV010000385.1:0-4939 GCA_036794905.1 Pyrinomonadaceae bacterium | reverse complement strand
GGAAGAAGCCGCAGAACTTACAGTCGGCGTAGCAGACGTTGGTCGGGTTGAAGTGCCGGTTGACGTTGTAGTACGTCACGCGCCCGTGCAGACGCCGCCTGACGGTGTCGGCCAGGCGCCCGAGCGCCGGCACGTCGTCGGTCGCGTAGAGCGACAGCCCTTCGTCGAAAGTGAGCCGCTCGCCGGCCTCGACCTTGCGGGCCAGCGCGTTGAGTTTGGGGTCGTGTGAAAAGTCCATAGTCTTAAAGTCTGTTCGTAAGAGCCGCGCCGCCGAAGGTGGCGAGCAAGATCACGCTGACGAAGGCGTTCGTGGTGAAGAACGCGGCGTTCAGGCGGCTCAGGTCGTCGGCGCGCACGAGCGAGTGCTGGTAGACCAAAAGCGCCCCCGTCGCCAAGACGCCGGCCAGCGCCGGCACGCCCAAATCCGTCAGAAAGTATAACCCAACGAGCGCCGCGAACGCCCCCGCGTGCAACAGGCGCGAGACCCACAGTGCGCGCGCCACGCCCAGCCGCGCGGGGACCGAGCGCAGCCCCGCGCCGCGGTCGAACTCCGTGTCCTGGCACGCGTAGAGCACGTCGAAGCCGGCCGTCCACAGCAGCACCACGAGCGAGAGCAGCAGCGGCACCGGCGAGTCTATCGCGCCGCGCACGGCCACCCACGCGCCCGTCGGCGCGATGCCTAAACACCACCCCAGCACGACGTGCGAGAGCGACGTGAAGCGCTTCGTGTAGGAGTAGAGCAGCACCGACGCGAGCGCCACGGGCGAGAGCAGCAGCGCCAGCCAGTTGAGCATCGCCGACGCGAGGAAGAAGAGCGCGGCCGAGACAATCGTGAACGCCCAGGCGAAGGAGACCGACAGTTGCCCCGCGGGGATGGCGCGCGTCGCCGTGCGCGGGTTGCGCGCGTCGTACTCGCGGTCGGCGATGCGGTTGAAGGCCATCGCCGCCGAGCGCGCGCCGACCATCGCCAGCGTGATCCAGAGCGCCTGCCAGAGGGTCGGGAGCCCGGTCGCCGTGAAGCCGCGCGCCGCCAAAAGCGCCCCGAGGAAGGCGAAGGGCAGCGCGAAGAGCGTGTGCTCGATCTTAATCATTTCGAGCGTCGTGCGGATGTTGCTCGCGGCGGTCTTCATCTCGGTCTGTTGGGTAGGCAAACTCCGGGCCGGGTCTGGGTCAAAATCCGGGTCATGACGTGGGCGATAATGCTGAGATTTCAACCAGAGCGCTGGCAAAATGCCAAAACAAACGCTGCGCCGGTGGCTTTACGCCAAAGGTAATCAGGTCAGCACCACCCGCGGTAGCGGGTGGACCTTTGATATCCGAGGGTGTCGTATCGTCCAGGCCCACCCGCTACCGCGGGTGGTTCTGACCCGGCTTCAACGCGGGTTCCAGTAGTCGGGCGACTCCTTCATCGAGGGGTCGGGGCGCTCCATCCAGCGCTCGGGGCGGTGCAGGTCGATGAAGCCGAACTTGCGGTAGAGTTCGTGCGCGTCCTTCGTCGCCAGCACCCAGCGGCGGAAGCCCTGCAACTCCGGGTGGCCGAGGATGACCTCCATCAGCCACTTCGACAGCCCGCGCCCGCGGTGCTCCACCAGCACGAACACGTCGGCCAGCCACGCGAACGTCGCGTAGTCGGTGACGACGCGTGCGAACCCGACCAACTCGTCCCCGCGGTAGACGCCGAAGGGGAAGGAGTTCTCGACCGCCTTACGCACGACCTCAGGCGGCCGCCCCTGTCCCCAATAACTCTCCTCGCTGATGAAGCGGTGGATGACGGACAGGTCGAGCCGCCCGCGCTCGGTGCTGATCGTGTACTCGTTACGATGCCACTCCATAAATACGCGCGAACCGTGAACCGTCAACCGTGACGAGAGAAGAACTGCTTTTCACCTGTCGCGGTTGACGGTTCACGGTTCACGACTCTTCTCCTTTCCAACGCGTGCCCGTCGGGTGCGGGATGCCGAACTGGTCGAGGAGGCGGAAGACGAGGTGGTCTACGAGCTGCTCGATGGTCTGGGGGCGGTGGTAGAAGCCCGGGCTCGCGGGCATGATGCGCGCCCCCGCGTGCGCGAGCCTGACCATGTTCTCAAGGTGGATGGTGTTGTACGGCGTCTCGCGCACGACGAGGACGAGCCGCCGGCCCTCCTTCAGCGTCACGTCGGCCGCGCGGTGAATCAGGTTCGTCCCGGCGCCCGACGCGACGGCCCCGAGCGTGCCCATCGAGCAGGGCACCACGCACATCCCGACCTGCGGGTGCGAGCCCGAAGAGGGCTTCGCCGCCATGTTGTCGAGCCGGTGGAAATGTATCAGCCGCGAATCCTTCGCGAGCCCGACCCACTCGTTGACGGCGCGCGCGTCGCCCGGCTCGATCCTGGCCCCCATCTCGACGCGCGCGACGACGAGCGCCGACTGCGACATGATGAGGTTGATGCGCTCGACCACGCCGCTCGCCGCCATGTGGACGAGCGTGCGGTGCGCGTAGATCGAGCCGGAGGCCCCCGTGACTGCGACTGTAAGTTCCATCAGACCTTTTTACGTCAAAGACGGAATCTTACGGGTCGCGCGCCCGCGCGCGCAAGCGTGGGTGTTTCGGAGTGTGAAGGCGGGGATGCTAGACTCTGGCCGAATGCTGAAGGCTGAACGCCGGCGGCTCCTTCAACTATGGACTCAAAGGAACTGGAAAGGCTGCTGCGCGCCTTCAAGCAGGGCGAGCTGGACGACGCGGAGGCGGCGCGGCGCATCTCGAACCTGCACTTCGAAGACTTGGGCCACGCGCGCGTCGATCACGCGCGCGCCGCGCGGCAGGGTTTTCCGGAGGTCGTCTTCGGGGCGGGGAAGACGCGCGCGCAGGTCTGCGAGATCGTCGAGTCGCTCGCGCGCCGCGCGCCCAACCTGCTGGTGACGCGCACCGACGAGGGCACCTACGGCGAAGTCCGCAACGTCTGCACGGAGGCCGAGTGGCACCCCGCGGCGCGCATGATTCGCGTCCTGCGCGACCGCGCCGAGCGGGGCGCGGGCACCGTCATGGTCGTCACCGCGGGCACCTCCGACATCCCCGTCGCGGAGGAGGCCGCGCTCACGGCCGAGGCGATGGGCAACCGCGTCGAGCGCGTCTGGGACGCGGGCGTCGCCGGCATCCACCGCATCATGGCCGAGCGGGAGCGGCTGCGCGCGGCGCGCGTGCTCGTCGTCGTCGCGGGGATGGAGGGCGCGCTCCCTTCGGTCGTCGGCGGGCTGGTCAGCGTCCCCGTCATCGCGGTGCCGACGAGCGTCGGCTACGGCGCCAGTTTCGGCGGCGTCGCGGCCCTCCTCGGCATGCTCAACTCCTGCTCCTCGAACGTCACGGTCGTCAACATCGACAACGGCTTCGGCGCGGGCTTCGTCGCCAGCCTCATCAACCGGAGGCAGGAAAGTACCGAGGGCTGAGGACTGGGTGAAAGACACGGCGCTTCTTAAAACTCAGTACCCGGTACTCGGTCCTCGGTACTTTGCCGTCATCACCCTCGCCGTCGCGTTGGCGACGGCGGGCGCGGGCTGCGGCGCGCGGCGGACGCCAGACCTCGGGCGCATCTTCGCGGGCGTGCGCGGGCGGAAGGGGAAGCGCCCCGTCATCGTCATCCCGGGCATCCTGGGCTCAAGCATCGTCAACCGCCGGACGGGCGAGGTCGTCTGGCCCTCCGTCTTCCGCTCGGACGTGGACGGGCTGAGTCTGCCGACGACGCCCGAGCTGGCCGACAACCGCGACGAGCTGGTCGCCGCGCGCATCGTCGAGGCGGCGCGCCTCGCCAAGATCGCGCCCGAGGTCTACGTCTATCACCACCTCCTGCGCGCGCTCGAAGACTACGGCGGCTACCGCGAGGGCGACTGGGCGAACCCGCCCGAGGGCGGCGACTCCGACACCTTCTACGTCTTCCCCTACGACTGGCGGCGCGACAACGTCGAGTCGGCGCGCCTGCTCGTCAAAAGGGTCGAGGAGCTGAAGCTGAAGCTCGGCCGCCCCGACCTGCGCTTCAACGTCGTGGCGCACTCGATGGGCGGACTCGTCGCGCGCTACGCGGCGATGTACGGCGACCAAGACCTGCCGCCCGTGGGCGAGGCCCCGCGGCCGGACTGGGCCGGCGCCGGATTCGTCAACAAGATTTTCATGTTCGGCACGCCCAACGCCGGCTCGGCGGAAGCCTTCTCCGTCCTCCTCGAAGGCTACTCCGTGACCGAGGGCTTGCGCCGCCGCGTGCGCCTGCTCAACAAGCTCTCGCGCGAGGACGTGTTGACCTCGCCCTCGATTTTTCAGTTGCTCCCGCACGCGGGCGCCGTGCGCTTCCTCGACCGCGACCTGCGCCCCTTAAGCGTTGACCTCTACGACCCGGACACCTGGCGACGCTTCGGCTGGTCGGCGGCCAACGACCCCGAGTTCCGCGCGGCCTACGGGCGCGGCGTCGTCCGCGGGCAGGAGGCGCCGAACGGCCACGGCACGCTCGCAGACCTCGACGCGTACCTCGGCGCCGTGCTCGCGCGCGCCCGCCGCTTCCACGAAGCGCTCGACGCGCGGGGCGCGGACGACACGAACGCGCCCGTCAAACTCTTCGCCTTCGGCGGCGACTGCGAGGAGACGTTGAGCGCGCCCGTCATCCTCCAGGACGAGAAGACGGGGCGCTGGCTGACGCTGACGCGGCCCAAGTCTCTGAGGGGCTCGGACGGGCGCCGCCGCACGCGCGAGGAGGTCGTCCGCGCGATGTACGCGCCGGGCGACGGCCGCGTCACGCGCGACTCGCTGCTGGGCGCCGGCCTCGGCGGCGCCGCCGCACGCGCGAGCGCGCTCTACGAGACGCCGCTGCCCGTCGCCTACGCCGCCTTCGCCTGCGACCTCCACAGCGACTTGCAGAACAACAAGACGCTCCAGGACAACGCCCTCACGCTCCTCGTCAACGAGCTGACAAATTGA
>DAIRFV010000110.1:0-17858 GCA_036794905.1 Pyrinomonadaceae bacterium | reverse complement strand
CACGTGATGGGCGGCTGCCAGATGCACAAGGACGCGAAGCGCCGCGTCGTCAACCCGGACTTCTCCTTCGGGAAGATGAAGAACCTGTGGGTCGTGGACGCCTCGATCTTCCCGACGGCGCTCGGCGCCAACCCGCAGGTGACGATCTACGCGCTGGCGTTGTGGGGGGCCGAAGAGATCTGCCGCCAGCACAGCGCACCGTTCGAACTCAAACATCAGCAGGGAGGTGTGTGGCCGTGGCCGGGATACTGAGTTCAGCACTGCACAAGGCGGCGAACCCGCGCAAACGCCCCGAGGTCAGCCTCGGCCGGTTCGAAAACCTGAGCGACAAGACGGCGCTCATCCTCTTCGCCGTCGCCGAGGCCGTGCTCGGGGAGAACTTTCTGAAGAAGGCGCCGAGGTTCCTTGAGATGGTTGACGACCACCTCAACTACCAGCGCCCGGCGCAGCGCGAGCAGTTCTTCCTCGCGCTCATCATCACCGAAATCAGGCTCCTCACGCTGCTCGCGGACGCCCCGCCGAAGCCCTTCTCCCACCTCTCGCTCGCCGACCGCAGCAAGGTTCTGGAGAAGCTCCGCGCGAGTAAGTCGGGGCAGAGCCGGAACATCTACGCGGCCTTCGTCAACGTCTCGGCCTCGACCTACTACGCCAGCGACCTGACGTGGCCCGGCCTCGGCTACCCCGGCGTGAGCGTGGAGCACCCGGAGCTTCTCGACCGCAAGCCGCCCATCCCCTGGCGGCCCGGCGACCCGCGGCCGATTGAGCCTTAATAGATTGGGTACGACGCAGGAGGTGAACCAGAGGTGAACGAGCGAATCATCATCCGGCTGACGGAAGACGGCCGGCACCTGCCCATCAACAGCCTGAGCAGTGAGGGCGTGTTGCTCAAGAACGAGACGGACGCCACGCCGAGGGGGCTCGTCGTCGAGTTCGACCAGGACAGCCCCGTCACGAGGATCAGGATGGAGCGCGTGCGCTCGCTCCGCGGCTGGCACCCGCACGTGTTCAATCTCAACCTACAGGTCTTCAACGGGAGGCTCGTCATCACCGGCGTCGATTCGCGCGCCCTGCCCGCCGGGCGCTACTGGTTCCGGCTGCGAATCGCCGACCTGAACCTGCCGCAGGAGAGAATTCGGATCGAAGTCCCCGAGGACGGCGACGCGGAGAAGGAGATCAAGGTCAGGAAGGACAAGCGAGACGTGAAGCTCACTTCCGCCGTCACGGCCTTCGACGGGGACATCAAGCGCGTGGTCGAGGCGAGCGCGACGAGGCTCGACGGCGCGGCCGCGTCCGAGTGGCTCGCGAGCCGGCAGCCGCGCGCGCGGCGCAAGGCATGCTTCCTCAACCTGCTCGCCAAGCTGCGCACGTCGCCGACCGCCTCAGACCACCTGCTCCGGAACGTCCACCACATCTTCATCGCCGACGTGGATCGCGTCTACGCGCGCGTCGGCCGCGAACTCTTCACGCGCCTCGACGCGCTGGCCCGCGACCCCACGAAGCCCTTCTTCGACGAGGGCTCGCCCGCCTCGGCCGGGCACCGCCGGCTGCTCGAACGCATCTCCCGCTTCGAAGACAACACGGACCAGTACAGGCTCCGGAGTTTTCGGCAGGAGGGGAAGAACAGCATGCAGGCGGTGGTCGCCGTCCCGACCGACGACCCGACCCGCAACCACTACGCAGACCTCGACATCGACCTCGGCAACCCGCTCCAGGACGTGGTCGGCTTCGTCATTCACATGGGCGAGCTCATCAACCCGGGCAAGACCGACCACCTGGCGCTGCGCGAGAAGCTCGGGCAGAACAAGACCATCGCCCAGTTCCTCTTCTACGATGTCGTCAAAAACTGACAGGGAGCTGATGTCAACAACAGCACACAACCGCACTTGATATCTGTTCCTATTGTAGCCTCCGCGCAGCACTGCCCGGGATGAGCGCCTCCGTATTCGCCTGAAAGAGGCAGGATGAGATTAGCGTTCCGGCAGGTATGCTTATTGCAATTCGCAAAGGTCAGCCTTCCTCGCTACCTGCTGAGAAGACTCTTGCCCCTGAATCTCCTTTCAACCCTCGCGCGCTGATTGAATAGGCAACAGGCGATGGTGAAGATTCGGTAGTTGCCGCCCGTGTCCCTGCGCACGGTCAGCAGGGACGAGCCCGGCCCGCTGATCGTCAAGTCGTCCGAGATGTCGGGCAGGGGAGAGGTCAGGTTGATGGTGCCGTTGACGGAGAAGTTGACCGTCGTGACCACCGCGCCCACGTTGACGCCCTGCTGGATGGCGGCGCGCAACGAGCAGTTGCCGCTGCCCTCGTTGCACAGGCCGTCGAGCACATTGCTGTCGAAGCCGTCCCCGAGTGTGTCGAAGGTGTAAGTCGTCGCGGCGTGCGCCGCGGGCGGGTGCAGGCCGGGGACGCAGAGCGCAAGCAGTGAGAGCCCGAGAGCCGTCAAGAGGAAGAAATTCCTACGGCGCCGGCCGGCGGTATTTCGCGTGAGCGAGCGGGCATATGTATATCTCCTGGGGCGGAAAGGGGACGTGCGTTCCGGGGACGATGCCGGGTGGTGAAATGCGGTCTGCGACGTAAGAGAAGGCGGCGGCCTTTGGCACACGGCGCGCGACCGCCGTCACAGAGTAATCGCGGAAGTGAATTTAGTCTGTGGTCAAGGTCTCGGGCTAAACCGGGGAGGTTGAGACGGCGACAAACCTGCCCGCCGGCATGGTCGCCGAGAGCAGTCGCGGATTATACGTGCAGGCTCAGCATCCTTCAGAGAAAAGCGGCGCCGTCTGTTGCGGCAGTTAAGAGGAAGCACAGCGTCGTATCAGGGTCGTTGCGGCGAATACGCACTTTTGGACGCGGATGACTTCGGTGGGACGAGCCCTCCAACCCGCGTCCAGAAAGTTGTACCGGCCTCGCAATCTCCGCAATTCAGCAATTCATATAACGAATCCAAAATTTCCAAGTTAGACGGTCGCACACCCTTCCGGCCTCCGACGAAAAAAAACGCCCACCCGCGTAACGTATAAACCCCGCCAAAGCGGCACACACTTTGCCCTGATGTTCGCGCAAGTTAGTGTCCAGGATTTTGCAGGTCTCCCCGACCCGAACATATCCAACGTAATGAACGTGAGGGCGCGGCCTTCAGGGATAGGTGTGCCTGCCGGCGTTTGTCACCCACCGCCGGCCGGAGCCAGCTTACGCGACTTCCGGTTCAAACTTCTCAGGAGGTTTTAAAGATGAAACTACGAGCTCTCATGCTCATCATCGCTTTACTCGCGCCCGCCATACACGTCGCGGCGCAGACCAGCCGCGGGACGGTCAGCGGCTCGGTCACCGACCCGACGGGGGCCGTCATCAGGGGGGCCAGCGTCACCCTGACCAACACCCAGACCAACGTCTCGCGCTCGACGACCGCCAACGACGAAGGCTTCTACCGCTTCGACGCGGTCGAGCTCGGCACCTACACGGTGGTGGCCGAGGCCGCGGGCTTCGGCCAGTTGACGAAGTCCAACATCATCGTCAACGCCAACCAGAACTCGCAGGTCGATGCGCAGCTCGCGCCGGGCGCCCAGCAGGTGACGATTGACGTGGTGGCCGAGGCCGGCGCCGCGCTCCAGACCGAGTCGCCCGTCCGGGGCGGCAACATCAGCACCACACAGGTCACCGAGCTGCCCATCGCCAGCCGCAACCCGGCGCTGCTCGCGCTGACGCTGCCCGGCGTTTCGTCGAACCGCTTCGGCTTCGGCATCGGCACCTTCTCGGTCAACGGCGCCCGCGGCCGCTCGAACAACTTCCTGCTCGACGGCATCGAGAACAACGACACCTCGGTCGCCGGCCAGGGCTATCAGGTGACGAACCCGGACGCCGTCGCCGAGGTCGCGGTGCAGACCACCAACTTCGACGCCGAGTTCGGGCGCGCGGGCGGCGCGGTCATCAACACCATCACCAAGTCGGGGACGAACGAGTACCACGGCACGCTCTCGGCCTTCCTCGACTCGACCCGCGACGACGCCATCACGAGCAGCCTCTCGCGCGACCCGCGCATCGCCGCGAATGGCCGCCTCGACCCCGGCACGCAGCAGGTCTACGCCGGCACGCTCGGCGGCCCCGTGCTCCTGCCGCGCTTCGGCGAGGGCGGCCCCTCCTACTGGAGCGGCAAGAACCGCACCTTCTTCTTCGTCTCCTACCAGGAGGAGCGCCAGCTCTCGACGGGCAACACCTCGCTGACGACGCCCTCGGCCGCGGGGCGCGAGCGGCTGCGCCAAATCTTCGCGCCCGGCGCCAGCGCCAACCTCGACACCTACCTCGGCGTGACGCAGAACTCGGTCGCCACCTCGGGCTTCCAGAACATCGCCATCGGCGCGCGCCCGGGCTGCGCGGCCCCGTGTAACATCCAGTTCGGGACCTTCACCGGGACCTACCCGAGCATCTTCAAGGACCGGCAGATCATCGGGCGCATCGACCACACCATCGACGACAACGACCAGTTCACCGCCCGCTACGTCTACGGCAACCGCCTCCAGCCGTCGGGCGCGCTCGTCAACTTCGTCAACGGCTTCGAGGTGGCGAACATCAACGCCACGCAGAACCTCCTCCTCCAGGAGATTCACACCTTCTCGCCGTCGCTGACGAACGACCTGCGCGTCGGCTACGGCCGCATCACCTTCGACTTCCCCTACAGCGGCGACAACCCGCTCATCTCGACGCTCGGGTCGATCACCATCAACCAACTGACGCCCGCCCCGGCCATCGGCGTGCCGTCGAACTTCCCGCAGGGGCGCATCTCGAACAACTACATCATCCAGGACACGATGACCTACGTGCGCGGCGACCACACCTTCCGCTTCGGCGGCGAGGTGCTCAACCAGCGCTCGCGCCAGCAGGTGCCCTTCCGCTCGCGCCCCGACCTGACCTACCAGGCCAGCACGGGCTTCACCGGCTTCGCCAACTTCATCGACGACTTCGGCGGCTCGGGCGGCGCGGCGGCGCGCGACTTCGGCGTGGACGTTTTCTACCCGCGGCGCGTCCGCCAGTCCTACTTCTTCCAGGACCGCTGGCGCTGGTCCGACTCGCTGACGCTGACGCTCGGGCTGCGCTACGAGGACTTCGGCCGCCCCGTCACGTCGCTCGCGACGCAGACCTTCACCGGCCTCTTCAACGTGAACCCGGTGACGCGCACCGGCCCCTTCAGCCAGCCCAACGAGGCCCCGAAGGACCTGAACAACTTCGCGCCGACGGTCGGCCTCGCGTGGTCGCCCGCCTTCACCGACGGGCTGCTCGGCACACTCTTCCGCGAGCGCCGCACGGTCTTCCGCGCGGGCTACCAGGTCACCTACGACTCGTTCTTCGACAACATCTCGTCCAACGCGGCGGCCTCTTCGCCGAACATCATCTCGACGGCGATCAACTCGGTCGTGACGGGGGCGAACCCGCGGGGCTTGTCGAACCTCTCGGCTTCGCTCCCGACGGCGCCGCGGCCGCTCTCGCCGCTCGACGGGCAGACGCTCGTCACGCCCGACCTCATCAACCCGTACTACCAGCGCTGGTCGGTCGGCGTCCAGCGCGAGCTGCCCGCCAAGTTCATCGTGGACGTTTCCTACGTCGGGTCGAAGGGGACCGGGCTCTACATCAACGAGGACCTGAACCCGCTGCTGCCTGAGAGCCTGCGCGCCACGCCGCCCGCGGGCTACCCGGCCGCCTGCACGCCGGGGACGAACCTGACCGCGGCGCAGGCCACGGCTCAGTTCCCGGCCGGCACGCTCTGCCCGCTCTCGAACCGCTTCGACATCCTTCAGGGCTCGCGCCTGACGCGCACCAACCGCGGCTTCTCCAGCTACCACGCCGGGCAGCTCGACGTGCGCCGACGCTTCTCGAAGAACCTGGCGCTGACGGCCGGCTACACCTGGTCGAAGCTCATCGACAACGGCTCCGAAGTCTTCGCCGTCGGCGCCATCAACCAGCAGCAGCAGGCGACCAGGCCCTCCATCCTCGGCTTCGACAACCGCCTGGAGCGCGGCGTCTCGCTCTTCGACCGCGCGCACCGCGCGGTCTTCACCTACGTCTTCCAGCTCCCGTTCTACGAGGATCAGCGCGGGTTCGTGGGCCGCGTGCTCGGCGGGTGGGAAGTTTCGGGCGTGACGACATTCGAGACGGGCGTGCCCGTCACGGTCGCCAACGGGGCTGACGCCGACGGCATCGCGGGCAACCTCGACCGCCCCGACTACAACCCGCTGGGCCAGCGCGGCGTGCGCGCCGTCCCGGCGCTCGCGACCGCGGCCGCCAACCCGTGCGCGGTGGCCGTCGGCTCGCTCTTTTACACCAACCCGGACGCGGGCGGGGCCTGCATCAACCCGGCTGACGCCGAGTACATCGGCATCCTCGCCAACTCCGGCCGCACGGGCAACCTCGGCCGCAACACGCTGCGCACGCCGAGCACGAACCTCTTCGACATGAACTTCACGAAGAGGACGCGCATCGGCGAGAACACGCGGCTTGAGTTCCGCACGGAGATCTTCAACATCTTCAACCACCCGAACTACCTTCAGGGGAGCATCAGCCCCTTCACGCCCGCGGCGGGCAACCTCCCCGTCACCGTCCTGACCTCGGTCGCCGGTCGCTTCCTGCAACCGAACACGGTCGGCACCGACGGCGGCGGGCGCACCATCCGCTACCAGCTCAAGTTCGTCTTCTGAGCCGGGGCGCCTACGGGCTTGAGGGCGGCGCGGGCCACGGAAATTTCCGTGGCCCGCGCCGCCCTCAAATTTTCAGCAGGGAAGAAGCGCCGACACAATAATCGCGGCATTCCATCTCAACATCGCGGCATCGCCCGGTTCATGTCGGCCCTCTCTTTAAGCCGCGCAGCCGGCCCGCCCTCATGGCCTCTTGCAGTTCCGCCGGACACAGACCCGCCGGGGCAAACTGCTCGACCATCCAGCGCGCGGGTGCGTCCGGGCCCTTATCAATTCTCCCCACGCCGATGAAGTTCAACAGCGGCCCGAAGTCGGGCGCGGGTAGTCGCAGCACCCCCTCCGCCCGTACGTTCCAGTAGGTGGTGTAAGCCCCCGCGTGCGCGCCTCGGTCGCGCGACCCGCCGCTGTCGAAAGGGCGCGTGCCCGCGCCGCAATCGATCTGGCTGAAGAGGCTGGAGTAGTTCGCCTCCCGGTGGTGATCCATGTTGAGGTCTACGCCCCGCCCCTTCGCGAAGACGGTGTGCAGGGCGTACCACTCGACGCTGATGTCGTGCACGAACTTCGTGCGCACGTCGAAGTCGGTGACGAGGTTCTCCGTCCCGTGGCTCACGTCGATGCCGTGGTGGCCGCCCATCCCGCGGGCCACGGGCGACGCCCCCCTGTCGGCGCTCGTCGTCAGCGTCACGTTGCTCACGGTGCAAAAATTGGTGGAGTTTAAATCGAGGCCGAAGTCACTGTTCTGAATCTCGACATCGTGGACCCAACACTGCGAGACGTTCTGCATGAAGAGGCCGTTGTAACCCTTCTCCTTGAAATGGCCGGGGTACGCCGTCCAGGGGAAATGCAGAGAGAGGTGTTCGACGCCGAACTCCTGAACTTCGGGGACGAACCTGTGTATCTCGGGAGTCCACTCCGCGCGCACGTCGTAGGGGAGCGGTCTTTCGAGCTCGATCTGATTACCCGCGGCGGACTTCACACGCGATAAGAAGCGCACCACCCTCGGCGTCCCGACCAGCCCCGGCCCGGGCGGCATGATGTCGCCGTACAGATGCCCGATGAGCGTCCCCGCGGCCGCCTCCCCCTTCGGCGGGTCACTCTCGACCAGACGTACCCACTCGCCCCTTTTGACGGAGACGGGACCCGAGAGCTGCAAGACTCTGTCGCCGCGCCGGGCCGCAGCCGTGACCGAAGCCAGACGCGTCTCGGCCGTGATCGGATCAGACCCCGTCACGTTGATGAGGCCCGGGCGGAACGACCAGCGGGAGTGTCCGGCCTCGTTGAAGGTGTTGCCGAAGAGGTCGGTCAGCGAATTCGGGAAGTACAGGATCGTCTCTTTCGGGCCGGCCCCGCGCAGAGTCAGGTTCCCTCTGGAAATGTCGATGCGCTTCGCAATGACGTAAGTCCCCTTCGGGATGTAGAGGACGCCTGCCTTGATCGACCGGACTGCGTTCAGCAGCGCCTGTGAATCGTCGGTGCGCCCGTCGCCTTTGGCGCCGAAGTCCCGCTTCAGATTCCAACCGGCCGGCGGGGTCGGAATCTCGGCCTCGCCCGCGCGGTAACCGGCGTAAGAGAAGTCCGGCAATCTGCCCGCGGGCGCCCACCTCTCACCCGCCGCGCCCCACAGCGAGGAGTGGGCGCAAGGTTGGGAGGCGAAAGTTTGCACCCACGCCAGAACCGACGCACAAAGTACGAAACACGCCAAACGTGTGGAGCGACTTCGGCGTCGCGGCCGGATGAAAGGTGTCATGGAGACCGTACCCGTCCGAGATTTTTTCTCGGCTTCATGATTGTTGTCGGTTGAGTTGAACGAGATGACTTAAGTTAGAGGGCGGATTATAGCTCAGTAGTGATTCTTACTTCACCTCCGCCCCCGGCGGGACTATTATTCTTCAGACTCGAAACTGAGGCACACGTAAAGGACGCTGAAATGATGAAGGTCAGACTTAGTGTTCTTCTTCTCCTCTTCTGCCTCGTCGGTCTCGCCTCCGCGCAGGCGCCCGACCGGCAGCAGTTCGTCCGCGTCGAGGCGCCGACCGTGGCGCTGACGCACGTGCGGGTGATTGACGGAACCGGCGCCGCGCCGCTTGAGGATCAGACAATCGTCATCAGCGGCGGCAAGATTCAGTCTGTCGGACCGAGCACCGCGGCGAAAATTCCGGAGGGCGCGCGCGTGCTCGACCTCGCGGGCTCCACGGTGCTGTCCGGCCTCGTCGGGATGCACAACCACCTCTTCTTCCCGATGGGCGGGTCGCCGCCGATGTACTCGAACATGGGCACGAGCTTCCCGCGCCTCTACCTCGCGCTCGGCGTCACCACCATCCGCACCACGGGCAGCGTCGCGCCGTACACCGACCTCGAAATCAAGCGGCTCATCGACTCGGGCCGCATGATCGGCCCGAAGATGCACGTCACGGCGCCCTACCTCGAAGGCGCGGGCGCCTTCACGCCGGTCATGCACCAACTGGCGGGGCCGGAGGACGCGCGGCGCATGGTGAACTACTGGGCCGACGTCGGGGCGACTTCGTTCAAGGCGTACATGAACATCACGCGCGCGGAGCTGCGGGCGGCCGTCGAAGAGGCGCACCGGCGGGGCCTCAAGGTCACGGGACACCTCTGCTCGGTCGGCTACCGCGAGGCGGCGGAGTTGGGCATCGACAACCTTGAGCACGGGCTGCTGGCCGACTCCGAGTTCGTCCCCGACAAGAAGCCCGACCAGTGCCCGCCCGGCGCCGCCGTCAGCGCGAGCCTGCGGCAACTCGACCTCAGCGGCCCCGCGGCGCGGGAGACGATCCGCACGCTCGTCGCGCGGAACGTGGCCCTCACCTCGACGCTCCCCGTGTTCGAGGCCGGCGGCGCGCCCCTCACTCAAAGCGGCATCGGCGCGGCGGGCGCGCTGCTGAACCCGCGTATGCTGAACGTGATGTCGGTGGACGCGCGCGCGCGTTATCTTCAGGCGCGCGCACGAGTCTCGTCCGAGTCGAATTACGTCGCGCTGCTGCGCAAGGCGATGGACTTCGAGCGGGAGTTCGTCAGGGCCGGGGGGCTGCTCATCACCGGGCTCGACCCGACGGGCAACGGCGGCATCGTGGCCGGCTTCGGCGACCTGCGCGGCGTCGAGCTGCTGGTCGAGGCGGGCTTCACGCCGCTCGAAGCGATTAAGATCGCCAGCCTCAACGGCGCGAAGTTCCTCGGCGAAGAGGCGCGGGTCGGCTCGGTCGCCGCGGGCAAGCAGGCCGACCTCATGGTCGTGCGTGGAAATCCGGCGGCGGACATCGCCGACATCGAGAAGGTGGAGATCGTCTTCAAAGACGGCGTCGGGTACGACTCGGAGAGGTTGATACAATCCGTGCAGGGGCTGGTCGGGATACGCTGAGGTGCTTTTGTTGAAGGTCGCGCCGGGGCCGACTGCCTGAGCACTCGGCTCGGCGCCGACCGTTCGCGCGACGACGATGAAAACATACGCCGCAGTCCTGTCTCTCCTCCTCTGCTCCACCCTGTGCGTCTCGGCCCGTCAGAGTCCGACCGCCTACGTAGACCCTTTCGTCGGGACGGGCGGTCACGGCCACACGTACCCCGGCGCGACCGCGCCCTTCGGCATGGTGCAGCTCAGCCCGGACACGCGGCTGACCGGCTGGGACGGTTGCTCCGGGTATCATTATTCTGACGACATCATCTACGGCTTCAGCCACACACACCTCAGCGGCACGGGCATCTCCGACTACGGCGACATTCTCCTGATGCCGACCGCGGGCGCCGTGCGCCTGAACGCACTCGGCGCACGCGGCGCGGCCGACGGTTACGCCTCGCGCTTCAGCCACCGGAACGAGCGCGCCGCGGCGGGCTTCTACTCCGTCAGGCTGGAGGACGACAACATCCTGGCCGAGCTGACGGTCACACCGCGCGTCGGCTTTCACCGCTACACCTTCCAGCCCACCGCCGACGCCAACGTCATCCTCGACCTGACCCACAGGGACAGGGTGCTCGACTCCGGCCTGCGGGTGACGGCCGACAACCGCATCGAGGGATTCAGGAGGTCTGAGGCGTGGGCCAAAGACCAGCTCGTCCACTTCGTCGCGGAGTTCTCCCGCCCCTTCAAGTCCTACGGCATCGCGGTCGGCGACCGTGTCGTGGGCGGGCTCACCGAGTCGCAGGGCACGAGCCTCAAGGCGTTCTTCACCTTCGACGCGCGCGGCGGCGAGCCCGTCCTGGTGAAGGTGGCGCTCTCGCCGGTGAGCGCCGAGGGGGCGGCGAAGAACCTTGCGGCCGAGCTGGGACACTGGGACTTCGGCCGCGCGAGGTCGGAGGCCGAACGCGTGTGGGCTCGGGCGCTCGGGAAGATAGAAGTCTCCGGCGGGACGCGCGAGCAGCGGGTCAACTTCTACACGGCGCTCTACCACTCGATGCTCGCGCCCAACCTCTTCATGGACGTGGACGGCCGCTACCGCGGGCGCGACCTGAAGGCTCACACCGCCGACGGCTTCGACAACTACACGGTCTTCTCACTCTGGGACACTTTCAGGGCCGCGCACCCGCTCTACACCATCGTCGAGCAGAAGCGCACGGCCGACTTCGTCAACACTTTCCTCGCGCAGTACGAGCACGGCGGGCGCCTGCCCGTCTGGGAGCTGGCGGGCAACGAGACCGACACGATGATCGGCTACCACGCGGCGTCCGTCATCGCGGACGCCGCCGCCAAAGGCGTCGAAGGCTTCGACCTCGAAAGCGCCTACGCGGCCATGAAGCACAGCGCGCGTTTGCAGCACTTCGGCCTCGACGCGTACGCACGGCGCGGCTACATCAGCTCGGAGGACGAGCCGGAGTCTGTGTCCAAGACGCTCGAATACGCCTACGACGACTGGTGCGTCGCGGTCGTGGCGAAACTCCTCGGGCGGCAGGACGATTACGAATACTTCATCCGCCGCGCGCAGCACTACAAGAACCTCTTCGACCCCGCCACGGGCTTCATGCGCGCACGCAGGAACGGCGGCTGGGTCGAGCCCTTCGACCCGCGCGAGGTGAACTTCAGTTTCACCGAGGCCAACTCCTGGCAGTACAGCTTCTTCGCGCCGCACGACCTCGGCGGCCTGATAGAGCTGTCGGGCGGAAGCCGCAGGTTCGCGCGAAGACTGGACGAGCTGTTTGCCGCCGATTCCGGAACGACCGGGCGGGAGCAGGCGGACATCACCGGGCTCATCGGCCAGTACGCGCACGGCAACGAGCCGAGCCACCACGTCGCGTACCTCTACAATTTCGCCGGCCGGCCGTGGAAGACGCAGGCGCGCGTGCGCCAGCTCATGGACACGTTCTACGCGCCGACCCCTGACGGTCTGGTAGGCAACGAGGACTGCGGTCAGATGTCCGCGTGGTACGTGCTGAGCGCCGCGGGACTCTATCAGGTCGCGCCCGGCCGTCCGCTCTACTCAATCGGGACGCCGCTCTTCGACGAGGTTCGCTTCAAACTTGAGAACGGCAAGACGTTCGCCGTCAAAGCTCGCGGCGTCTCTTCAAAAAACTTCTACATCCGGTCAGCGAGACTCAACGGCCAACCTTACGGTAAGCCATATTTGAACCACGCCGACATCATGAACGGCGGCGAGATAGTCTTCGAGATGGGGCCGACGCCCGACACCTCGTGGGGCGCCCGCGACGGCCGACTCGCCGCCGCCGTCATCGACCACGAACGGATCACGCCCGTGCCCGTCATACAGGCCGGCGGCGACTCGTTCAGGCGCCGGATGACGGTGACGGTCAAGCCGACGGCGCCCCGGCTGAAGCTCTACTACACGACCGACGGCCGCGACCCGGACACGGGTTCGACGCCCTACCGGCGCCCTCTCGTCTTACGCCGCGCGGCGACCGTCAAGGCGGTCGCGGTGGACGAACGCGGCGTCAGCAGCTTCGTCGTGAACGCGCGGTTCCGCCAGATACAACACGACTGGAAGATACGCGTCCTGTCGAAGTACGCAGCACAGTACAGCGCGGGCGGGGCGGATGCTTTGATAGACGGCGCGAGGGGCGGGGCGGATTTCCGAACGGGTGCGTGGCAGGGTTATCAGGGTCAGGACTTCGAAGCGTTGATTGACCTCGGCGAAGTGAAAGGCGTGACGCGGCTCGGGGCCGGGTTCCTACAGGACGTGGGGTCGTGGATTTGGCTCCCGACGAGGGTGGAGTTTGAGCTGTCGCTCGACGGGGTCAACTTCACGGAGGCCGCCGTCTCTTCACACGACGTGCCCGACCGCGACACGCGTGTCACGGTCAAAGAACTCTCTTCCACTTTTCCCCGGCGCGACGCCCGTTACGTAAAGGTCAGGGCTTACAATTACGGCGCCGTCCCGCCCTGGCATCCGGGCGCGGGCGGGCAAGCATGGATATTCGTCGATGAGATCATCGTCGAATAGGTTCTGCTTCGCGGCAGTTAAACGGAGGGGCGCGGAGGCAAATGCCGGCTCAACGCCTGGGATACTTTGCGCGGCGCTGGGGCCCGGTAGCACGCTCCTTCGGCCTGCCGCCCTTCTTCGCCGAACGCGCGCGGGGCTCCCCGTCCTGCCCCCGCTCGGCCGCCACGCGGATGTTCGCGTTGTAGTTGCGGATGCGGCTGCCTTTCATCCGCCGGAGCACCTCTTCCACATACTCCTCAGGTAAATCGACGAGCGTGAAGTGGTCGTGGACATCAATCGCGCCGATCTCTTTACCGGGCACGCCGCCCTCGTTGGCGATGGCGCCGACGATGTCGGAGGGGCCGACCCGGCCGTTGCGCCCCACGTCGATGAACAGGCGCACCATGCCGTCGCCCGTCCGCCCGAGTTGCTCGGGCTCGGGCTCCACCGCGACCTCAAGCGGCCTGTCGCCGCCGGCCAGACGGACGGCCGCCGCGGCTATCTCGACCATGTCGCGCCCGCTCTCTTCGGCCAGCTCCTCGACGAGCGACAGGTAGAGGTCAAGCTCATCACTCTCCAGCGCCTTGAGGACGCGCTCCTTGAAGAGCGCCACGCGGCGTGCGGTCACGTCGGCTTCGGTCGGCGCGCGCATCGGCTCGATGCGCTGACCCGTGTACTGCTCGACCTCGCGCTTCATGCGCTGCTGCCGCGGCGTCACGAAGAGCACGGCGCGGCCCGCGCGCCCCGCGCGCCCCGTCCGGCCGATGCGGTGGACGTAGGACTCCACGTCGTTCGGCATGTCGTAGTTGATGACGAGGCCGATGCGCTCCACGTCGAGGCCGCGGGCCGCCACGTCGGTGGCGACGACGATCTCGACCTGCCCGTTTCGCATCCTGCGGACGACCGCCTCACGCTGCGCCTGGCTCATGTCGCCGTGCATGGCCTCGGCCGCGTAGCCGCGCGCCTGTAGCTTCTCGGTCAGCTCGGCCGCCCCGACCTTCGTGCGTGCGAAGATGAGCGCCGCCTCGCCCGCGCCCGCCTCGGCCTCCAGCAGGCGCGTCAGCACGTCCGGCTTCTGCCCCTCGGAGACGTTGACGTAGCGCTGCTCGACGGTCGGCACCGTCAGCGTCTTGTGCTCGATCTCGACGGCGGCCGGCTCCCTCAGGTGTCGCTCGGCGATGCGGCGCACCTCGCGCGGCATCGTCGCCGAGAAGAGCGCCGTCTGCCTCCCCGTCGGCGTGTGCTCCAGAATCCACTCCACGTCCTCGATGAAGCCCATCCGCAACATCTCGTCGGCCTCGTCGAGCACGACGAACTTGAGGGCCGCCAGGTCTAAAGTCTCGCGCCGCAGGTGATCCATGATACGGCCGGGGGTGCCGACGACGACCTGCACGCCGCCCTGGAGCCGCCGGAGCTGCTGGCCGATGGGTTGGCCGCCGTAGACGGGCAAGACCCGGACGTTACCCATGTGTTTCGCGTAGGTGTGGAACGCCTCGGCCACCTGGATGGCGAGCTCACGCGTGGGCGTCAGCACGAGGGCCTGCACGCCCTTGCCGGCGGGTTCCAGCCGCTCCAGGATGGGCAGGGCGAAGGCGGCCGTCTTGCCCGTCCCCGTCTGTGCCTGGCCGACGAGGTCGCGCCCTCCGAGCAGCAGCGGGATGGTCTTCTGCTGGATGGGCGAAGGGGTCTCGTACCCCACGTCGGCAATCGCCTTCAGTAGAGGCTCGCCCAGGCCGAACTGGTCGAACGATTCGGCGCGTATCTCTGCTTTGGCCTTCATCAAAAATCCTCTTTGTGCAAATAGGGAACTTAATTATACCTGCGGGCCGCGATTTTAATACCGCGCCTTCCCGTCACAGGGAGAATCCAAGATACGTTCGCCTTATTTGGCACCCGGTGTGTCCAGCCGAGAGTCGGGCGCGTCCACGCCGAAACGGCGGAACTCTCTGTACTCGAAGACGACCAGCCCGCCGAGCGACAGCTCTGCGCCGCCGCCCGGCAAGTCGCGCCCACGGTCGTAGGTGCTGAAGACGATCCGCGTGGGCGTGAGGATTTCAAAGCGGCTGTCCGCGTAACTGAACTCGAACTTCATCAGCGTCAGAGGTGCCGGCAGCGAAGGATGTCTCATCATCAACTCCCGCTCCTCGCGCCGGAGCCGCGCGGTATCACGGTCGAGCCACAGCCGCCCCCGGTGTAACGACTGGGCGCCCTTCAACCTCGGGGGCAGCGACGTGAACTTGAAATCAAGGTCGGGGTTCTGAGAGACCTGCTCGTACCTGACCTCTATCACGTCGTGCCCGTCGATGCGGTCGCCCCCGATAACTGTGAAGCGGAAGGACGGCCGCAGGTCATCGTGGAGCGGAAGCCCCTGGTTGAGGGTATGGTTGTAGACGCTGTAGTTGAGGTCGTACCGCTTGCTCTCCTTTTCGATGCGCTCCAGTTCTTTCTTGATAGAGCCTGCCTTTGCGAGGCGGCCGAAAAGCTGTTCCACCCTGCGTTCGCGCTTGGACACCTCCTTGCCGTCAACCACGCGCACGTTGCGGTACTCGACCGTGGCGGAGCCGTCGAGCTGGGACTGATAGACGATCAAATCCGAGACGACCTCCCGGCGCCGCTTCAGCCCTTTGTCACCGTACTCCTCGATTCGCTGCGTCTCCTCGGCGGTGAGGTCTTTGAAACGCACCCGGTACTCGCGCGTGCGTGCGACGGCCCTGCTGATAAGCTCGGCGGTCGCGGCGGCGTCCGAAGACGGCGGAGCGGTTTGCCGGCCCGAGACGGGGCCGGGGCTCAGGAAAGAGAGCGCGACGAATAGACGGAGAATGTCTTTCAGCATAAGACGCGTTAACGGGCTCATGGGGGGAAGATGCGGGGGAGGCTCCGAACGTGATGAGTTTATCTTCGGAGGCCGGCGCTTGCAAAGGCGCTGACGCTGGCGATGGAAGGGTTTCTGAGTGAGGGTGGGGTCAACGACATAGTTGAACAGGAGCGGGGGCGCATTATGACCTGAAGGTAAACGCAGGGGCGGTGGGCTGCGGGCCTGCCGCTTGAAACCCACCGCCCCGGATGCTGTTAGAAAGTGATGCCGTAGTAGACGAACAGCGCGTTGTTCTTGCGCCCGACGTTGCCGATGCTGTAACCCGTGTAGAGTGCGCTGCCGCGCGGGAGCGCGAAGGAGAACCCCGGCGTCACGTACCCGAAACGGTTCTTGCCGCTCAACCAGTCGGCGACGAAGCTCACTTTGGCGTGCAGCGGCTGCTCGTAACCGACGATGGCGCCGCCCTCGCTCCCGCTGCCGTTGGCGCGCCCGACTAAGCCGTACCCGCCGCCGGTCAGGCGCGGGCCGTAAGACCCTTTCACCTTCTTGCTGACGACGGTGTAGATGAGGCCGAAGGTGTCGGCGCCCGAGCGGTTGGCGATGGGCGTGTAGAGGATGCCGCCGGCGGCGGCCGACACGCCGTTGTCCTCGTTGCTGTAGAACCTGTACTTGATGTTGGGTTGAAGCTCGACGGGCTGTTCGGGCGCCTGCGCGTCCAGGAAGGCGACGTTGGCCCCGATCTCCACGTTCTTCCCGACGCCGACGACCGCGCGCGGGATGTACGCCTGGAAGCCGCCGTCCTCGTGCGACTCGAGGTGACTGACGAAGTCGAACTCAAGGTACGTCTTCTTTTTCGCCACCACGTCGGTCGAGGGGATGTTGAAGAGTGTCGATTGGGCGGACGCCTCCCGGGTGGTAAGCAGCGTGATCGCGCAGAGGGCGGCGAGCGCCCCCGCGATTGATTTTGCTCTGAGCATGTTGTAGCTTTTGCCCCTCGCATCGTCTCTTGACAGAGGCGATGAACAGAGTGGCCCGCCTGTCTCGCGCCTGCCAAAGCTGCGACGGGTGGGCCATATCTTTTTCTGACGTGGGCGGGGCGCATCAGCTCCGGCGAGTTGAACGCCCGCGCCCGCCCCTTCTGACCCGCCCGTCATTCCCCGGCGGCGCTCGACACCAGCCCCGACTCGTGGGCCACGCCGAGCGGCAGCGTCCCCAAATCCGGGCCGTACGCCTCCTCGCTGTGCTGGCTGAGGTCGAGCCCACGCAGTTCGTCCTCCTCGTTGACGCGCACGCCGACCAGCAGGTCGACCACCTTCAGGATGACGAACGTCGCCACCAACGAGAGGCCGATGGTGATGCCGATGGCGGCCAGTTGATTCCCCAACTGCGCCGAGTTGCCGTCGATCAGGCCGACCGGGAGCGGGTTCCCGCTCGCGTCCTTGAAGATCGCGTTGACCGCGTTCGTGGCGAAGACGCCGGTCAGGAGCGCGCCCACCGTGCCGCCCGCGCCGTGGATGCCGAACGCGTCGAGCGAGTCGTCGTAGCCGAAACGCTTCTTGATCTCGGTCACCATCGCGAAGCAGACCAGACCGGTGATGAACCCGATGGCGAGCGCCGACATGGGCGAGACGAACCCGGCGGCCGGCGTGATGCCGACCAGCCCCGCGACCGCCCCCGAGATAGCGCCGAGCACGGTCGGCTTACCCTGCCGCACCCACTCGCCGAGCATCCAGCCGAGCGTCGCCGCCGCCGCCCCGAAGTGCGTTGCCACGAAGGCGCTCGTCGCGAGCGGCCCGGCGGAGAGCGCGCTCCCGGCGTTGAAGCCGAACCACCCGACCCACAACATGCACGCCCCGATCACGCTCAGCACGAGGTTGTGCGGCATCATCGGGTGCTTAGGGAACCCCAGACGTTTTCCGAGGTACAGCGCGCAGACCAGGGCCGAGAAGCCCGAAGAGATGTGGACGACCGTGCCGCCCGCGAAGT
>DAIRFV010000384.1:2693-4956 GCA_036794905.1 Pyrinomonadaceae bacterium | reverse complement strand
CCGTGGCGATGTTCCTCGGCTTCGCGCTCTCGGGCTACGGGGCGTTCCGCCTGGCGCGGACGCTGACGGGGTCGGACGGGGTCGCGTGGGTCGCAGGCATCGCCTTCGCGTTCGTGCCTTACCGCTTCCACCTGATGTCGCAGCTCGTCTACCTCTTCTCGCCGTGGCTGCCGCTCGTGTTGGAGGCGCTGGTACTCTTCACGCGGAGCCGCACCAGAAAGAGGGCCGCGTGGCTCGGGTTCGCGTTCTTCATGACGGGGTTGACGAGCGTCTCGGTCTTCGCGCTCGCGCTCGTGCCGCTGGCGCTGTGCGGGGTGGTGCTGTTGACGCGCTACGGGCTGTGGCGCGACGGCGAGTTCTGGCGCAGGGCCGGCGCGGCGCTGGGGCTGGCGGCGCTCGGGCTCCTGCCGTTCATGCTCCCTTACTACCACGTCTCGGCTCTCTACGGCTTCAAGCGCAGCGTCGAGGAGGTGAAGGCGAACTCGGCTTGGCCGAGCCACTGGCTGTCGGTCGAGAACCGCAACCAGCTCTGGTTCGGCATGGGCGAGACGATAGAGCGCGGCGCGCACTTCAAGCTCTTCCCGGGACTGCTCACGCTGCTGTTCGCGCTGGCGACGCTGCTGCTCGTCGAGCCTTTGCAGCGGCGCGTCGAGGCGGCGCGCGCCGGCACGGCCGACGGGGCGCGCCTCGGGTGGCTCCCGCGGCTCGACGCCCTCATCTGCGTCGCCGTCGCCGTCTCGCTCCTCGCCGTCGGGTTCGACCGGACGCGCTACTTCGGCGGGCTCTTCGGCTACGTCACCTCGGAGCGCGCGCTCGCGCTCCTGACGCTGGCCGTCGCGGCGCGCGCCTGCATCGCCTACCCTTCGCTCTTCCGCGCCGCGAACGCGAACCTCGTCGAGACGCTCAAGTCCCCGCGGCGCTGCGACGCCTTCTGGCTCGGGCTCGTCCTCGCCCTCGTCGGCTTCTTCTACTCGCTCGGCTGGAACTTCTTCTTCTACCGCATCTGCTACGACCTGCTGCCCATCTTCCGCAGCATGCGCGTGCCGACGCGCGGCGCGATGTTCGCCTACCTCGGGCTCGCGCTGCTCGCGGGGCTCGGCGTCCGCCGCCTCGCCGGGTTGATCGCGGCGCGCCGGCCGCGCGTCGGCGCGTGGGCCGTCTACGCCGCCGCCTGCGCGCTGCTGCTCGTCGAGCTGAACGCGGCGCCGCTCGGCCTGATGAGCGGCGCGGCCGACCCGGACGCCGTCACGCTCAGGCTGAAAGAGACGGAGATGCGCGGCGGCGTCGTCGTGCTGCCGGCCGAGGCGGCCTTCAACCACGCCTACATGCTGCGCGCGGCCGACCACGCGAAGCCGCTCATCGTCGGCACCTCCGGCTTCAACTCGCCGCAGTCGGACGAGATTCAGCGTTTAGTCACCGGCGGCGCGATACCCTTGAGGCTGTTGGACCTGTTCGAGCGGATACCGGCCTCGTACGTCGTCGTCAAGAACGAGTCGATCTCGCCCGAGCGGCGCACGAACTACTCGACCTTCCTCTCGCTCGCCGTCGCCGCGGGGCGCCTGCGCTTCGTCAACCGCTTCGACGGCCGCGACGATCTCTACGCCGTCGTCAAGACCGAGCCCGGCGCGCGCGCCGAGGCCGCGCCGCCCGCGGAGCTGGAGCTGCGCGACTGGGCCTCGATGCTCGACGAAGACCCCGTCCACCTCCTCGGCCGGTTCGCCGACTGGAGCCGCGCCCTCTACCGCCTGCACCTCGTCGCGCGCGGGCGGATGCCGCGCTACGCCGAGTTCATGCCGGCCGCGCGCGCGCTCGGCCGCGGCCTCATCCCGGGCACGGAGGAGGTGGAACGCACTTTCGACGGGCGCATCAGTGCGCTCGCGCGCGAGTGGGAGCGCCGCCCCGACTTCCGCGCGGCCTTCGGCGCGCTCGACGACGCGCGCTACGTCGAACGGCTCTACGAGAACGCGGGGCTGAAGCCGGAAGCCGCCGAGCGCGCCGCGCTGGCCGCGGCGCTCGCGTCCGGCGCGGAGACGCGCGCGGGCGCGCTCTTCAAGGTGGCCGCAGACCCGCGGCTCGAAGAGCGCGGGCGCAACCGCGCCCTCCTCCTGCTCCACTACTTCGCCTTCCTCCGCCGCAACCCCGACGACCCGCCCGACGGCGACCTCGAAGGCTTCGACTTCTGGCTCTCGAACCTCGAACGCACCAACGACCTTGACAAGCTCGCCCTCGCCTTCCGGGATTCGATTGAGTACAAGGCGATGAA
>DAIRFV010000384.1:0-2593 GCA_036794905.1 Pyrinomonadaceae bacterium | reverse complement strand
CATGCTGGCGACACTGTTTCTCATCGGGTCGGCGTTGCTCGGCGCGTGCCTGGCGCGGCGTGTGTTGCGCGGGGCGGCGGGGGCGTGCGAGCAGGTCTTGTGGGGGACGTCGGCGGGGTGGATGCTGGGGGCGCTGGCGGCTTACGGGCTGGCGCGTCTGAACGGGCGGCTGACGTGGGGGGGGGTGGCGTGGGCGACGTTGCTCGTGTGGGTCGCGGCCGCCGCGCTGTCGCTGGCGTCCGGGGCCTGGCGCGGACGCTCGAAGTCGTTCGGGCTTCGCCGGCCGGGGTGGTTGGGGATTAAGGCTTGCGTCGGGCGCGGACACCTCGGGCTCGCGGCGGTGCTGTCGGTCTTCGCGCCCATCCTGTGGAGCCTGTTCTCGACGCACACGTTCGCGGAGGGGCCGGGCGGGGTCTATTCGGGCGGGAGCGCGTGGTACGACCTGAGCTTCCACGCGGCGTTGGCCGCGTCGTTCGCGCACGGCGAGAACTTCCCGCCGGCCTACACGCCTCTGGCGGGCGAGACTTTGCGCTACCCGTTCCTGCCGGACTTCCACGCGGCCGTGTTGATGGCGGCGGGGCTCTCGATGCGCGCGGCGTTCCTCGCGACGGCGCTGCCGCTGGCGCTCGCGCTCGTCGGAATCTTCTACACGTTCGCGCTGCGGCTCGCGCGCGGGGCGCGTGCGGCGGCGCTGGCGACGTGCCTGTTTCTCCTGAACGGCGGGCTCGGGTTTCTGAACCTCTACGGGGACTGGCGCCGCAGCGGCCGCGGCTTCGCAGAGTTCTGGGACGCGCTCCCCTTCAACTACGCGAACGACTGGTCGCGCGGGATTCACTGGACGAACCTCGTCACCGACACACTGCTCCCGCAGCGCGCCGCCGTCTACGGCCTGCCGGCCGGGTTGCTCATCCTCACGCTCTTCGCCGTCGTGTGGCAGCGCTGGCACGAAAGTTCAGAGCCATCTGCGGGAGCGGGTGGGTCGGGCTCACGCGTCGAGGGCCTTCTGAGTGAGACGCACCCACCCGCTCCCGCGGGCGGTTCTGACCCGTTATTGCTGCTCGCGGCGGGCGTGCTGGCGGGGCTGCTGCCGCTCTTCCACACGCACAGTTACATCGCGGTCGGGTTCGTGAGCGTCGTCCTCTTCCTGTTGAGGCCGCGGCGCGCGTGGCTGTGGTTCTGGGCGCCGGCCGTGCTGCTGGCTTCGCCGCACCTGTTCGAGCTGGCGCGGCACGCGGCCGGCGGAGGGATAGTGCGTTGGCAGCCGGGGTGGATGGGTTCGGACGCGCCCTGGTTGGGCGTCTACCTGCTGCGCAACTTCGGCGTGCCGCTGCTGCTGGCCGTCCCGGCGTGGGCGGCGGCGCCGCGCGCGTGGAAGAGTTTCTACGTCGCGCCGCTGCTGCTGCTCGTCTTCGCGCTGACGGTCGTCGTCTCGCCGAACGTCTTCGACAACGGCAAGCTCACTTACTACTGGCACGCCGTCAACAGCGTCCTCGTCGCGCGCTGGCTCGTCTCGCTCGCGCGCGCGCGGCGTTTGAGGATGTTGCTGGCCCCAGTCGCGTTGCTGCTCGCGCTGCTCTCTCTGGCGACCGGCGTCGCGGCGCTGCGCGCGGAGTCGAGGGCCTCTGCGCTGCTCTTCTCCCGGTCGGACGCGGAGGCCGCGCGCTTCGTGCGCGAAGCGACGCCGCCGCGCGCGGTCTTCCTGACCGCGCCCGCGTTCAATCACGCGGTGCTCGCGCTGGCCGGGCGCGCGGTCGTGCGCGGGCCGACCGACTGGCTCTGGGGGCACGGCTACGAGTTCCGCGCGCGCGAAGCGGACGTGCGCCGCATCTACGCGGGCGCGCCCGGAGCGTATGAGCTGCTGATTCACTACGGCGTCAACTACGTCTTCGTCGGCGAGGCGGAGCGGCGCGAGCTGCGCGCCGACGCGTCCTTCTTCGACGCGAGGCTGCGCCCCATCTACCGCGGCGGGGGCGTCGTCATCTACAAGGTGATTCTGGCTCCCGTCGATGACAGAACCTTGCCGCCGCCGCGCGAGCTGGCGGCGCGCGTCGGGCGCGACCCCTTCGCGCTGGTCGAAGAGTTCCCGCGCGTCGGCTTCTTCGTCCACCGCCTCCTCAAGGCCGAACGCGGGCGCGAGCCGACGCGGGACGAGTTCCTGTCTGGCATGAAGGATGTGGGGTACGGCCTGCACGTCGGCGCGAACGGGTGGGAGCAACAGCTCGAAGAGAATCGGCGTAAGCTCGTCGCGCAGCTCGCGGGCAGCGACTTGCGACGCGCCGGAGAGTTGCTGGCCGTCGCGTCCGGGGAGAACTTCGACGCGCGCGAGTACGACGAGGCGTACGTGCGCGCGCACTTCTTCGGCTACCTCGGGCGCGACCCCGACGCTGACGGCTTCAACTTCTGGCTCGGCGTCCTCTCCCGCGGGCAGGACTACCGCAGCCTCAGCCGCGCCTTCATGGAGTCGGAGGAGTACAAAAAGGGAGTAGACAGGAGACAGTAGGCAGTAGGCAGTAGAAAAAGAGAGGCGGCGCGTCTTAACCTTTATAGCGGCGTACATTCGCACGCGACTACACTCCCGGGAGCGCCGGGCTCC
>DAIRFV010000383.1:0-4963 GCA_036794905.1 Pyrinomonadaceae bacterium | reverse complement strand
CGAACTGCTGGCGCGCGAGCGCGGCGTGGTACTCGGCGTTCTCGCGCAGGTCGCCCCACTCCTTCGCCGTCTTGATCTGCTTCGGCAGCTCGACCCGCAGCTCCTGATCCAGCTCGTCCAGCTCCTGCTGCAACTTCTGCTTCACCGCCTCGGTCACTACGTTTACCTCCGGTTGTCTGTCCCGCGATTATAACCGAAGTAATGAGTAAAGAGGGTGCTGGGTGCTGGGTGCCGGGTTTTGGCCTTTGCCTTCCCCCACACCTGGAACCCAGCACCTAACGCCCTCTTTCACTCATCACTTCCCTGGTGGTACCGGTCCTCGTCGGGCGCGCCGAAGGAGATGCCCACGTCGCGCGCCGTGCGGACGAGCTGGCTCTCGGGCGGGACGGTCTTGAGGTCGGCGACGGCCTCTCCGAGCGGGACGGTGCGGATGTGGGCCGCCTGCAACGCGACCATCACGCCGCGCTTGCCGCGCGCCAGCGCGCGCACCGCCAGGGAGCCGAAGTTGGTGGCGAGCATGCGGTCGAAGGCGTTGGGGCTCCCGCCGCGTTGCAGGTGGCCGAGGACGACGCAGCGCGCCTCCTTGCCCGTCCGCTCCGACAGCTCCGCGGCCAGGTGGTGCCCTAAGCCCCCGAGCCGCGCCGCGCTCTGCCGGTCGCCCTTGTCGAGGTACATCACGTGCCCCTCGATCTCCTTGGCGCCCTCGGAGGCGACGATGATGGTGAACGCCGAGCCGCCGGCCTCGCGCTCGCGAATCTTGTCGGCCACCTTCTCCGTGGAGAAGGGAATCTCCGGGATGAGGATCACGTCGGCGCCGCCCGACACGCCCGAGTGGAGCGCGATCCAGCCCGTGTGCCGCCCCATCACTTCCAGCACCATCACGCGGTCGTGCGACTCGGCCGTCGTGTGGAGGCGGTCGAGCGCCTCGGTCGCGATGTCGAGCGCGGTCATGAAGCCGAAGGTCAGCTCGGTGGCCGCGAGGTCGTTGTCGATGGTCTTGGGCACGGCGACGACGGGGAAGCCGCGGCGGTGGAATTCGTAGGCGATGGCGAGCGTGCCCTCGCCGCCGATGGCGACGAGGGCGTCGATGCCGAGGCGGCCGAGGTTGTCCAGACCCTCTTTGTAGACCTCGTCCGGCATGAGGGTCGTGCCGTCCTTCTGCCGCACGACGAAGCTGCCGCGGTTGCGCGTCCCCAGGATGGTTCCGCCGCGCGGCAAAAGCCCGCGCACGTCGGACGCCTTCAGCTCGCGCACGTGCGTCTCGCCCAAAAGCCCCTCGAAGCTGTCCTCGATGCCGATGACCCGCAGGCCGTACTCGCCGACGGCCGTCTTCACCGCCGCGCGGATGACGGCGTTCAGCCCCGGCGCGTCGCCGCCCCCGGTCACGATTCCGATAGTTTTCATAGGTAAGTGAACCGTCAGCCGTGAAGAGCCGGGAACCGTGAACCGTCAACCGTGACAAGTGAAACCCCGTTCTTCTCCTGTCACGGTTGACGGTTGACGGTTCCCGCTCTTGTTCACGGTTTACGCCTTTCCGGCTTTCACCCTCGTCGGCTCGTACTGTTCGCCGTACTCGGGGTATTCGCGCGTGACGAAGGCGCCGGGGCGCGTGTCCTGTGTGAGCAGCAGCAGGGCGTCGCGCAGCACCGCGCGTTGCAGGTCGCGCATGCCGGGGCGGCCGAGGCTGTTGCCGATCTTAAACCCCTTCGGGTAGAGCGCGCGCGGCGGGCGCATCTGCGCCGAGACCTCGGGGCTGACGGTGACGAGCACCGTCGGGATGCCGCGCAGCTCGATCTCGCGCTGCACGGCGACGATGGTGCGGTGGCACACGTTCGGGCAGCCGCCGGTGAGGATGACCACGTCGGCGCGCGAGCCGCGGTCGATCTCGTTGGCGATCTCGGGCGCCGTGCCCTCGTACATCGCCTTGAGCTGCATCGTGTAGCCCATGTAGCCGACGTGCTTCTTCGCGACCTCTTTGACGAAGCCCTCCTCCTTCAAGTCGCGCAGCACGTCGAGCGGGAAGACGACGTTGATGTCGGAGTCGGCGTCGGCGTGGTCGTAGTGGTGGTGACTGACCATGAGTTGCGAGGTGTCGGCGTCGTCGGGGATGACGCGGAACGTGAGGTCGCCCAGCTCGTCCGCGGTGTTGAAGGGCTCCTGGCTCCGGAGGTGGACGCCGCCCGCGCTGACGATGGCCACGGTCGCCTTCGACAGCTCGCCGTCGAACGGCGTGAACGGGACGCACTTGCGCGATAACGTTGTCATAAAATCTTCCCCTTGCCTTATGCGGACTAACCGTCGGCCCTCAGCCATGCGAGGGTGAGCGCGGCGAGCAGCCCCAGCACGCCCAGCGCCGCAATCAGGGAGTGGACCGCGGCCGTCCACTCCGCCTCAGACTTGAACCACGATCCTTTTGTCATACCGCAAGTATGTTGCTAAAGCTTCACGGGCCGCAACCCTGTGCGAGAGGGTCGCGGCCCGCTGGTCTGTGGTTGTTGTCCTCGCTCCCGCCGCCTAGAGCTTGCGGAGCACTTCGAAGAGGTCTTCGTTGTCGGGCTGGTCGCCGATGTCGTGGATGTCCTGGTAGGCGAGCTTGCCTTCCTTGTCCACGATGAAGAGCGCGCGCTCGGAGATGCCGTCCCCCGTGCGGTACGCGCCGTAGAGGCGGGCGACTTCGCCCTTCGGCTCGAAGTCACTCAGCAGGTCGTAGGTGAGTCCGCCGAGGGACTTGGCCCAGGCGGTGTTACACGGGACGCTGTCGACGCTTATGCCCAGCACGTGGGCATCGTACTGCCCGAAGCGATCAAGGTCGGCTTCGTAGGCAGGCATCTGCGCCGTTCAGACCGGCGTCCACGCCAGCGGGTAGAATGCGATGACGACGTTCTTCTGGCCGCGGAAGTCCGAGAGCTTCACCTTCTTACCCTGCGTAAGATGGCTCGGCAGCTCGAAGTCCGGGGCCACGTCTCCGACTTCTGGCATCAGAGTTTCTCCTCCATGACTAAGACTTGGTTTTCGGGAACCGATGCCTTTAAGGCTACATCTCGGCCGTGACTATTTCAAGCGGGCGGCGCCGCCCCCGTTGAACCCGTGTACGCTCCCGTGCTTCAATGAACCACAAAAAGGGGACGTTGGATGAGTCAGGCTCAGGTCACCATCACGCGGCGGGGCGCGGAGCGCGCGCGGGGCGGGCACCTCTGGATTTACCGCAGCGACGTGCGCGACGCCGAAGGGGCGGAGGGCGGCACGGTCGTCCGCGTGCGCGACGAGCGCGGGCGCGCGGTCGGGCAGGCGTTCTACTCTTCGCGCTCGGAGATCGCCCTGCGCCTGCTGACGGCGCGGGACGAGGCGGTTGACCGCGAGTGGTGGCGCGCGCGTCTGCGCGCGGCCGCCGCGCGGCGCGCGCGCGTGGAGCCGGAGGCCGGCGCCTTCCGCCTCGTCTACTCCGAGGGCGACCTTCTGCCCTCGCTCATCGTCGATAGGTACGGGGACGTGCTCGTCGTGCAGACGCTCTCGCAGGGGGCGGACGCGCTCAAAAGTCTGTTCGTCGAGTTGTTGGTCGAGGAGTTCGCGCCGCGCTCAATCGTCGAGCGCAACGACGTGCGCGTGCGCTCGCTGGAGGGTCTGCCGCTTCAGGCGGGCGTGCTCTACGGCGAGGAGCCGGGCGAGCTGGAGGTCGCGCAGCACGGCGTCCGCTTCCGCGTCGCGCCGCTCGGCGGGCAGAAGACCGGCGCCTTCCTCGACCAGCGCGAGAACCACCTCGCCGCCCGCGCCCACGCGCGCGGCCGCGCGCTCGACTGCTTCACCTTCAACGGCGGCTTCGCCCTGAGCATCGCCGGCGTGTGCGAGAGCGTGACGGGGCTCGACATCTCGGCGGAGGCGGTCGCGGCCTCGCGCCGCAACGCCGAGCTGAACGGCGCCGCGAACGTCGAGTTTCGCGAGGCCAACGTCTTCGACGCGCTGCACGCGTTGGAGTCGGCGGGCGAGCGCTTCGACACCATCGTCCTCGACCCGCCGGCCTTCGCCAAGAACCGCGCCAGCGTCGCGGCCGCCGCGCGCGGCTACAAGGAGATCAACCTCCGCGCGCTGAAGATGCTGGAGCCGGGCGGCCACCTCGTCACCTGCACCTGCTCCTACCACATGACCGAGCCGCTCTTCCTCGAAGTCCTCGCCGAGGCCGCGCGCGACGCGCGCCGCCGCGTGCAGATCGTCGAGCGCCGCACGCAGGCGCAAGACCACCCCGTCCTGCTCGGCGTCCCCGAGACGCTCTACCTCAAGTGCGTCGTCGCGCGCGTCCTCGACTGAAGCGGCCCAAGCGGAGGCCGAAGATTCTCATTGTAATCGGCGCGCCGCGGGAAGATAATGACGCGCCCACGGAAAGACTGCTTCAGAGGACGCGGCGCGCGTCTTCCTCATTGAACCGAGCAAACAGAAACCACTCGCACGCGAGCGGGGTGCGCTCATGAGGCTGGGTCACAGACGGCTCGAAGAGGTCATCTTCGGGAAGACCGGGTTCCGCCGCTTCGCGCAGGACTCGCCCATCCTGCCGGACGTGTGGGTGGCCTGCGGCCTCGACCCCTCGGAGCCGGCCGACCTGCTGCCGACGGGCGACGCGCTCGCCGACGGCGTGCTCGAAGGCCTGCGGGAGGCGAGACGCTCGGGCTCTGGGGCGCGGTTCACAAGCGGCTGTGGGACATCACCAGAGACAGGGCTGACCTCAACGAGGCGGTGCGCGGTTACGAGCGCGGCTTCCACCTCCGCAACGATTATTACAACGGCATCAACCTGGCGTTCCTGCTCAACGTCCGCTCCGACGACTCGTGCCGCCGGGCCGAACTCGCCACCTCCCCCGCCGAAATCGAAACCGAACGCGCCGAAGCCGTCGCCTGCTTCATCCACGCCCGGAAAGTTCGCACCGAGGTGCTCTCGATCTGCGAGAGCCTGTTAAAGGAGAATCCGGCGCCGA
>DAIRFV010000382.1:0-4979 GCA_036794905.1 Pyrinomonadaceae bacterium | reverse complement strand
GTCGGCGCGCTGGGGAGCCGGCGCGCGCTCAAGGGCTTCGTCGGCGACGTGCCGGCGGAGGCGGGCGCGGGCGACCGCCTGCACCTGCTCAACATGGGCGGCGTCATCGGCTACTGCAAGGGGCACCACTCGTCCCTGAGCGACGCGATTGAGGTGGAGGTGCTCGGGTTCGTCGTCGACGAAGACCAGCGTGTTCGCAACATCGCCGACGAGGCGCTGCCCCTGCGCAAGAGCCTGCCCGCGGTCTGCGCGCCGCTCGTCATCGTGGCGGGCGCGTGCATGAACTCGGGGAAGACTTTCGCGGCGACGGAGATCGTGCGGCAGGCGACGCGCGCGGGGATGCGCGTGGCGGCGGCGAAGCTCTCGGGCGTGGCCGCGCTGCGCGACACGCTCAACATGGCCGACCACGGCGCGGTGGCGACGGCGAGTTTCGTGGACTGCGGCTTGCCCTCGACGGTCGGCGTCGGCGACCTCGCGCCCGTGGCGAAGGCCATCATCGCGCGCCTGAACGAGTCGGCGCCCGACCTCGTCATCATCGAGCTGGGCGACGGGATACTGGGCGGCTACTCGGTCGAGTCGGTGTTCGAAGACGAGGAGCTGCGCGCGGCGACGGCGGCCATCGTCTTCTGCGCGTCGGACTACGTCGGCGCGTGGGGCGGCATCGAGCTGTTCCGCCGCCGCGGCATCGACGTGGACGTGGTGGCCGGCTCCGTCACCGACTCGCAGATGGGCGAAGACTACATCGTGAATGAGCTGGGCGCGCCCGCGGGCAACGCCAAGCGCGACGGCGCGCGCCTCTTCGAGCTGATTAAGAATAAAGTTTCCGGTGTTCAGTCTTCAGTTTTCGGTGCGGCGGCCGCCGCGCCCGCCGGCGACTAAGTCTCGAAGGGTTGAAGGAGGTGCTGCAAACTGAAGACTGAAAACTCAAAACTGAAGGTGGGCATCTTCGGCGGGTCGGGCTACGGCGGGGCGGAGCTGCTACGCATCCTGCTCTTCCACCCGCACGCGGAGGTCGCGCTCGTCACGGCCAACGAGCATGCGGGCAAGGCCGTCGGCGAGGTTCACAGGAACCTGCACGGGCTGACCGACCTGCGCTTCGAGCAGGCGCCGGAGGATTTCGAGAGCCTCTCCAACCTCGACTGCGTCTTCCTCGCGCTGCCGCACGGGCAGGCGTTGGAGGTCGCGCCGCGCCTGCCGACGGGCGTGAAGGTCGTTGACCTGTCGGGCGACTTCCGGCTGAGCGACGCGGGCGAGTTCCTTGAGCACTACGGGCGCGAGCACACGGCCACGGAGCTGCAGCGCGAGTTCGTCTACGGGCTGACGGAGTTCAACCGCGAGCAGATTAAGAGTGCGCGGCTGGTGAGCAACCCCGGGTGCTTCGCGACGGCGACGCTGTTGGGGCTGGGGCCGCTGGCCGCGTCGGGGGCGCTGAAGGGGCGGGTGGTGGTGGACGCCAAGACCGGCTCTTCCGGCTCGGGCGCGAAGCCGGCCGCGAACACGCACCACCCGCAGCGCTCCAACTCCTTCTACGCCTACAAGCCTTTCACGCACCAGCACCTGCCCGAGATCGAGCAGGCGCTGCGCGGCGTCGGACGAGAGGGCCGCTGGTCGAGCGAGCTGATCTTCATGACGCACTCGCTGCCGGTCTCGCGCGGCATCTTCGCCTCGGTCTACGCGGAGCTGAATGAAGGCAGCGAGATGACGGCGGAAGAGCTGCGTGCGCTTTACGAGGAGTTCTACGGCGGCTCGTTCTTCGTCCGGCTGGTGCCGGGCTCGCCCGACATCAACTGGGTGAAGATGACGAACTTCTGTGACATCGGCTTCGCCGCGCGCGGCCGTCAGGTCGCGGTCTTCGCGGCGCTCGACAACCTCGTCAAGGGCGCGTCGGGGCAGGCCGTGCAGAACATGAACCTGATGTTCGGCCTCGAAGAGAAGGCGGGGCTGTTGCTGGTCGGGGGGAATCCTTGAGCGACGGGGAGGGGTTCGCGCCCGCGCCGGTCAAGCCCGAGGTAGCGTTCGACGTGTTTGAACGTCTGGACGTGCGCGTCGGGACGATTGAGTCGGTCGAAGAGGTGAAGGGGTCGAACAAGCTCCTGAAGCTCATTGTCGGCTTCGGCGACCACCGGCGCACGATCCTCGCCGGGATGAAGCAGGAGCGCGAAGACCCGCAGGAGGTCGTCGGCCGGCAGGCGCTCTTCGTCGTCAACCTCGCGCCGCGGCGGATGGCGGGCGAACTCTCCGAAGGGATGCTCTTCGACATCGGTTACGCCGACGGCATAACTCCGGTGCTCGCCACGCCGGAAAAGAGTGTGCCCGACGGCACGCGCGCGGGATGAGAGTGTGGGTGACGGAAACGGAATGATGACAGAGACGACGACCAGATTCGCGGAGATCGCGGCGCGCGAGGAGGAGTTCCAGCTCGCGACGTACAAGAAGTTCCCGTTCGCGCCCGTGCGCGGCGAGGGCTCGTGGGTGGAGACGAGCGAGGGCGAGCGGTTCCTCGACTTGTACGGCGGGCACGCCGTGTGCGCGACGGGGCATTGCCACCCGCGCGTGGTCGAGGCGCTGCGCGAGCAGGCGGGGCGTCTGCTCTTCTACTCGAACGTGGTCTACTCGGACGTGCGCGCGGAGGCGGCCGAGAAGTTGGCCGGGTGCGCGCCCGAAGAGATGACGAAAGCCTTCTTCTGCAACTCGGGCACGGAGGCGAACGAGAACGCGATGCGGATGGCGCGCATGAAGACGGGGCGCGAGAACGTTATCACGTTCACGGGCGGCTTCCACGGCCGCACGGCCGACTCCATCAGCGCGACCTTCCTCGGCAAGTACAGGGAGATTGGGAAGCCGAACGTGCCGGGTCACCTGTGCGCGGAGTTCGGCTCAATCGAGTCGGTGGCGGCGCTCGCGGGCGAGACGGTCGCCGCGGTGATGCTTGAGCCGATACAGTCGATGGCGGGCGTCCGCGAGGCGCCGCCGGAGTTCTTTCAGGAGTTGAGGCGCCTGTGCGACGAGCGCGGGATGCTCCTCATCTTCGACGAGGTGCAGACGGGCGTGGGGCGCACGGGCTCCTGGTTCTTCGCGGGGAGCGAGGCGGCGGGCGGCGTCGTGCCGGACGTGATAACGCTGGCGAAGGCGCTGGGGAGCGGCGTGCCCGTGGGCGCGTGTCTGACGACCGAGGCGGTCGCGTCGGCGATCAAGGAGAACGACCTCGGCACGACGTTCGGCGGCGGGATGCTGGCGATGGCGGCCGTCGTGGCGACGCTCGCGGCGATTGAAGAGGACGGGATGCTGGAGAACGCGCGCGCCGTCGAGACGTTCCTGCGCGAGAGTCTGTCGGGCGTGCCGAGCGTCGCGGGCGTGCGCGGTCGGGGCTTGCTGCTCGGGATAGAGTTGACAGAACCCGTCGCCGCGAAGGTCACAAAGGCCCTGCTCGAACGCCGCATCATCACGGGCACTTCGAGCGACCCGAAGGTGTTGCGCCTGCTCCCGCCGCTCTGCGTGACGCGGGAGGAGGCTGGTTTGTTCGTCGAAGCGTTGAAGGAGATTGGCGCGTAAGCGATGGCGAGAAACTTTCTGACGACTGCGGACTGGACGCGCGAGGAGCTGGAGGGCCTGCTCTTGCGGGCGGCGCGCTTCAAGAGCGGCGAAGACACGTCGAGGCCGCTTGAGGGTCGCTCGGTGGGGCTCGTCTTCTTCAACCCGTCCTTGCGCACGCGCGCCTCGATGCAGGTCGGCGTCTACGAGATGGGGGGCAACGCCGTCGTGCTTGAGCCGGGCGGGACGAGCTGGACTCTGGAGCACCGCGAGGGCGTCGTGATGGACGGCGACAAGACCGAGCACGTCAAGGAGTTCGTGCGCGTGCTCGCGCGCTACACGTCCGTCCTCGGCGTGCGCACCTTCGCGGCGCTCAGGGACTGGAAGGAGGAGCGGCTCGACCCGGTGCTCGCGGCCTTCGCGAAATACTCGGACGTGCCCGTCGTCAACTTAGAGTCGGCGATGCACCACCCGTGTCAGGCGTTGGCCGACATGCTGACGGTGCGCGAGAAATTGGGCGAGGGGCGCAAGCGCGTGCTGATGACGTGGGCGTGGCACCCGAAGCCCCTGCCGATGGCCGTGCCGAACAGCTTCGCGCTGGCGGCGGCGCAGATGGGGCACGACCTGACGATTGCGCACCCGCCCGGGTATGAGCTGGACGAAGACCTCGTGCGCGAGATCAACGGCCGCGCCTTCGACGCGGGCGCGCGGGTGAGCGTGACGCACGACGTGGAGGGGGCGTTCGACGGCCAGCAGGTGGTCTACGCGAAGAGCTGGGGGAGCAAGGAGTTCTACGGCCGTCCCGAGGACGACATCGAGGAGCGCGCGCCCTACCGCGGCGAGTGGATCGTGGACGCGGCGAAGATGGCGCGCACCGACAGCGGCATCTTCATGCACTGCCTGCCCGTGCGCCGCAACTGCATCGTCACCGACGACGTGCTGGACTCCGACGCCTCCGTCGTCATCGACGAGGCCGAGAACCGGCTGCACGTGCAGAAGGCGATTCTGGCGGAACTGTTGAAGTAGGGGTGTTGGGTGCTGGGTGTCAGGTGTTGGGTAAAAGCCGCTTCTTCCCCCAAAACCTAACACCCATCACCCAAAACCTAAAACCCGACACCCCTTCACCGGAGGTGAAAGCGTGACCCGGCAAAGACTAGACCTGCTGCGCGAGGCGCTGCCCTACATCCAGCGGTTCAAGGGCAAGACGTTCGTGGTGAAGCTGTCGGGGAAGGTGACGGAGGAGTCGGAGAACCTCGCGTCTCTCGCCGAGGAGCTGGCGCTGATGCACCAGGTCGGCATCCGCATCTGCGTCGTGCACGGCGGCGGGAAGCAGTTGACCGACCTGGCCGAGCAGATGGGCGTCGAGCAGACCATCATCAACGGCCGGCGCGTCACCGACGACGCCACGCTCGACATGGCGAAGATGATCTTCGCCGGCAAGATCAACA
>DAIRFV010000381.1:0-4991 GCA_036794905.1 Pyrinomonadaceae bacterium | reverse complement strand
CAGTAGAAAAAACAGGCGGCGCGCCTCGGCAGTTAAACCGGGCGCGCCGCTTTGTCTTTCTACTGACTACTGTCTACTGTCTACTTCCTTAGTTCTCCTGCGGCGGGGGCGGGGCCGAGCGGCGGAACATGCGGCGGACGCCGGGGCGGTCGCCGGTGGCGTCCTTGACGGCGTAGTCCGGGGGCACCTGGAAGAGCGCGGCCGCGGGCTCCGTGCGCGTGATGTTGGTGAGGCGGTAGCTCGTCTCGCCGTAGCGCGGGTCGCTGTGGCGCGTCATGACGACGACCTGAAGCTCCTGCGAGTACCAGCGCTCGTCCACGATCTGGATCGGCATCTCGTTGCCGATGTCGCCGGCCGGGATGGTCGTCGTCGTGCGCGAGCCCTCGGCCGTCACGCCGTCGAACGAGCGCGCTTCGAGCTTCTCGGTCTTCGCCTCGTACTTCGAGCTGTGGCGCATGAACGTGCCGCCTTCGGGCGCGGGCGGGCCGGCGATGATGACGGCCGTGCCCGACGCAGCGCCGGGGCCGGGCACGCGGCTGTAGCTGCGCTCGACCTCGATCTTCCGCACCTCATCCACTATGACCCTCTGGCGAGAGCCTTCCCCCGCGCCGCCCTCGGCCTTGAGGCGAATCTCCATGCGCGGCAGTTTGCGCGCCGTCTTCGACGAGGGGTCGAGGATGTAGTGGGCGCCGCCCACGGGGTCGTTGATGAAGACGGTCTGCGGCGCGTCGCCCGGGGGGGCGTAAGGGCCGATGAAGCCGGCCGTCTGCTCGCGGCGCGTGCGCCCCTCCGTGTCGCGGTAGACCTGCGCGGTGTTCTTGCGGACGATGCGGTTGCCGTCCGAGAGCGCCTGCACCGACTCGGTCACGGCCTGCGCCGAGTAGGGCGCGCCCTTGACGAGCTTGCCGGCGAAGCTCATCTCGGTCGCCATGAACATGAGGTTGTCGCCGCGGATTTCGACCGGCGGCGGCAGCGGCGCCCCCGGCCCCTGCGCGATGAAGACCTCCTCCTCGATGGGCGGGGTGACGATGACCTTCGGCGCGCGCTCCTGCGCGGCCACACCGACCGCGTTCAGGAGCAGCGCCGCGGCGACCGAAAAGACGATTAACTTCCTCTGCATACTCCGACTCCTTTTCGTTTTTTATCCTTCTGAAAATTATTGCAGCCGCTTCAGCGGACGAAGCGTATGGCGCGCGCGACGCCGTCCTGGCCCAGGAGCACGTCGGCCTTGACGCGCCCCGCGGGCGCCTCGGCGTTGACGGGCAGGCCGAAGGAGGCGAGGGCGGAGCGCGGCAGCTCGACGCGGACGAGGTGTCCCTCCTCGGCCTGCGTGTACGGCCCGGCCTGCACGAGCGGGATGAACTCGGTGGCGACCTCCTCGGCCGCCTGCGCCGGGCGCGAGGGCCGACCGCCCTTGTCGGTGTAAGAAATGTTCGCGGCGCGCGTTCGCGGCGCGAGGCTCGCGCGCGGCGGCGCGACCCTGACCACCTCGGCGGGCCGGCGTTCCGGCCCGCCGCCCTCATCCGGCCGCGAGGCGACGGGGGCGGGGGGGCCGCCGTTGTTGTTGGGCGGCTCGATCATCTTCTCCTGCGCGCCCGCGGCCGACTCGCGCGAACCGGCGGGCGCGTCCACGCCCGGCCTGACCAGCACGAAGAGTGCGAGCGACGCCGCCGCGGCCATCGTAGCGACCGCGAATGTCTTCGCCCAGGACAGGCGCCGCGCCGGCGCTTGCCCAGACATCGGGACGACCTCTCGACCCGCGGCCGCGTCGCTCGGTCTCGATTTTTCGGTGGCGGCCGAGGCCGCGCGCGCGCGGAAGGCCGAGAGCAGCGCCGCCTCGACGCGCGCGGGCGCCTCCGCCGTCTTCATCCCCGCGGCGAGCGCGCGCAGCCCCACCGAGAGGGCGCGCTCGTCCGCGAGCCGCGCGGCGCAACCTTCACAGGACACGGAATGCTCCTCGGCCGCGGCGCGAGTCCGCGCGTCGGCGAGCGTGCCGCGCGCGAGGATTTCGACCTGGCCCTCGAATTCAAGACAGTTCATGCGAAACACCTCGCCGTCCTTAAAGCCTGACCCGGCGCCTGAGCGCCGCCCCCGCCTTCAAACTCCGCGCCGCCCTCGCGCGCCGCGCGCGGCTCGCTGCGACCGCCGCGCAGCTTCTCCGCGAGCATGGCGCGCGCGCGGTGCAGGCGCGAGCGCACCGTCCCGACCGCGCACCCGAGCGCCTCGGCCGCCTCCGCGTAGCTCATCTCGTGCAGCTCGCAGAGCACGACGACCTCCCGGTAGTGGCCGGGCAGCGCCAACACGGCCTGCCTCAACTTCTCGACCGACTCGGCGCGCGTCAGGTCGCCCAAAGGGTCGGGTCGGGCTATCAAATTTTCGTGCGGGGCGTCGGTAAAGTCCTCGGCCTCGTCGTCGAAGCGCACGAGCGCGCGCTCGCGGTCGAAGGCGCGCAGGACGTGGTTGCGCGCGATGCCGTAGAGGTAGGCCGCGAGCGACCCGCGCCCCGCGTCGAAGTTGCCGCCGTCGCGCATCAAGACCATGAAGGTCTCCTGCACCACGTCCTCGGCCACGGCCTCCGAGCCGCTCATCTGCAAGGCGAAGCGGTAGACGCCGCCCTGCCGGCGCCGGTAGAGCGCCGTGAACGCCTCCTCATCCCCGGCCAGCATCAGCCTGAGTAAATCCGCGTCCGTCTGTTGTTGGGAAACTGCCATCCTCGGCTCCGGAACCCCCGCTCTCTAACCACCGGACACTTCCATTTCGCCCGGGCGCCGGGAAAAGTTCCAGGAAAAGGGTGTTGGGTGCTGGGTTTTGGGTTTTAGATACGGGGAAGCATAGGCTTTTACCCACAACCCAACACCCAGCACCCAACACCCCTCTTAAGGCATGTAAGTCCGGTGGTAGACGACCGTGGAGAGGTTCATGCGCAGGGCGCGGCCGCCGCCGATGTCGAGGAAGCGCACGCGCTCGGGCGTCTCTTCGGGCGGGCCGAGGGAGAAGGAGCCGTCGGGGAGCGGGCGGAGCCGCTGCTCGCCTTCGAGCCAGAGCGCGCCGCGGCGCAGCACGACGCGCGTCGAGCCGTACCACGGGCTCTCGTGGCGGTAGCGGCCGACGTAGGCGTCCCACTCCTTCGGGTATTCGAACGTGCGCGGGCCTTTGTAACCGGCGCTCGGGTACCAGTCGCCGCCGTGGCCCGCCTCGACGACCCGGCCTGCCTCGCGCGTGAAGACGAGGCGGAACAGCTCGAACTCGGGGTGCTTGACGATGAAGGAGTCCGCCCCGCCCGAGCGTTCGAGCGCGACGACGCGCCCCTTGTGCGAGAGCACGAGTCTGCCCCCCTGTTCGGCCAACACGAGCCGGCGGCCGTCGGACGTGGTGTAGACGCCCGCGTACTCGATGGCGTTCTTCACCTCGTCGGGCGGGGGCTGTGGCGCGGGCGGCGCGGGCGGCTCGCGCCCGGCGCGCTCGGCGTTCAGGAGTTCGAGCGCGTACTTCGTCACGGCGACGGGGCGGTAGCCGCCGAGCGACGCGTTGACGGAAGCGAAGGCCGCGACGCCGTTCGTCAGGTCGGCGTCGAGCGACGAGCTGAAGGCGACCATCCCGCCCGTGTGGCGCAGGCGCGTGGCGTCCGCCTGGTCGCGGCTGACCCAGAAGCCGTACGTGTAGCTCGCCTCCTCGCCGCGGAAGGGGGCCTTGACGACGGGCTTCGTCAAAAGCTCGAAACCCTTTTCGGAGACGAGTCGGCGCGCGCCCGCCGAGCCGCGGTTGAGCAGCATGCGCATGTAGGCGACCATATCGACGGCCGTCGAAGCGACGCTGCCCGCCGCCGTGTCGACCTCGATCCACGAAGCCTCCGCCAGACGCCCGCGCACGGGGAACGGGCGGTCTTCGAACTCCGGCGAGTAGCCGACGGCCATCCGCGGCCGCAGCGTGTGGGAGATGACGGGCGAGCTCGAAGTCATCCCCAGCGGCTTGAGCACGCGGGCGTCGAGCGCGTCGGCGAAGGGGCGGCGGTCGAGCGCTTCGATCAGGAGCCCGAGGACGAGGTAGCCGACGTTCGAGTAGACGAACTTCTCGCCGGGTTTGAAAAAAGTTTCGAGCCCTTCGGCCAGACTCTCCGGCAGCAGCGCCGCGCCCGGCAGCCCCGACGCGTGACTGAGCAGGTGGTGCGCCGTCACCGCGCCGTGGTTCTCTTTGAGCTTGAGCCACGGCAGGTATTCGACGACGGGCCTGTGCAGGTCAACGCGCCCCTCGTCCGCCATCTGCAACAGCACGACGGCCGCGAACGACTTCGAGATGGAGCCGATCTCGAACAGCGTCTCCGGCCTGACCGGCGCGCCCGCCTTCGTGTCGGCGAAGCCGTAGGCCGAGACGCGCACCGCGCCGCTGCGGTCGGCGAGCGCCAGCGTCATCCCCGGCGCGCCCGTCTCGCGCATGTGCCGCGCGATGTACTCGTCCAGGCGCGCGAGCGCCCCCGCCTTCTGCGCCCCCGCGCCCCGCCGCCGCCGCTGCCGCGCCTCCGCCTCACCCGTCAACGCCGGCAAGACCGACAGCGCCGCCGCGGCCTTCGCTCCATTCTTCAAAAGCTCTCTGCGGGAGATTTTCGGGGGCATGATTTGCTCCTTCGGAGCTAGTAGGCAGTAGACAGTAGTCAGTAGTCAGTAGAAAAACCGTCGTCGCTCGAACCGTGCGGCTCTCATCCTCAACGTTCTCAAGCGGAGCCTACTGACTACTGACTACTGACTACTGTCTACTCATAATCTGTCGGGCATGTCGGCGACGACGTAGGCCATGACGGTCATGGCGGCGACGCAGGAGGCCAGCTCCTGCGGGCTGACCTTGTCGAAGGTGTCGGCGTGCGTGTGGTGTATGTCGAAGTAGTGCGTGCCTTCGACGTTGAGCGAGGCGCCGGTCACGCCGTCGCGCATGATGGGGCCGATGTCGGCGCCGCCGCCGTCCGGGTCGATGCGGTCGGCGCGGATGCCGGAGAGGAG
>DAIRFV010000109.1:0-18044 GCA_036794905.1 Pyrinomonadaceae bacterium | reverse complement strand
CGTACCTGGCGGCCTACGTGACGTGGCGCGAGGGCGGGCGCATGGCGGCGGCCGAACTGCGCCGGCGGCTGCGGGCCGAGGTGGCCGAGCAGATGGTGCCGGCCGTGCTGGTCGAATTGGAGCGTCTGCCGCTCCTGCCGAACGGGAAGGTTGACCGGCGTGCGCTGCCGGAGCCTTCGGAGGTGCCGGGCGCAGAGGGCGACGCGGGGGGCGCGCATGTCGAGCCGCGCACGCCGGCCGAAGAGTTGATCGCGGGCATCTGGCGCGAGGTGCTGGGCGCGGAGCGCGTCGGCGTCCACGACAACTTCTTCGACCTCGGCGGCCACTCGCTGCTGGCCATCCCGCTCGTCTCGCGCGTCAACGCCGCCTTCAACGTTGACCTGCCCCTGCGCCGCCTCTTCGAGTCGCCGACGGTGGCGGCGCTGGCCGTCGCCGTCTCGCAGCACAGGGGCGAGGCGGCTGACCGCCAGGAGTCGGCCGCGCCGCTCCCGCAAATCGAGCCGGACCTCGAACACCGGCACCAGCCGTTCCCGCTGACCGACATCCAGCAGGCTTACTGGGTCGGCCGCAGCGAGGCCTTCGAGCTGGGGAACGTGGCCGCACACAGCTACCTTGAGCTGGAGAGCGAAGTCGTCGAGCTGAAGCGTTTCGAGGCGGCGCTCAACAAGGTCATCGCGCGCCACGACATGCTGCGCGCCATCGTGCTGCCCGACGGCCGGCAGCAGATTCTCGAACAGGTGCCGCCCTATCAATTGGAGGTCTCCGACCTGAGAGGTCTCGACGCGACGGCGGCCGAAGCACAACTTTCCGAGACACGGCGGCGCATGTCGCATCAGGTCTTGCCGAGCGAGCGCTGGCCGCTCTTCGAGGTGCGCGCCTCGCGCCTGACCGACGCGCGCGTGCGGCTCCACGTCAGCTTCGACCTCCTCTTCTCCGACGCGTGGAGTTGGCAACTGCTGGCGCGCGAGCTGACGCAGCTCTACTGGGACGAGGGCGCGGCGCCCGCCACGCTCGAACTCTCCTTCCGCGATTACATTCTGGCCGAGTTGTCGCTCAGGGAGACGGAGGCTTACCGCCGCGCGCAGGCGTACTGGCAGAGGAGGCTTGAGACTTTGCCGCCCGCGCCCGACCTGCCGCTGGCGCAGAACCCGGCGACGCTTGAGCGCCCGCGCTTCATGCGTCAGCAGTCGCGACTCGAAGCCGCGCCGTGGAAGCGGCTCCAGGCCGCGGCGCAGCGCGCGGGGCTGACGCCCTCGGGCCTGCTGCTCGCCGCCTTCTCCGAAGTCCTGACGGTGTGGAGCAAGAGCCAGCACTTCACGCTCAACCTGACGCTCTTCAACCGCCACGCCTTCCACCCGCAGGTCAACCAGCTCGTCGGCGATTTCACTTCGCTCAACCTGCTCGAAGTTGACAACACGCGTCCCGAGACGTTCAAGGTTCGCGCGCGCGCCTTGCAGGAGAGGCTCTGGGACGACCTCGACCACCGCCACGTGAGCGGCGTGCAAGTCCTGCGCGAGCTTTCGCGCGCGCGCGGGCAGCGGGCGTCGATGCCCGTCGTCTTCACCAGCACCATCGGCCTCGGCGGCTCGGGCCGGAAGGAGGAGGCGCCGCCCGAGCTGGGCCGGATGGTCTACAACATCAGCCAGACGCCGCAGGTCTGGATCGACCACCAGGTGCACGAGCACGGGGGCGCGCTCGTCTTCAACTGGGACGCCGTCGAGACGCTCTTCCCCGCGGGCGTCCTCCAGGAGATGTTCGCCGCCTACTGCTCTCTGCTCACGCGGCTGGCCGAGAGCCCCGAGAGCTGGCAGGAGGTGAGGCCGCCGCTCGTCCCCGCCGCGCAACTCGAAACGCGCGCGGCCGTCAACGCGACCGACGCGCCGCTCTCGGACGAACTGCTCCACACGCTCTTCAACGCGCGGGCGCCGGAGCGCGGCGCGCACCCGGCCGTCATCGCCGCAGACCGCACGCTCTCGCACGAGGAGCTGTACCGTTACTCGAACCGGGTCGGCCGCCTGCTGCGCGGGCTGGGCGCGCGCCCGAACGAGCTGGTCGCGGTGGTGATGGAGAAAGGCTGGGGGCAGGTCGTGGGCGTGCTCGGCGTGCTGCAATCGGGCGCCGCGTACCTGCCCGTCGCGCCGACGCAGCCGGCCGAGCGCCTGCGCTACCTGCTCGAACACAGCGAGGTGCGCATCGCGCTCACGCAGTCGAGGTTCGCGGACACGTTGTCATGGCCCGAAGGCGTGCGGGTCGTCGCCGTGGACGACGAAGGCGCGTTGGGCGGCGTCGAAGACTCGCCGCTCGAGCCCGCGCAACGCGCCGACGACCTGGCCTACGTCATCTACACGTCCGGCTCGACGGGTCTGCCGAAGGGCGTGATGATCGACCACCGCGGGGCGGTCAACACCATCCTCGACCTCAACCAGCGCTTCGCGGTCACGCCGCAGGACAGGGTGCTGGCGCTCTCTTCGCTCGGCTTCGACCTGTCGGTCTACGACATCTTCGGGCTGCTGGCGGCCGGCGCCTCGGTCGTCATCCCCGAAGCGCGCGCGGCGCAGGACCCGGCGCACTGGGCCGAGCTGACGAGGCGCGAGCGGGTCACCATCTGGAACACCGTGCCGGCGCTGATGAAGATGCTGGTCGAGTATCTGGCGGGGCGCGGCGAGCGGCTGACGCCTTCGCTGCGGCTCGTCATGCTGAGCGGCGACTGGCTACCCGTCAACCTGCCGGGGCAGATCAAGGAGCTGTCCGGCGGCGCGGAGGTCTACAGCCTCGGCGGCGCGACCGAGGCATCCATCTGGTCGATCCTCTACCCGGTCAGGGAGGTCGGCGCCGACTGGAAGAGCATCCCCTACGGACGCCCGATGGTGAACCAGCGTTTCCACGTCCTCGACGAATGGCTTGAGCCGCGACCCGTCTGGGTGCCCGGTCAGCTCTACATCGGCGGCGTCGGGCTGGCGCGCGGCTACTGGGGCGACCCGGAGAAGACGCGCGCGAGTTTCTTCACACACCCGCAGACGGGCGAGCGCCTCTACCGCACGGGCGACTGGGGTCGCTACCTGCCCGGCGGCGACATCGAGTTCCTCGGCCGCGAAGACTTCCAGGTCAAGGTGCAGGGCTACCGCATCGAGCTGGGCGAGATAGAGGCGGCACTGCTCGACCACGCGGGTCTGAGCGCGGCCGTCGTCGCGGCCGTCGGCGAGGCGCGGGGCGAGAAGCGTCTGGTCGCCTACGTCGTCCCGGCCGAGGGGGCCGACGCGCCGACGCCCCCGGAACTGCGCGCCTTCCTCAAGGGGAAGCTGCCCGAGTACATGGTGCCTTCGGCCTTCCGCGCGGTCGCGTCGCTGCCGCTCACGTCGAACGGCAAGGTTGACCGAAAGGCTCTGCCCGGCCTCGTCCCCGCGGCCGCGGGGCAGGCCGAGGCGGCGGACGAGGGCGCGGGCGGCAGCGTCGAGCAGCTCGGGCGGCTCGTGGCCGACTACCTGAAGGTCGAGCGGCTTGAGCCCGAGGAGAACCTGCTGGACATGGGCGCCAGCTCCGTCGATATGATTCGCATCGCGAACCTGCTGGAGAAGGAGTTCGGCTTCCGCCCGCGCATCGACGAGTTCTACCGCGAGCCGACGCTGAAAGGGCTCGCGCACGCGCACGAAGCATTCCTCAAACAGAGCCGGCAGTCTCACCCGCCGGCTCCCGCGAGCGAAGTCGTTGCCGCCGGGCGCTCATGGGAAGAGCTGCCGTTCATGTCCGATCCGGTCGAGCGCGAGGAGTTCAAGAAGAGCCGACCGGGTCTGCGCCGCGAAGTGGGACGGACGCAGTTCGAGCTGGCCTCGGACGAGCCGGACGAGGGACTCCGCGCGGCTTTTCAAACGCGGCGCACGCACCGGCACTTCTCGCGGCGGCCGGCGCCGCTCGCGCAGTTCAGTAAGCTGCTCGGCTGCTTGCGGCAACTTACCTTCGACGGGGAGCCGAAATATCTCTACCCGTCGGCCGGCGGCATCTACCCCGTGCAGACCTACGTGCACGTCAAGGCCGGGCGCGTCGAAGGGCTCCCGGCCGGGACTTACTACCACGACCCGGCGGCGCACCGCCTCGTCCTGCTCGCGGCCGGCGTCGAGCTGCCGGCCGAGGCGCACGACGCTTTCGTCAACCGCCCCGTCTTCGAGGAGGCGGCCTTCTCCATCTTCCTCATCAGCCGGATGGCGGCCGTCGCGCCGATTTACGGCAAACACAGCCTTCCCTTCGCGACGCTCGAAGCTGGCTACCTCGGGCAGCTCCTGATGATGACGGCCCCCGCGTGCGGCCTCGGCCTGTGCCCCGTCGGCATCATGAACTTCGACCTCGTCCGGCAACACTTCGCGCTCGACGAGAGCCACGTCCTCGTCCACTCGCTGCTCGGGGGGGCGGTCGAAGACGGGCGCGCGGCCGAGTGGGCGCCCGTCCAGGAGACTTACGACGCGGCGGCCGGTTCCGCGGAGGAGCGGGAGGAGTTCGAGCTATGAGCACGGGCGAACTCGTCGGCATGAGCGCGGACGAGCTGGTCACGTACCTGCGCGGCGCGGGCGTGGAGCTGGCCGCCAAAGGCGACCGCCTCCACTGCAACGCGCCCAGGGGCACGCTGACGCCCGAGCTGCGCGCGAAGCTCGCGGAGCACAAGGGGGAAGTCCTCGCGCTGCTGCGCGGCGGCGCGGGCGCCGCCCGGCCGGCCGCGCCGGACGCCCTCCGGCCCGTGGCGCACGGCGGCGAGCCGCCGCTCTCCTTCGCGCAGCAGCGCATGTGGTTCCTCGACCAGCTGGAGCCGGCCAACCCCTTCTATAACATCCCGGAGGCCGTACGCATCACCAACGCGCTGAGCGTCGCGGCGCTCGGGCAGACGCTCGGCGAGATCGTCCGGCGTCACGAGGTGCTGCGCGCCTCGTTCCCCGCGGCCGACGGCAGCCCGCGCCAGGTCATCGCGGAGCCGAGGGGCGTCCGGCTGCTGCTCGCAGACCTGACGCGACTCCCCGAAGCGGCGCGCGAACGGGGGGCACGCGCACTCGCCCTCAGAGAGGCGCGCCGTCCGTTCGACTTGTCGCGCGGGCCGTTGCTGCGCGCCGCGCTGCTGCGTCTCGGGCCGCAAGAGCACGTCCTGCTGCTGACGATGCACCACATCGTCTCGGACGGGTGGTCGACGGGCGTGCTCGTCGGCGAGTTCATGGCGCTCTACGAGGCTTTCGCCGCGGGGCGGCCGTCGCCGCTACGCGAGCTGAAGGTGCAGTACGGGGACTTCGCGCACTGGCAGCAGCGGTGGCTTCAGGGCGAAGTGCTCGACCGCCAGCTCGCGTACTGGCGCGGGAAGTTGGAGGGCGCCGCCTCCGTCCTCGACCTGCCGACCGACTTCCCGCGGCCCGCGTTCGAGAGCCACCGCGGGGCCGGCGAGTCCATCACGCTGCCCGTCGAGCTTTCGAGGGCGCTGCGCGCCCTGAGCCGGCGCGAGAGGGTCACGCCCTTCGCCACGCTGCTCTGCGCCTTCCAGTGCCTGCTCCAACGCTACACGGGGCAGACGGACGTGTGCGTCGGCACGCCCGTCGCGGGGCGCAACCACGCGGAGACCGAAGGGCTCATCGGCCTCTTCACCAACACGCTGGTCATGCGCGGCGACCTCTCGGGCGACCCCGAGTTCCGCGAGCTGCTCGCGCGCACGCGCGAATTCGTCGTCGGCGCCTACGCACATCAGGACCTGCCTTTCGAGCGGCTGGTCGAGGAGCTGCAACCCCGCCGCGAGCTGAACCGCCACCCGCTTTTCCAGGTCATGTTCCTGCTCCAGAACACGCCGGTCGAGCCCCGCGCGGCGACGGGCATCCGCATCGAGCCCCTCGACCTCGGGAGCGCCAGGTCTCTCTTCGACCTGATGTTGACGGTCACCGAGGCCGCGGATGGTCTGACGGTCTCGCTGGAGTACAGCACCGACCTCTTCGAAGCGGCGACGGCGGCGCGCCTGCTCCGCCACCTGCGGACACTGCTGACGGCGGCGGTCGCCGACCCGACGCTCCGCCTGCACGAGCTGCCGCTGCTCGGCGAAGGGGAGCGCCGCGAGCTGCTGGTGGAGTTGAATGACACCGCGGCCGACTACGACCGCGACGCCACCATCCACCAGCTCTTCGCGCGCCAGGCCGCCCGCACCCCGTCGGCCGTCGCCCTGGTCTCCGGCGACGAGCACCTGACTTACGCCGAGCTGGAGGCGCGCTCGAACCGGCTCGCGCGCCACCTGCGCGCGCTCGGGGTCGGCGCCGAGTCGCGGGTCGCCGTCTTCACCGAGCGCGGCGTGGGCATGGTCGTGGCGCTGCTGGGGACGCTGAAGGCGGGCGCCGCCTACGTGCCGGTTGACCCCGCCTACCCGGCGGAGCGCGTCGCCTACATGCTCGAAGACTCGGGCGCCGGGGTGGTCATCACGCAGGGCGGGCTGAGTCTCCCGCCGCCGCCGTCCGGGCGCGGGCCGCACGTCGTGCGGCTCGACGACGACGCCGACCGCCTGGCCGCGCACGAGCCGACGCCGCTCGCCCCGCACGCGACGCCCGCCAACCTGGCCTACGTCATCTACACGTCGGGCTCGACCGGCAGGCCCAAGGGAGTTCAGATACCGCACGGCGCCGCCGTCAACCTGCTCAGCACGATGAAACAGCGAGCGGGCCTGACGCCGGACGACACCCTCCTCGCCGTCACGACGCTCTCCTTCGACATCGCCGCCCTCGAACTCTTCCTCCCGCTCGTCAACGGCGCGAAGGTGCTGCTCGCCGACCGCGAGACGGTGGCCGACGGCGCGCGCCTCGCGCGCCTCCTGGAGTCGGGCGGCGCGACCGTCATGCAGGCGACGCCGGCCACCTGGCGGCTGCTGCTGGAGGCCGGGTGGACGGAGAGCCCCGGCCTGAAGATGCTCTGCGGCGGCGAGGCGCTCCCGCCGGCGCTGGCGGAGAAGCTGGCCGGGCGCGGGCGCGGCCTCTGGAACTTGTACGGCCCGACCGAGACGACCATCTGGTCGGCCGGGTATGAGGTGCCGCCGGGCGCGCCCATCTACCTCGGCCGCCCCCTGGCCAACACCCGGTTCTACCTGTTGGGCCGGGAAGGCGAGCCCGTCCCGCCGGGCGTCGCCGGCGAGCTGCACATCGGCGGCGACGGCCTCGCCCGCGGCTACCTGAACCAGCCGGGGCGGACGGCCGTGCAGTTCGTGCCCGACGCGTTCTCGGGCACGGCCGGGGCGCGCCTGTATCGGACGGGCGACCTCGCGCGCTACGTGCCCGGCGGCGACCTTCAGTTCCTCGGGCGGGCGGACGGGCAGGTCAAGGTCCGGGGCTACCGCATCGAACCGGGGGAGATCGAGGCGGCGCTCAGGACGGCGGAGGGCGTGGCGGAAGCGGTCGTCGTCGTGAAGGATGACGAGGCGGGCCACCGCCGGCTGGTGGCCTACGTCGTCGGGCAGGACGGCGCCGAGGCGCCGCCGCCGGCCGAGTTGCGGCGGCTGCTGACGGGGAGGCTGCCGCCCTACATGGTGCCGTCGCTGTTCGTCGCCCTCGACCGCCTGCCGCTCACCCCTAACGGCAAGCTCGACCGACGCGCGCTGCCGGAGCCCGCCCGCGCGCCGGCGGGCGAGAGCCTGGTGGCCCCGCGCAACCCCGCGGAAGAACTCATCGCGGACATCTGGGCCGGGGTGCTTTCGGTCGAGGGCGTCGGCGTCCACGACAACTTCTTCGAGCTGGGCGGCCACTCGCTGCTGGCGACGAAGTTGCTCGCGCGCGTCAGGCAGTTCTTCCGGGTCGAAATCCCCTTGCGCGACTTCTTCATGACGCCCACCGTCGAGGGCCTTGCCGCGCGCGTCGAGTCGGCGCGCCGCGACGCGCCCGACGTTGACGCCGCGCCCGTCGTCCCCGCGCCGCGCGACGGGAAACTCCCGCTCTCGTTCGCGCAGCAGCGCCTCTGGTTCTTAGACCGGCTGGCGCCGGGCGGCGCGGCCTACAACGTGCCGGTGGCCGTCCGGCTCTCGGGGCCGCTCAACCACGCGGCGCTCGCGCAGGCGCTCTCCGAGGTGGTGCGCCGCCACGAGGCGCTGCGCACGCGGTTCGCGGCCGAGGCCGGCGAGCCCGAGCAGGTCATCGAGGAGGCGGCGCGCCCCTCTTGGGTCTACGCCGACCTGCGGGGCGTGCCCGGCGCGGCGCGCCCCGCGCTGGTGCGCAGTCTGGCGCGGGGCGAGACGCGCCGCACCTTCGACCTCGCCCGCGCCCCGCTGCTGCGCGTGACGCTGCTCCGCGAGGGCGAGGCCGAGCACGCGTTGCTGCTCACGATGCACCACATCGTCTCGGACGGCTGGTCAACGGGCGTGCTCGTCGGCGAAGTCTCGGCGCTCTACGCCGCCTACACCGAAGGGCGGCCCTCGCCTCTGGCGGAGCTGCCCATCCAGTACGCCGACTACGTCGCGTGGCAGCGCGGGCATTTGCAGGGCGAGACGCTGGAGCGGCACCTCGCCTTCTGGCGCGAGCAACTCGCGGGCGCCCCGCCCCTGCTTGAGCTGCCGACCGACCGCCCGCGCCCGCCCGTCCAGACCTTCCGCGGGGCCGTAGAGTCGTTCGCGCTGCCGGCCGAAGAGTCGGGCCGGTTGAAGGCGTTCGGCCGGCGGGAGGGCGCGACGCTCTTCATGACCCTGCTCACGGTCTTCAACGTGCTGCTGCAAAGGTACACGCGGCAGGACGACATCGTCGTCGGGACGAACGTCGCCAAACGCAGCATGCCGGAGATAGAGAACCTCATCGGCTTTTTCGTGGACAACCTCGTCCTGCGCGCAGACCTTTCGGGCAACCCGTCGCTCGCCCAACTCCTCGGGCGCGTCCGGCGCGTCTGCCTCGACGCCTACGCGCATCAGGAAGTCCCCTTCGACAAGATAACCGGGGAGCTGAGGCCGGAACGGAACCTGAGCTACAACCCCATCTTCCAGGTTCTCTTCGTGCTCCAGAATAACCCCGTCCCCCGCCTGAACGTCCCCGGCCTGAGCGTCTCGCGCATGGAGTACGAAGGCGACGCCGTCCAGTTCGACCTGGCGGTGGATGTCTTCGACACCGAGCACGGGCTGCTCTTCAAGCTGCGCTACAACACAGACCTCTTCGACGGCCGGACGGCCGCGCGCTTCATGTCGCACTTCCGTGCGCTCCTGGAGGGCGCGGCCGCAGACCCCGAACAGCCCATCGCCGCGCTGAAGATGGGGGTGGAAGAAGAGCAGCGAGACCTCATCGCGGCCTTCAACGACGGCTTCGACTAAACGCGGCGCGCTTCACCCGCACGCACCCCGAAAGAGAGCAAACCCCCGGTCATGTCGAGAAACAACTCGCACACCATTTTACTGGGCGGCATCGGCGGCGACTCCCACTCCGTCGGGCTCAACCTTCTGCGTCAGGCGCTCACGGCCGAAGGCTACCGCGTTCGCTACCTCGGGACGCAGAGCCGGCTGGAGGAGTTCGTCCAGCTCTCCTCGCTCTGCAACGTGGTGATGATCTCGTGCATGGACGGCCACGCCTGCTACTACCTGCGCGGCTTCGCCGAACGCAAGCGGCAGCTTGAAGGCCACCGGCCGTTCTGGTTTCTCGGCGGCAACCTGCACATCGGCGACGGCGTCGGGTGCGAACGCCAGTTCCTCGACATGGGCTTCGACCGCGTCTTCAGCAAGTTCGTGGACGCGGCGCGCGTGCTCGAACTGCTCGCCGCAGACCTGCACGATGTCGAGCCGCTGGTTGACGCCCCCGAACTGTGGCGGCAGTCGCAGCCGGCGGCCGCGCACCTGCCCGGCTCCGCCTCGGACGAGTTGATCGCACCGGACGTTTTCGAGCGCACGCGGCGCGAAGTCCTCCAGCACTGGAAGACCGGGCAGAGGGCCGCAGACCTTTACGCGAACGCGGAGTTCCTCGCGCGCCGGCCCTCGTTCCCGCGGGTGCAGGAGGCCGTCAACGCCGGCGCGCAGCCGATGCTGATTCAGCCGCGTTCGGGCGTGCCCCTGCTGCGCGAGCAGATCAAGCTCTTCAAGGCGTTCGCCTCCGCGGGCGCGCGCGTGCTCTCGTACCAGGTGGACTCGCTGACGCGCAACAACGACTACGCGAGCGCCGAGGAGGCCATCCGCGACAGCGCGGCCTCGGGCGTGGCGACCATCAACGGCTTCCCCGTCGTCAACCACGGCGTGACGGGTCTGCGCCGCGTCATCCGCGAAGTCGGGACGCCGCTCCAGACGCGCCACAGCACGCGCGACCCGCGCCTGCTCGCGGAGATTTCGTACGCGGGCGGCGTCACCTCCTACGAGGGCGGCGCCATCTGCTACAACGTCCCTTACTACAAGTTCTACCCGCTCGACGAGTCCATACGCGCGTGGCAGTACGTTGATCGCCTGACCGGCCTCTACTACGAGAAGTTCGGGATCGTGCTGGAGCGCGAGTTCTTCGGGACGCTGACGGCGACGCTCATCCCGCCGTCGCTCGCCATCGTGACGAACCTCATCGAATCGCTCCTCGCCGTCCGGCAGGGCGTCAAGTGCGTGGCGCTCGGGTACGCCGAGCAGGGGCACCGCGCGCAGGACGTGGCGGCGGTGCGCACGATGCGGCAGATGACGGCCGAAGTGCTCTCGCGGCTCGGCTACCGCGACGTACAGATCAACACGGTCTTCCACCAGTACATGGCCGCGTTCCCGCCGAGCCGCGAGCTCGCGGCCGAGCTGATCTACCACTCGGGCGTCACGGCCGGGCTCTCCGGCGCGACGCGCGTCATCACCAAGACGCCGGCCGAGGCCATCACCATCCCGACGCTCGCGGACAACCTCGAAGGGCTCGACCTGGCGCGGCGCGGCGTCGCGGCGGCCGCCACGACCGCGCTCGACGAGGCGCGCGTCGGGGAGGAGTGCGCCGTCATCCGCCGCGAGGTCGAAGCCATCTTCGAGCAGGTCGTCCACGCGGGCGGCGGCTGTGTCGCGCGGGGCGTCGTCGAGGGCTTCCGCCAGGGGTTTCTGGACATCCCCTTCTCGCCGAATGCCTACAACCGCGGCGAGGTGATGACGGGCCGCGACACCGAGGGGGCCGTGCGCTACCTCTCGTTCGGCAACCTGCCCTTCGACCGCGAGCTGCGGCAGTTCCACGTCGAGAAGATGCAGGAGCGCCGCCGCGCCGACGGGCTCCTCAACCCGAAGCAGAACTACCTGCTCATCGAGCGAGATGTCCTGCGGCTTTCGCGCGGTGAATACCAGGGCTGGCCGCTCTACAGTTGAGCGCCGCGACCCTCCGAAGACCCGCGGCGGGAAAAGAGTCAAAAGACTACATCCACCATGAAGACCTACCCCATCGACACTCACGAGAAGGAGCGGGACGCGAAGCCGCCGGCCATCGGCGAGCGTGACGCGGAGGCGCCGGCCGGCGGCGAGCGGGGCGCGGAGCCCGAGGGCCCCGCGCCCGGGCTGCCCGACCACCTCGCGCCGATGCCCGACCCGCGCTGGGCGTTCTGGCGCTGGGTGGGCCTGCGCGGCGCGGGCTTCCCCGCCGCGCTGCCGCTCGGGCTCGGCTCCGCCGAGTGCCTGGAAGCCGCCGACCGCCTGCTCGACGCGCGCGTGCGCAGCGAGCGCGCGCTCCGCGAGGCGTCCTTCGCGGTGCGCAAGGAGTTGGAGGCGAGCGAGGGCGAAGCGCGCCCCGCGCTGGAGAAGGCCCTGCGCCGGCTGAGAAAGGGCGCGCCGCCCGAAGGCTTCGCCGTCTCTTCGTGCGCGGCGCCGCCGGTCGAGGAGTTCCGCGCGGCGCGCGCACAGGCCGAGGCGGCGGCGGTCGAGTTCGCGCGCGCGTTCGGCTCCGCCGTCGAGCAGGTGTCGCGCGCGGTGAGGGAGATCGCCGGCTCCGATAGTTTCCGCGAGGCCGTCATCTGGCAGAACCGTCACGCGTACCACACGGGCCTCGTCCCGCTCCTGCGCGGGGAGGCGGACGCGGAGCGGCGCGGCAGCAAGCAGCGCCAGCGCGAGGAGGCCGTCGCCTCCTACTTGCAGCGCTACTGCCTGAAGAACGACACCATCGGCTTTTTCGGCCCCGTCGGGTGGGCGCGCATCAACCCCGAGGCGGAAGAGGCCCTCACGGCCAGGCCGGGCGCGGGGCTCGTCGTCGCGCGCCGCGTCTTCTTCGAGAGCTGGTGCGTCAAGGCCCTCGCCGACGCGCTGAGCGAGTCGCAGGAGCTGCGGCCCTGGATGGCACCCCGGCTGCTCCCGACCGTCTACCTCGACGGCCGGAAGGTCATCAGCCCGTTCCGCCCGCCGGCGACCATGCCGGAGCGGCACGCACACGTCCTGCGGGAGTGCACGGGCGAGCGCACGGCCCGGCAGCTCGCCGCCGACCTCGTGCGCGACTGGCCGCGCCTCTTCGCCACCGAGAAGGAGGTCTTCAAAATCCTGGAGGCCGTCAGCGCGGCGGGCGTCGTCAGCTGGAAGTTCGAGGTGCCGGTCGCGCTCGACAGCGAGCGCCACCTGCGCGCGCTCGTCGAGCGCATCGAGGACGAGGGGCTGCGCGCCGCGGCGCTGGCCCCCCTCGAAGAGATGCTGGAGGCGCGCGACGCGGTGGCCGCCGCCCCCGACGCCGAGAGCCTCGACGCGGCGCTCGACCACCTCGAAGCGACCTTCACGCGCCTGACCTCGCTCGCCGCGACGCGCAACCACGGGCTGACCTACGCCGGCCGCACGCTCGTCTACGAGGACTGCCGCCGCGACGCCGAGGTCGAGATAGGGCCGGAGCTGGCGCGCTCTCTCGGCGGGCCGCTCTCGCTGCTGCTGACGAGCGCGCGCTGGTTCACCGTCCAGTTCGCCTCGCTCTACCGCAAGGTCTTCCGGAAGATTTACGACGACCTCTCGGCGCGCCCGGGCTCGCAGGCGGTGAACGCCCTGAGCTTCATCGCACAGACCGACGCCCTGATGAAGAGCACCGGCCGCAGCTACGAGGATGCGCTGCTCGCGACGCTCCATGAGCGCTGGGAGGGCATCCTCGACATACCCGAGGGGCGGCGGCGCGTCGAGTACACGAGCGAGGAGCTGCGCCCGCGCGTGCTCGAAGCCTTCGACGTGCCCGCGCCCGGCTGGCCCTTCGCGCGCTACCACAGCCCCGACGTGATGCTCGCCGCGCGCGACATCGAGGCCGTCCGGCGCGGCGACTACCTGCAAGTGCTCGGCGAGCTGCACCAGGGCATCAACACGCTCGGCGCCTCGTTCTTCCACGCGCAACACCCGGCGCCCGAGGAGCTGCTGAGCGCGGCGGCGCACGACCTGCCCGAGCCGCGCCTGGAGAAGCTCGGCTCGCACAGCGACCCGCGCACCAACTCGCGCACCATCATCGGGCTCTTCGCGCCGAAGGACTACCTGCTGGCGCTGGACGGCGACGCCGTCGGGCCGGCGTCGCAGGTGATGCCCGTCGGCTCGCTCGTCGTCGAGGACGTGGACGGCGAGCTCTACCTGCGCGCGCGCGACGGGCGCCTGCGGCAGGAGCTGGTCGAGGCGATGGGCGGCGCGATGTCGAACATCTCCTTCAACTCCTTCAGGCTCCTCGCGCCGCGCGCGCACACGCCGCGCGTCACGATTGACAAGCTCGTCGTCGCGCGCGAGACGTGGCGCGCGCCGGCCGGCGAGCTGGCCTTCGCCGGGGAGAAGGACGAGGCGGCGCGCTTTGTGGCCGCGCGGCGCTGGGCGCGCGGGCGCGGCGTGCCGCGCTTCGTCTTCGTCAAGACGCCCGCCGAGGTCAAACCCTTCTACGCGGACTTCGCCAGCCCCGTCTACGTCAACATCCTCGCCAGGATGGTGCGCCGCACCGTCGAGCAGCAAGGCGCCGACGCGCTCATCACCGTCTCGGAGATGATCCCGGCGGGCGGCGAGACGTGGCTCCACGACCGCGCCGGGCGCCACTACACGAGCGAGTTCCGCGTCATCGCGTTCGACCTCTCGGGTCGCCCGCCCGCCGGGCGTTGAACGGCGCGGCGCGCGACCCCTTCACTCACTTCGTTTCGACCAGACGGAAAAAGGCGGCGGCAAGAGATGTGCGGCTTAACCGGATTCTTCGACATGCGCCAGGAGCGCGCCGCGGAGCGCGAGGTGCTCGCCGCGATGACCGACAAGCTCGTCCACCGCGGCCCCGACTCGTCCGGCTACTTCGTCGAGGGCGCGACGGGGCTCGGCTTCCGCCGGCTCAGCATCATCGACCTCGCGGGCGGCGACCAGCCCATCTACAGCGAGGACGGCTCGCTCGTGCTCCTCTGCAACGGCGAGATTTACAACTACCGCGAGCTGCGGCGCGCGCTCGTCCGGAAGGGGCACGTCTTCCGCACCGCGAGCGATGTCGAAGTCCTCGTCCACCTCTACGAAGAGGAGGGCGCTGACCTGCTCGCAAAGCTCAACGGGCAGTTCGCCTTCGTCATCTACGACCGGCGCAAGCGCGAGCTGTTCCTCGCGCGCGACCACTTCGGCATCAACCCCCTCTTCCACACGGTCGCCGACGGCACCTTCATCTTCGGCTCCGAGATTAAGTCGCTCCTCGCGCACCCGCTCGTCCGCCCCGAGGTGGACCCGACCGGGCTCGACCAGGTGCTCTCGTTCCCCGGCCTCGTCAGCCCGCGCACGATGTTCAAGGGCGTCGAGAGTTTGAAGAGCGGCCACTACCTGCGCGTCAGCGGCGAGGGCGTCATCGAACAGGAGTACTGGGATTTGGACTACCCGCGCGAGGGCGAGCTGGGCTACGAGAAGCCCGAGCGCTTCTACGTCGAAGAGCTGGCGCGCGAGTTGACGCGCTCGGTCGAGTACAGGCTGCAGGCCGACGTGCCCGTCGGCTTCTACCTGAGCGGCGGGCTCGACTCGTCGCTCATCGCGGCGCTCATCAACAAGGTGACGCCCGACGCGCCGCGTCACTCGCTCTCCATCGGGTTCACGGAGCGGGAGATTTCCGAGTCGAAGTACCAGCGGCAGGTGGCCGCCGCGGTCGGCTCGATTCACCACGAGATCGTCTTCGACTGGGCGGAGATCGAGCGCCGCCTGCCCGACATGATTTACCACAGCGAGTGCCCGGTGAAAGAGAGCTACAACACCTGTTCGATGGCGCTCTCCGAGGCCGCCCGGCGCGCGGGCGTGACCGTCATCCTGACGGGCGAGGGGGCCGACGAGCTGTTCGCCGGCTACGTCGGCTACCGCTTCGACCGCCTCGGCGGGCGGGGCGGGGGCGGGGGCCGGTACGGGCTCGAATCCGTCCTGGAGGAGCAGTCGCGCGAGCGCCTGTGGGGCAGCAAAGACCTCTTCTATGAGAAAAACTTTAACGAGCTGCGCGAGGTCAAGGGGGCGCTCTACTCGCGCCGGCTCGGCGAGAGGCTCGACGAGTTCGACTGCCTGAACTTCCCCCTGGTCAACAAGGCGCGGCTCGCCGGCCGCCACCCCGTGCACCAGCGCTCCTATCTCGACTTCAAGCTGCGGCTCTCCGACCACCTCATCTCCGACCACGGCGACCGGATGGCGCTCGCGCACTCGGTCGAGGCGCGCTACCCGTTCCTCGACGTGAACCTCGTCGAGTTCTCGGCCGCGGTGCCGCCCGGCCTGAAGCTGAACCAGTTCACCGAGAAGTACATCCTGCGGAAGGCGGCCGAGGGGCTCGTGCCGCGCGCCGTCATCGAGCGCGAGAAGTACGGCTTCCACGCGCCGGGCAGCCCCTACCTGCTGCGGCAGGGCGCCGGGTGGGTTCACGACCTGCTCTCCTACGAGCGCATCAAGCGGCAGGGCTACTTCGACCCCGACGTGGTCGAGGCCCTCAAGGGGCGCTACACCGAGGACGGCTTCAAGCTCAACCTCCCGTTCGAGGACGACCTCCTCATGATCGTGCTGACCTTCGGGATCTTCCTGGACGTGTTCGGCCTGCCGGATGTGAACTGATGACAACGACGCAGAACCGCGACGCCGGCCCCGAGGTGCTGGGCGTGCTCGGCGGGATGGGGCCGCTCTCCTCGGCCGAGTTCCTCCGCACCGTCTACGAATACGCCGTGCGCGACTGCGAGCGCGAGCAGGAGGCCCCGGCCGTCGTGCTCTACTCCGACCCGGCCTTCCCCGACCGCACGGAAGCCTTCCTCGCCGGGCGCGACGAGGAGGTGCTCGGCCGCCTGAACGACGCGCTGCGCCACCTCTACGCGCTCGGCGCCACGCGCGTCGTCATGTGCTGCATGACGATTCACTACCTGCTGCCGCGCGTCGAGGATGGGTTGCGCGGGCGCGTCGTCTCGCTGCCCGAGGTCATCCGGGCGGCGCTGGGCCGGCGCGGCGGCCGCCACCTCATGCTCTGCTCGACGGGGGCGCGCCGCCTCGGCCTCTTCGAGAGCCGGCCCGGCTGGGACGCGGTCGCCGCCTCGGTCGTCTTCCCCGACGCGGAGGAGCAGGAGCGCCTGCACGGCTTGATTTACGAGATCAAGAAAGACCGCGCCGTCGGCGAAGCCTCGGAGTTTCTTGAGTCGCTGCTGGACAGGCATCAGGTCACCTCCTTCATCGCGGGCTGCTCGGAGATACACATGCTGGCGAAGCAATTCCTGCGGCCCGCGCGCCGCCGGCAGGCGTACGGCTGCATCGATCCTTTCGCCATCGTCGCGCAAGAGCTAACGGGGTCACGATAAATGGACACGCTCATCATGTCGCAAAACATACAGGACTTGTTCTCACAGGCGGCCGAGAAGTTCTCCGGGCACGAGGCCGTCGTCCGCGCCGGCGGCGCCGCCGTCACCTACGGCGAGCTGGAGAGGGAGTCGAACCGCCTCGCCAACTACCTCCTCGCGCGCGGCGCGTCGAAGGGCTCGCCGGTCGCCATCCTGAGCGAGGACGCGGTCGCCGTCATCACCGCCATCCTCGGCGTGCTCAAGGCCGGCTGCGCCTTCGTCCCGCTCGACCCGCACATCCCGGCCCGCCGGCTCCGCTCGATGGTCGAAGAGGTCGCGCCGCGCTGGTTCCTCGTCGCCTCCGGCCTCGCGGGACTCGCGGCCGAGGTCGCGGGCGAAGGCGCCGCGCTCGTGCGCCTCGACGCGGCGGGCGGAGGCGACGGGGCGCCGGGCGGCCCCGAGCTGCTCGGCGGCCTCGCGGAGTTCGCCGACACTTCGCGCCCCGGCGTCGAGTCCGCGCCCGACGACGTGTGCTACGTCTACTTCACCTCCGGCTCGACGGGGAACCCGAAGGGCATCGCCGGCCGGCTCAAGGGCATCGACCACTTCATCCGCTGGGAGATCGGGAACCTCGGCGTCGGGCCGGGCACACGCGTCAGCCAGTTGTTGAGCTTCACCTTCGACGGATCGCTGCGTGACATCTTCGTCCCCCTGTGCGCGGGCGGCACCGTGTGCGTGCCCGAAGGGCGCGAGACTCTGCTCGACGCGCGCCGCCTCGTCGAATGGCTCGACGAGGAGCGCGTCGAGATTGTCCACTGCGTCCCTTCCATCTTCCGCGCCATCGTCAACGAGTCGCCCGGCGCCGAGCGCTTCCGGGCGCTGCGCCACATCCTGATGGCGGGCGAGCCGCTGCTGCCGGCCGACGTGAAGCGCTGGACGGAGACGTTCGGCGAGCGCGTCCAGCTCGTCAACCTCTACGGCACGTCCGAGACGACGATGGCGAAGTTCATCTACTTCGTGCGCCCCGAGGACGTGGAACGGCCTTCGATCCCCGTCGGCAAGCCGATGCCGGGCGCGCGCGCGCTCGTGCTCGACGAGAAGGGGCGGCCGTGCCCCACGGGCGTCGTCGGCGAGATTTACATCCGCACGCCCTACCGCTCGCACGGCTACTACAACCGGCCCGAGCTGACGGCCGAGGTCTTCGTGCCTAACCCGTTCGGCACAGACCCTTCGGACATCGTCCACAAGACGGGCGACCTGGGCCGCGTGCTCGAGGACGGCAACTTCGAGTTCCTGGGGCGCAAGGACAAGCAGGTGAAGGTGCGCGGCGTGCGCGTCGAGCTGGGCGAGGTCGAGAACGTTTTGCGCGGCCACCCGGCCGTCAAGGACGTGGCTGTCGTTGACCAGGAAGACCCGAG
>DAIRFV010000380.1:1842-5027 GCA_036794905.1 Pyrinomonadaceae bacterium | reverse complement strand
CGCGTTCGAGGTCGGCCATGACGCGCGCGTGAATCTTCTCGAAGAAGCGCGGGAGGCTGGCGAAGACCGTCGGGCGCACTTCGAGCATGTACTGGCCGAGCTTCATCAAATCGTCCACGAAGTAGACGGGCGCGCCCGCGTAGAGGCGGTTGTAGAGGCCGGAGATGCGCTCGGCGACGTGGCAGAAGGGCAGGTAGGAGAAGGCCGCGTCCGTGTCGTAGACGGGCACGACGCCGCGCAAAGACTCGACGCTGCCCAGGACGTAGCGGTGACTGAGACACGCGCCCTTCGGCAGCCCCGTCGTCCCCGACGTGTAGACCATGATGGCCGTGTCGTCGGCCCGCGGCCCTTCGGCGCGCTCGCGCAGTTCGGCCGCCGTCTCTTCCCTTCTCTCCCCGCCGAGTTGCAGGAACTCCTCGAAGCTCACCACGCCCGCGCGCCCGCGCGCGGCCTCCGCGTCGAGCACGACGAACTGCTTCACCTTCGTCAGTCCGTCCCGCACGCTCAACACTTTTTCGAGTTGCGCCGCGGTGTCCGTGAAGACGAACTCGGCGTCCGAGTGCTCGACGATGTAGCGGCACTGCTCCGCGCTGCTCGTCGGGTAGAGCCCGCAGGAGACGCCGCCCGCCGCGATGATGCCGAGGTCGCACACGGGCCACTCCGGCACGTTCCCCATCAGCACGCACACGGCCGCCCCGCGCGTCAGGCCCGACGCCAGCAGCGCCGAGCCGAGCGCGTGCGCGTCCGCGCCGAACTTCTCCCACGAACTGCCGCGCCAAGCCCCTCCGCGGCGCACGTAGAACACGTCGCGCCCCGCGTACTCGGCGACGCGCTCGCGGAAGAGTGCGTAGATGTTCGGGTATTTCATAAAGCAGTAGACAGTAGTCAGTAGACAGTAGTCAGTAGGGAAATCATCGTTAGTCGAATAGTAGAGGTTTCAGCTTCGACGGCCGCAGCGCGTGCTGCTTGATTGCGGCCTGTGTTTCCTTCGTTGCAGCGCGTGTTACGTTCCTGCAATTCGTGCATGGTCTATTGCAGCGCGTGTTTCCTTTATTGCAGCGCGTGTTTCCTTCATTGCAGGCGTTGCAGCGAAGGAGCAGAGCGTGCTTCCTTCGTTGCAGCGCGTGTTCTCTTATTGCAAGCCGTGTTTCCTTCGTTGCAGCGCCTGCAACGAAGGAGTTTGAGCCGCTTCCCTTATTGCAGCGCGTGCGGTGAAGGAAAGGGGCTTTGCACTACTGTCTACTGACTACTGTCTACTGTCTACTGCCCTGTTTCCTACCAGCGGAACGCCGCGCAGGCCATGTTGAGGCCGCCGCCGGAGGCGCACATGACGAAGTTGTCGCCGTCCTTCAACTTCCCTTCCCGCACGGCGTCGTCCAAAACCATCGGGATGCACGCCGAGCCCGTGTAGCCCCACTTGCCCATGACGGTGTGCGTGCGCTCCCAGGGGAGGCGCATCTTCTCCAACACGACACGGATGGTGCTGAGGTTGACCTGCGTGAAGAGGAAGAGCGACACGTCCGCCTGCGTCAGGTTCGCCTTCTTCAACACGTCGCCGACGATGGCCGGCCAGCCCTCCGTGTTGACCTCGGCCGGGTACTTCTTGGCGAAGCGCAGCTTCTGCCAGACGCCCTCGCGCAGCACTTCGTCGGTGATGGGCGTACGCGTGCCGCCCGCGTAGATGCCCATGTGGTCGTGGTAACTCCCCTCCGCGACGAGCTTCGACGCGAGGAAGCCGGGCCGCCCCGCGTCGGCGCGCAGCACGACCGCGCCCGCGCCGTCGGCGAAGATGGTCGCCGTCTTCTTGTCCGACCAGTCGAGGTACTTCGACATCGCGTAGGCGCCGACGACGAGGACGTTGCGGTACGACGCGTCGGCGATGACGTACTTCGAAGCCGCGTCGAGCGCGGTGACGAAGCCCGCGCAGGCGCTGTTGAGGTCGAACGTGCCGGCCCGCTTCGCACCCAGCCGGTGCTGCACGACGACCGACGTGGCGGGCGAGATGTACTCGGGCGTGTCGGTGGCGAGGACGATGAGGTCTAACTCTTCCGCCGCGACGCCCGCCGCCGCGAGCGCGCGGCGCGCGGCCCCGGTCGCGAGGTCGGCCGTGCTCTCGTCTTCGCCGCAGACGTGGCGCTCGTGTATGCCGAGCACGTTCGAGACGAACTCGTCCACGTCCTCGCCGAGCATGCGCGAGAGGTCCGCGTTGGTCAGAACTTTCTCGGGCACGTACGAGCCCGTCCCGATGATGCGTGCGTAGGTCATTGAAGGATGCCTGGGTGAAAGAATTAACCACAGAGACACAGAGACACGGCTTGTCGAGAACTAAAGATGAAGCTGTGTCTCTGTGGTTAACATCTTCTGACTATAACTGCCCGACGAACTCGACGACCGCGCGGTTGAACTCCTCCGCCCGCTCGATGAAGAAGGCGTGGCTGCCGCCCTCGATGACGCGGAGCCGCGCGCCGGGGATGGCGGAGGCCAGGTTGACGGAGTTCTCATGCGGGACGATCACGTCCTCGTCGCCGGTGATGACGAGCGTCGGCGCTTCGATCCGGCCGACCCGCGCCGCGGCGTCGAAGGCGACGGCCGCCTGTAGCTGGCGCAGGTACGCGTGCTCGGGCACGACGTTCTCCGCGCGCAGGCGCGTGACGCGCTCGACCTCTGGCGTGTGCTCCGCGGCGAAGCGCGGCGAGAAGGCGAGCAGCAGGTTCTCGCGCACGCGCTCCTCCGTGTTGAGCCCCTTCGTCGAGGCGATGGCCGCGAGCGTCTCGGCCGAAGGCGGGCGGTGCCCCGCGCCGCCGTAGCTCGTGCAGCACAGGACGAGCGAGCGCACGAGCGCCGGGTGCGCGAGCGCGAACTCCTGCGCGACGAAACCGCCGAAGCTCGCGCCGAGGACGTGCGCCTTTTCGACTCTCAGCTCTTCGAGCAGCGCGGCGAGGTCGTCGGCCAAGTCGCGCATCGTGAACGGCGCGTCCGCCGCCCCGGAGCGCGCCACGCCGCGCGGGTCGAAGACGATGGTGCGGAACCTCTCGGCGAAGTCGGGGACTTGCCCGTACCAAATCCACAGCCCCGCGCCGAAGCCCGGCACGAGCACGAGCGGCTCGCCCCGCCCGTGCTCCTCGAAGTAAAGCTCCACGCCCCTGACAGTGACTTTCGGCATCCGTTTAAGAAGGTGCTGGGTG
>DAIRFV010000380.1:0-1742 GCA_036794905.1 Pyrinomonadaceae bacterium | reverse complement strand
GGTGCTGGGTGCTGGGTTAACACCCGGTTCTTCCTCAACACCTAAAACCCAAAACCCCTTCTTACCCAGCACCCAGCACCCAACACCCCTCCTAGAAGTTTAACTTAAAGGCGAACTGGATGACGCGCGGGCCGGCGCTGGTCTGCGTGATGCGGCCGAAGGTCGCGGGCACGGAGATGTTGCTGTTCGGGTTGGCGAAGTTGGCCCAGTTGAAGAGGTTGAAGAACTCCGTGCGGAACTCGCCGCGCCAGCGCTCGGTGAACGGCAGGTACTTGACGACGGAGAAGTCCACGTTCTTCTGCCCCGGCCCCGTCAGGATGTTGCGCCCCGTGTTCCCGAACGGCGCGCCGCGGTCGAAGAAGCCGCCCGCGAGCGTCGAGGAGACGAAGGCGCTCGTGTTGAAGTACTGCGCCAGCCTGTCCTGCGTCCGCCCCGCGCCCTCGATGCCGCCGTTGAAACCGGGGCGGAAGTTCGCGCGCTGGACGGTGTTGTTGTCCGGCACCTGAATGATCGAGAAGGGCAGCCCCGACTGGAACGTCACGATGCCGTTCACGCCCCAGTCGTTGACGAGCCAGCGCGCGGCCGAGTCGTCGTCCACAAGGCCGGGCAGGTCGTAGACGAAGCTCGTCACGAAGCGGTGCGTGCGGTCGAAGTCCGAGCGGCCGCGGTTCGTCTTCCAGTCGCGCTGGTCGCCGGGCGTCGAGACAAGCTCGTTGACCGTGCCGCCCGAGTAGTAATCAATCGACTTGGCCAGAGTGTAGGCCGAGAGGAACTGTAGGCCGCGGCCGAACCGCTTCGTCACGCTCAACTGGAGCGAGTCGTAGTGCGAGTTCGAAGAGGTCTGCACCTGCTGCAGCCCGCCCGTCGCGTTCTTCTGCGCCGAGACGAACGGCGCGAACGGCGCGGCGAACGTGTTCGTCGCGGGGTTGTAGATCGGCTGGTTGATGGTGAGGAGTTGCAGGAGCTTCGTCCCCTTCGAGCCGACGTAGCCGACTTCGAGGAGGAAGTCGCGCGCGAACTCCCACTGCACGTTCGCGTTGTACTGCTGGATGTAGGGCGTCCGCATCTCCGGGTCGGGGTAGACGCCGCTGACGAGGATGCCGAGCGGCGCGAGCGGGCTCGGCACCGTCGCGCCCACGGGGAACGCGCCGGGCTGCGGCACGGCCGCGAACGGCGTGGCGAGCGGGCGGAAGACGCCGACGCCGACCGCGAGGTACGGGAAGTTGAAGAGCGAAGTGTTGGCGAAGCGCGTCGAGACGCGGTCGTAGTAGATGCCGTAGCCGCCGCGCACGGCGAGCGTCCCCGTCTCGTTCAGACGGTAGGCGAAGCCGACGCGCGGCGCGAAGTTGTTCTTGTCCTGCGGGACGAGCGTGTCCTCGACCGCCGGCACGCCGGGCAGGGGGTTCGCGGCGTTGCCCGCCTGCACGAAGCCGTTGGGCGGCCCCGCCGGCGACGCGAGACTGCCCGCGCGGAACTGCCCGGGGATGAAGTTGACGAGGCGCCCGTACTTCTCTTTGGGGAGCCCGAAGAAGTCGTAGCGCAGGCCCAAATTCAAGGTCAGGCGGTTCGTCAGCTTCACGTCGTCCTGCACGAAGCCCGCGAGGTCGTTGACGCGGAACGCGCGGTCGTAGACGCCCGAGCCGATGACCGAGACCGACTGGCCGAGCAGGAAGTTGGCGAACGTCGGGAAGATGAGCTGCCCGCGCGAGAAGGCGTTGAAGTAGAAGTTGACCTGCGAGCGC
>DAIRFV010000379.1:0-5028 GCA_036794905.1 Pyrinomonadaceae bacterium | reverse complement strand
GGAGGAGTCACCACAGTGTCCCGGTTACAAGGCGCGGCGCGGAGGTCTCTGTTGGGGTTGACGCTGGCGGCGCTCGCGCTCTCCGTCATGGCGGCGGGGGGCGGGGCGCAGACGCGACGGCCGCGCACGGTCGCGCGGCCCACGCCGACGCCGGTCACCGTCCCGCGCCTGCCGCAGCGCGCGACGCCGACCCCGACGCCGGCCATCATTCACGTCCCCACTTCGCAGGACGACGCGCCGCCCCCGCCGCCCCTGCCCACGCCGACGCCGCGGCCCACGCCCACGCCGAAGCCGGTCGAAGTCACGCTCGACGACGCGGACGTGGTGCGCGTCACCTCGAACCTCGTCGTCGTCCCCGTCGCCATCACCGACGCCGCGGGCAACGCCGTGCAGGGTCTGAAGAAGGAGGACTTCCGGCTCGAAGAGGAGGGGCGCGGGCAGGAGCTACAGGCCGTGGGCAACGCCGAGGAGGTGCCGCTCGACATCGTCATCCTCTTCGACATCTCTTCGAGCGTGACGGCCAAGGACTTCTTCGCCCGCCAGCAGGAGGCGGCCGCGCGCTTCCTGCGACTGGTGATGAAGCCCGCCGACCGCGCGGCCGTCGTCACCATCGCCGACAAGCCCGCGCTCGTGCAGCCGCTCGCCGGGGCCGAGACGACGGCCGCCGCCCTGCTCAGGATTCCCGCCGCGGCGCGCGCCACGCCGACCGCCTTCTACGACACGGTGAGCTTCGCCGCGAAGTACCTCGGCGAGAACGCGCCGGGCAGCCACCGCCGCGTCATCCTCGCCGTCACCGACGGCGACGACAACTTCAGCGGGGCCGTGCGCGAGCAGACCATCGCCGAGTACGAGCAGCAGAAGAAGGCCGAGGCGCAGGAGGCGACGCGCCCCGTGGGCGCGCGCGCCGCCGCGCGCCGCGACCTGCAATCGCGCCACCAGCGCGCCGTCGCGGGCGTGCAGCGCGCCGTGCAGGGCGCCGACGCCGTCTTCTACTCGATCAACCCGGGCGGCCCTTCCGTCCGACTCAACGAGATCAGCATGCGCGCGCAGACCGGCATGCAGACGGTCGCCGACGCCACGGGCGGCACGGCCTACGTGCCCGCGCGCAACGAAGAGTTGGACGTTATCTTCCGGCAGATCGCCGCCGAACTGCGCGCCCAGTATCTGCTGCAATACCTCTCGAACAACCAGGCCGCGACGGGGAAGTTCCTCCGCATCAAGGTCACCGCGCCCGCCCGCCCCGACGCGCGCATCCGCGCCCGGCAGGGGTATTTCAAGAAAGGCTAGGGAGGGGAGTAGACAGTAGACAGTAGACAGTAGTCAGTAGGGAAGACAAAGCGGCGCGCTCCGGTTTTAAGCCGAGCGCGCCGCCTCTGTTTTTCTACTGACTACTGACTACTGCATCTCCAGTAACACGTCGGTCAGCTTGTTGGCGACCTCCAGAAGAATGCGGCCGGCCTGGTCGAAGCGGTTGGCGTTGGCCGCCTGCGTGGCCTCGTCGGCGCGCGCCGAGACGCCGCGCAGCGTCTGGTACTGCGTCCGCAAACCCTCCTCGAAGCGGAAGCGCCCCTCCAACTGGTCGAGCCGGTCGCGCATGTCGCCGATGCTGCGGATGAGGCCGGCCTTCGTCTGGTTCGTCGCGTCGGCCGCGCCCTGCTGCGCGCCCGTCAGCTCCAAGTCTTTCGACAGCCTCCCGTAGAGGTAGAGGAAGCGCGTCAAGTCTTTCGAGAGCCCGGCCACCTCCAGCCGCTGCGTGTTGAAGCGCGTCTGGTCGAGCCGCGTGGCCGCCGCGGGCGCGCGCCGCCTCTGCGGCGTGCCGCGGCGCGTGCGCGTCTGCGCGGGCGCGGACGCCGCGGCGCAGGTGATGATGAGCAGGCACAGTGCCGCTTTGGCGATGAGCGGTTTCACAGTTCCGTCCTCCGTCTGTTTTTGGATTCGACTTAAACTGTCGGGGCGGCCCAAGCTTGGCGCGTCCCCGGCGCGACCGTCAAGGCGGCGCGCGCCGTCTGCTACAATGTGGCCGAAGGGGAAGAGTAACAGTTCTGCACACTGCGATGCACGCGAGACGATTGAGAGTTCGCCGCCTGGGGCGTCTGGCATACGGCGAGGGCTACCGCGTCCAGAAGGAGACGGAAGTATCCGTGCGCGACCGGCGCAGTCCCGACACGCTGCTGCTCGTCGAGCACCCGCACGTCTTAACGGTCGGCCGCCGCGCCACGCCCTCTTTGATCCTGGCCACGCCGGAGGCGCTCGCCGCGCGCGGCGTCGAGGTCTTCGAGACGAACCGCGGCGGCAAGATGACCTACCACGGCCTCGGCCAACTGGTCGGCTACCCCGTCATAAATTTGAGCCCCGACCGCGAGGACGTGCACAAGTACGTCCGCGACCTCGAAGAGGTCTTGATCCGCGCGATGGGGGATTACGGTATCGAGGCGTTTCGCGTCGAGGGGCTGACGGGCGTCCACACCGCGCGCGGCAAGGTCGCCGCCATCGGCGTCCACATCGCGCGCTGGGTCACCACGCACGGCTTCGCCCTGAACGTCAACACAGACCTCTCCTACTTCAACCTCATCGTCGCCTGCGAGGGCGAGCCCGTCACCTCGATGAAGGAACTGCTCGGCCGCGAGGTTCCGCTGCGCGAAGTGGAAGACCGCGTCGTCGCGCGCTTCGCCGAAGTCTTCGGGTCTGCGCCGGAGGAGGCGGAACAACTTAAGGAGGGGGTAGGCGCATGAGTTCGGAAGAGATCGTCGTGGGCGCGGCCGTCCTCCTCCTCTTCATCCTCGCGGTCTGGAGGGTCGTCTTACAGATTCGCATCGTGAGGCTTTTCCTGCGCCGCCTCTTCGGCTACGACAAATAACTTTCTGATGCTGACACTCGACTTTATCCGCGAGGCCGCCGAGCGCGTGCGGCCGTTCGTGCACCGCACGCCCGTCATCACCTCGCGCATGTTCGACGAGGCGGCGGGCCGCCGCGTCTTCTTCAAGTGCGAGAACTTCCAGCGCGCGGGCGCCTTCAAGATGCGCGGCGCGACGAACAAGATTCAGTCGCTCTCGCGCGAGGAGCGCGCGCGCGGCGTCGTCGCCTTCTCTTCGGGGAACCACGCGCAGGCCGTGGCGCTCGCCTCGCGCGACGCGCGTCTGCGCGCCGTCATCGTGATGCCCGCGGACGCGCCGCGCACCAAGCTCGACGCCACCAAGGGCTACGGCGCCGAGGTCGTCACCTACGACCGCCAGCGCGAAGACCGCGAGGAGGTCGCGCGGAGGCTCTCTGAGAGGGAAGGGCTCGTCGTCGTCCCGCCCTACGACGACTACCACGTCGCGGCGGGGCAGGGGACGTGCGCGCTGGAGTTGTTGGAGGACGTGCCCGACCTCGGCGCGCTCCTGACGCCCTGCGGCGGCGGCGGCCTCTTCGCGGGCGCGTCCACCGCGGCCAGGAGCGTCCGCCCCGCAGTGCGCTGCTTCCCGGTCGAGTCGGAACTCTCCGACGACACGCGCCAGTCGTTCCTCAAGGGCGAGCGCGTACAGATCCCGCCGCCCGCCACAATCGCCGACGGCATGCGCACCCAGACGCCGGGCGCGCTCACGTTCCCCGTGCTGCGCCGCAACGCCGAGGACGTGCTCCTGGTCTCCGAGGACGAGATCGTCGAGACGGTGCGGTTCCTGCTCTTCCGCCTGAAGATTCTGGTCGAGCCGACGGGCGCGGTCGCCGCCGCCGCCGCGCTCTTCGGCAAGCTCCCGGAGGATGTCGGGAGCGTCGGCGTCGTCCTCTCCGGCGGCAACGTTGACCCCGAGGCGCTCGCGCGCTTCGTCCACCCGGCGGTGGCCTGAAGGGCGGCCCGCGCTACTCGGGCGGCTCGAACGTCGAGTCGGGGATGGGCGCCGCAGGACAAAGCCCGAACCGGGTGTTAAAATCGGCGCAGTCGAATAGCGTACAATTCAAATTGAATAGCTGAGTAGTCAAACAAGGAGCAAGAGATTTGAGCCGCGAGCTGCGCGTCATTAACAACCCCCCGACGACACGTCCGCCGCGAGGCCCCAAGCCCGAGTGGCTGAAGATACGTCTCGGCGACCCCTCCAACCAGAACTACGTCCTGAAGCTGATCGAGAACCTGAACCTGCACACGGTCTGCCAGGAGGCGCGGTGCCCGAACATCTTCGAGTGCTGGACGGACAGGACGGCGACCTTCATGATCGGCGGCGACATCTGCACGCGCCACTGCGGCTTCTGCGCCGTCTCGAAGGGTCAGGGCACGCCGCTCGACCCCGACGAGCCGCGCCACGTCGCCGAGGCGGTGAAGACCCTCGACCTCGCGCACGCCGTCATCACCTCGGTCAACCGCGACGACCTCGCCGACGGCGGCGCCGCCCACTGGGCCGAGACCATCCGCCAGGTGCGCGCGCACAACCCCGACTGCCGCGTCGAGGTCCTGATCCCCGACTTCAACGGCGACGAACGGGCCCTCGACGCCGTGCTCGACGCCGAGCCCGACGTGCTCAACCACAACACCGAGACCATCGCGCGCCTGTACAAGCGCGTCCGGCCGGACGCTGACTACCGGCAGACTTTGACGCTCTTGAGCCGCGCCGCCGCGCGCCGCGACCGGGAGGCGCGCGGGATGTTGACGAAGAGCGGCATCATGGTGGGCCTCGGCGAGACGTTCGAAGAGGTCGTCGAGCTGATGCGTGACTTGCGCTCGGTCTCGTGCGACATCATGACCATCGGGCAGTACCTGCAACCGCACGCGCGCCGCCTCCCCGTCGAGCGCTACGTCACGCCCGAGGAGTTCGCGCGCTGGCGCGAGGTCGGGCTGGAGTTGGGCTTCAAGCACGTCGAGTCGAGCCCGCTCACGCGCTCCTCCTACCACGCGCGCCAGCAGACCGACGGCGCCGGCCCCGAGGCCGGGACATCGCCCGCGCCGGAACCCGCATCCGAGACGGTGAACGCCTGAACAGGCTCGCACGACTTCACCGAACGGAGGGACGCGCGACGAAGAGATTGACGCCCCCTGAAAATCTTCGCCGTGGCGGC
>DAIRFV010000108.1:0-18232 GCA_036794905.1 Pyrinomonadaceae bacterium | reverse complement strand
TATTAGCTGTTGGCTTTCAGCAGGATGAGAATGAAACAGAGATTGCTCTAAGGCGTCCGCCGCAAGAACCGATGAAGCCGAGAGCTCACAGCCGATAGCTAACATCCAACAGCTCAACCCATGCACCTTTCCATCAACCACGTCACCAAGTTCCGTTACAGCGCCCCCATCACCGAGAGCATCATGGAGCTGCGGATGCAGCCGCTCAGCGAAGGCCCGCAGCGCTGCCTGAAGTTCGACATCAGCCTGAAACCCTCGGCTCGCGTCACCTCATACCGCGATTACCTCGACAACGCCGTCCACCACTTCGACATCCCGGGCCGCCACACGCAGCTCATCATCAACGCGAAGTCCGTCATCGAATCGCTCCCACGACCCGTGCCGCCCGAGGCGCTCGCGGCCGTGGCTTGGGACGAGCTGGACGCGCTCGTCGAGAGTGGCGACTTCTGGGACATGCTCATGCCCAGCCACTTCGCGCGCCCGAGCGACGCGCTGCTCGACTTCGCACGCGAGTTGGAGCTGGGCCGGCGCGACGACCCCCTGACCGTCCTGCGCGAGCTGAACGCGGCCATCTACAACGCCTTCGACTACGTGCCGCAAAGTACGCGCGCCGACTCGGCGATTGAAGAGGCTCTCGACTCGCGCAAAGGCGTCTGTCAGGACTACTCGCACATCATGATCGCGCTGGCGCGGCACATACGCGTGCCGTGCCGGTACGTGAGCGGCTACCTCTTTCACCGCGTCGAGTACAACGACCGTTCCGCGCAGGACGCCACGCACGCGTGGGTCGAGGCGCTGCTGCCCGGGCTGGGCTGGGTCGGCTTCGACCCGACCAACAACCTCCTCGCGGGTCAGCGGCACATACGCGTCGCCGTCGGGCGCGACTACTCGGACGTGCCCCCGACGCGCGGCGTCTTCAAAGGCGCCGCCGAGAGCGAGTTGAGCGTCGCGGTGCAGGTCAAGCCCGCCGAGGAGCCCGACTCCGAAGAGGCGCTGCGCCTCATCGCCACCCTCACCAGCCCGCCCGAGGCAGACCAAACGGCGGAGCAGCAGCAGCAACAACAGCAATGACGCCCGAAGTAGTTCCTTAAGGGCCGCGCCGCTTCCGCCTCAGTCGGCCGCCGGCGCCGGCAACTCGCGCGCGAGCTGGACGGGCGGCCCCACACTCACCCACCAAATCCGCTTTCGACGGAACCCAATCCCGCGGACGCGCGTATGCCTTGACAAGCTAGGCATCGCGCATCTACCATGCCTTGACTTTCTAGGCATGGCAGGCCGCGCGAAAGGTTAAACTCACGTGACACAGAAGAAGGCAGACTTACTACAGGGCACGCTCGACATGCTCATCCTGAAGGCGCTCAGTCTGGGCGCGCTGCACGGGTACGGCATCATCCAGCGCATCCGCCAGATGTCGGACGAGATGCTCAGCGTCGAGCAGGGCTCGCTCTACCCGGCGCTCTACCGCATCGAGCAGAGGGGGTGGGTCTCCTCGAAGTGGGAGACGAACGAGACGGGCCGGAACGCCAAGTTCTACGCGCTCACGAAGGCGGGTCGGCGCCAGCTGGAGGTCGAGGAGGCGAGTTGGGATCGCCTCGTTCTCGCCATCGCGAAGATGCGGCAGGCCACTTAAGAGGTTTTTACGGCAATGTGGTGGTGGAACTATATCCGGGCTCGGCTGCGCGCGCTCACCGGGCGCGAGTCGGTCATCGACGACATTGACGCGGAGATGCGCCTCCACGTCGAGCTGGAGACCGAGCACAACCTCGCGCGCGGGATGTCGCCCGCGGAGGCGCGCCGCGCGGCGCGGATGAGCTTCGGCAACTTCGACAGCATGCGGGACGCGGCGTACACGGTTCGCGGGGGTGGTTTGATGGAGACTTTTTTACAGGACGTTCGTTACGGCGTGCGCGTGCTCGCCAAGCACAAGGGATTCACGGCGGTCGCGGTGTTGACGCTCGCGCTCGGCATCGGGGCCAACACGGCCATCTTCTCGGTCGTCAACGACCTGCTCCTGCGGCCGCTCCCCTACAGCGACGCCGAGCGCGTCGCGATGCTGTGGGAGGTCACGCCCTCGGGTCGGCACATGAACACGACCTCGCGGGCGAACTTCCGCGAGTGGCGCGCGCAGGGGGCGAGTTTCGAGAGCATGGCGGCCTTTACCGACCAGCGTCTGAACCTGACCGGCGTCGGCGAACCCGAAGAGGTCGCCGTGCAGTTCGCCACGCCCGAACTCTTCAAAGTCCTCGGCGTCGAGCCGTTGCACGGCCGCGTGCTGGTCGAGGACGACGGGCTGCAGGGCTCGGACGGAGTAGTCCTGAGCCACGGCTTCTGGAAGCGGCGCTTCGGCGGCGACCCCGGCCTCGTCGGCAAGCCCATCACGCTCAACGGCGTGCCCTTCAACGTCGTCGGCGTCATGCCGCCGAGCTTCCACTGGCACATCAAGCAGAGGTCCGGGACGGGCAAACCCCCGGAGGTGTGGGGCGTGCTCCCGATGCCCCCGCCCGGTGCGTCCACCGCGAACGAGCGCGGGCGTTTCCTTTCGGTGGTCGGGCGGCTGAAGCGCGGCGTCAGCGCCGCGCAGGCCGAGGCGGAGATCAAGACCATCCACGCGCGGCTCTCCGAAGACTCGACCTTCAACAAGAACTACACGGCGGAGGTCATCCCGCTGCGCGAGCAGATCGTCGGCGACGTGCGCCCGGCGCTGTGGGTGCTGCTCGGGGCGGTCGGGCTGGTGCTTCTGATCGCGTGCGCGAACGTGGCGAACCTCCTGCTCTCGCGCGTCGCCGCACGCGAGAGGGAGATCGCGCTGCGGACGGCGCTCGGGGCGCGGCGCATCCGCGTCATCAGGCAATTGTTGACGGAGAGCTTGCTGCTGTCGCTGCTGGGTAGCGCGCTGGGGCTTCTGGTGGCGTGGTGGGGCATCGGCGCGCTCGTCGCCATCAGCCCGCGCGACCTCGTCAACCTGCAGAACGTCGGCATCAACACGACCGTGCTGGCGTGGACGCTCGGCGTCACGCTCCTGACCAGTCTCCTTTTCGGCATCGTGCCGGCGCTTGAGGCGACGCGGCTGAATCTGAACGACGCGCTCAAGGAGGGCGGCAAGGGCGCGGACGCGCAGGGCTCGCGCAGCCGGCGCCTGCGCGGCGTCCTCGTGGTCGGCGAGGTCGCGCTCGCGCTGATGCTGCTGGCCGGCGCGGGGCTTCTGGTCAAGAGCTTCGCGCAGCTCCGCAAGATCGACACGGGGTTCGAGACGGGGAACGTTTTGACGATGGTCTTGCGCCTGCCCGCGGCCAAGTACAAGGACGACCCGCAATTCGTCGCCTTCTTCCGCCGGGCGCTCGAACGCATCCGCTCGACTCCGGGCGTACAGTCGGCGGGCATCGTCAACTTCCTGCCGCTCTACGGCGGACTGGGCTCGGCCACCGGCTTCAACATCGAGGGCAAGCCCGAGCCGCCGCGCGGGACGGGGCCGAGCACGAACGTGCGCGTGGCCGACGGGGGCTACTTCAAGACGATGGGCATCCCCGTGAAGCAGGGGCGCAACTTCAGCGAGGTCGAGGACGCGGAGGTGCGCAACGTCATCATCGTCAGCGAGTCATTCGCCAGGAAGCACTTCCCCGGCGAAGACCCCCTGGGCAAGCGCATCAAGGTCTTCATGTCGGAAGACCCTGCGTGGACTGAGATCGTCGGCGTCGTCGGCGACGTGAGATACGATAACCTCACGGCCGAGGCCGAGCCGACCGTTTACTACCCGCACCCGGGGCTGACCTACGAGTTCATGACCATCGTGGTGCGCACCGCGGGCGACCCGGCGGAGATGGCCCCGGCCGCGCGGCGCGAGATCGCCGCGATAGACCCCGACCAGCCCGTCTCGGACGTGCGGACGATGACGCAGGTGATGGCCGACACGGTCGGGCGCGCGCGCTTCAACACGCTGCTGCTGGGCATCTTCGCGGGGCTCGCGACGCTGCTGGCGGCGGTCGGCATCTTCGGGGTGATGAACTACTCTGTGCAGTTGAGGACGCGCGAGATCGGGCTGCGCATGGCGCTCGGGGCGCAGCCCGGGCGCGTGCTGATGCTGGTGCTGCGTCAGGGGCTTATTCTGACGCTCATCGGCATCGGGGTCGGGCTGGCCGGCGCGCTGGCGCTCTCGCGCGTGATGTCGGGGCTGCTCTACGGCGTCACGGCGTCCGACCCGGCGACCTTCGCGGCCATCGTCGTCGTGCTCGGCGTCGTCTCGCTCATCGCCTGCTACATCCCGGCGCGTCGCGCGACGCGCGTAGACCCGCTCATCGCTTTGAAGTACGAATAGGGCCGGTTCGAGTCAAACCCGGACGCGCCCGCCGCAGAAGGGACAGAGGCACAGAGTTAAGAAGGAACTCCCAGAACCTTCTCAAGCTCTGTGCCTCTGTTTGTCTCTGCGGACTATTCGTACCGCAGAGCAATCAACGGGTCTACTTTCGCGGCGCGGCGCGCGGGGATGTAGCTGGCGAGGAGCGCGACGGCGACGAGGACGAGGGAGATGGTGACGAGCGTCGCCGGGTCGGTGGCGCTGACGCCGTAGAGGAGACTCGTCATCACCCTCGTCAAAGCGAACGCGCCGACGAGCCCGAGCGCGACGCCGATGGCGACGAGCTTCAGACCCTGACCGACGGCCAGCATCAGCACGTCGCGCTTCTGCGCGCCGAGCGCCATGCGGATGCCGATCTCGCGCGTCCGCTGCGCCATCGAATAGCTCATCACGCCGTAGATGCCGACCGCCGCCAGAATCATCGCCAAACCCGCGAAGATGCCCAGCAGCAGCGTGCTGAAGCGCTGCCGCGCGATGGACTCGGAGAGCACGCCCTCCATCGTGTTGACGTTCGAGACCGGCTGGTCTTTATCCACCTCCCACACGGTCTTGCGCACCGTGCCGGCGAGCGCCTGCGGATCAGCCGCCGTTTTGACGACGAGGTAGCGCGGCGCGAAGAAGCCGGCCTGCTCGTACGTGAAGTACGCCAGCGGGATCGGCTCGGACGCCAGTTCTCTCTGCCTCACGTCCTTCACCACGCCGACGACCTGACACCAGTCTTCATCCGACTCAACCCTACCCGGCGCGATGCGCTTGCCCAGGGCGCTCTCGCCCGGCCAGTAGCGGCGCGCCACCGCCTCGCCGATAACGATGACGCAGGGCGAGTCCACCCTGTCCTTGCCCTCTTCAAACACCCGCCCTTCAAGGAGCTGGATGCCCATCGTGCCGAAGTAGCCGGGGCTGACGACCCTCGTCACGAGGACGGGCGGCTTGCCCTGACCCGGCACCGGGACGGGCTGTCCCTCGATGGTGACGCCGATGGAGTCGCCCTGCATGACGAGCGGTATCCAGTTGGTGACGCCGGCCGAGCGCACGCCGGGCAGCGCCTCGACGCGGCGGAGCATGTCCGTGTAGAAGGCCGTGCGCCGCGCCTGGTCGGGGTACTTCTGCTGCGGAAGGACGACGCTCATCGTCAGAAGGTTGTCGGTGCGGAAGCCCGGGTCAACGCTGCGCAGGCGCAGGAAGCTGTTGATTAAGAGTCCGGCGCCGACGAGCAGCACGAGCGAGATGGCGACCTCCGCGACGACGAGCAGTCCGCGCACGAAGTTGCCGCCCCGGGCCGCGGCGGCGTCGCGCCCGCCCTCCTTCAGCGTCTCGTTGAGATTGAACTTCGAAGCCTGCGCGGCAGGCGCCAGCCCGAAGACGAGCCCCGTCAGCACCGTCACCACTACCGTAAACACGAGCACGCGCGTATCAACGTTGATGGCCTTGACCTGCGAGATATTTTCGGGGATGAAAGTCTTGAGCAGCGTCACGCCCCACACCGCCAGCAGCAGGCCGATTACGCCGCCGAACGCGGCCAGCAGGACGCTCTCGGTCAGGAACTGCCGGATGAGTCGCATGCGGCTTGCGCCGAGCGCCGTGCGGAGCGCTATCTCCTTCTGCCGTCCGGCCGCGCGCGCGAGCAGGAGGTTGGCGACGTTCGCGCACGAGATGAGCAGCACGAGCCCGACCGCGCCGAGCAGGACGAGCAGCGCCGGCCGGATGTCGCCCACAAGGTGCTCGTGCAGAGGCTCGACCGACGCGCCGAGGTCTGTGTTCTGCTCGGGGAACTGCTGCTGCAAGCGCGCGGCGATGGTGCTCATCTCCGCCCGCGCCTGTTCGAGCGAGACGCCCCGCTTCAGACGCGCGACGACCTTCAGGTAGTGTCGGCCGCGGTTGGCCGCCTCCTGCTGCGTGAAGGCGATGGGCACCCACATCTCCGCCTCCCGGTCTGGGAACTGGAAGCTCGCCGGCATGACGCCGACGACGGTGTGCCCCTCGCCGTTGAGCGTGAGCGCCTGGCCGACCACCCCTGCGTCCGAGCCGAAGCGTCGCTGCCAGAGCGCGTGACTGAGAATGACGACCTTGTTCGCGCCGGGTCTGTCCTCTTCCGCTGCGAACGCACGGCCGTGCAGCGGCGCTACGCCGAGCAATTCGAAGAGGTTCGCGTTGACGCGCTTGCCGTCAATGCGCTCCGGATCGCCCGAACCCGTCAGGTTGTAGCTCTGGTCGGCCAAAGCCGCCATGCCCTCGAAGACCTTGTTCTGTTCACGCCAGTCAACGTAGTTGGCCGCCGCGGGCGTGTCGTTCGGGTAGCCGTGCTTCGTGTCGTCCTCCCAGACCATCACCAAGCGCTCGGGCTCGTCGTAAGGCAGCGGACTCAGCAGCACCGTGTTGACGACGCTGAAGATGGCGCTGTTGGCGCCGATCCCGAGGGCCAGCGCGATGACGGCGACGGCCGTGAAGCCCGGGTTCTTCCAGAGCATGCGCACGCCGTAGCGAAGGTCGTGCTTCAAGTCTCCCAACATACCGAACCTCCTCGGCGTGCCCGGCACGACCGGCTCAAGGCGCACGGGGCGCTCGACGCGGCGCAGGCCCTGCGCCAGCAGATCACTCTCGGTCAGTTCCTGTAAGGCGGCGCGGTACGCCTCCTCCGCGCTCGCGCCGCCGCGGAGCGCCTGCGCGTGGCGGTCTTCGAGGTGCTGCGCAAGCTCCTCCACGATCTCCGTCTCCCGGGTCGGGCTCAGCCTCAGCCCCGACAGACGGCGTCTGACTTCGTCCTGCCAGTCAGGCATTCTCGGTCCCCGTGATGCGGCCGATGGCCTCGACGAACTCGCGCCAGGTGTTGCGCTGTGCGGCGAGCACCTTCTTCCCCTCGGCCGTCAGTTTGTAGTAGCGGCGGCGGCGCTGCCCCGCCTGCTCGACCCAGCGGCCCTGAATCCAGCCGCGGCTCTCCAGCCGGTAGAGCAGCGGGTAGAGCGAGGCGACGTTGAAGCGCAAGACCCCGCCCGAACGCTGCTCGATGAGGTTGCCGATGTCGTAGCCGTGCCGCGGCTGGTCTTCGACGAGCGAGAGGATGAGCAGCTCGGCGCTCCCCTTCTTCAACTCTCGCGCCAGGATGTCTGAGCCGATATATGACATAGCAATATATTACTGTGCAGCATACGACCGGTCAACGGCGCTGTTTCAACTTTTTCTTAAGCGTCGGAAGGCTTGGGTGAAATTGACACGGAGGCACAACTAAATCCAATTAGCCGTACCTCCGCGATGACGTGAGTGACTTTTTTTAGTTGTCTTTGTACCGGCGGGGCCGTCAGCGGCCGGCGAGAATCTTGCGGAGCTTGGTGCGCGCCTTGTGGAGTTGCGACTTGGAGGTGCCGACGGCGCAGCCGAGGAGACGCGCGACCTCTTCGTGCTCGTACCCTTCGATGTCGTGGAGGATGAAGGCCGCGCGGTAGCCGGGCGGGAGCTGCGCGAGGGCATTCTCAAGGGTGATGCGGTCGATCAACTGCGACGCCTTCGGCGAGGTCGGGCGGACGGACTCGTGCGGACGAATCTCCTCCTCTTCGAGCGCGTCCTCCCTCCGCGATTTGTTCTTGCGGAAGCGCATCAGCACCTGGTTGACCGTCAGGCGGTGCAGCCACGTCGTGAAGTTGGCCTCGCCGCGGAAGCCGCCGATCTTGCGGAAGAGCAGGACGAAGACTTCCTGCGTCACGTCCTCGGCTTCCGACACGTCCTGCGTCATGCGCAGGCACAGGCTGTAGACGAGCCGCCTGTAGAGCCGGAACAACTCCTCGAACGCCTGCATATCTCCCTGCGCCGCCCTCTGCGCCAGCGCGAAGTCCGAGGCGCGCTCCGGCGTCACCTCGCGCGGCGCGGCGAGCGCGTGACTGTCGTTTAAAACCGCTTCGGCTGACATCTCTTCTCCGTCAGGGTGAAAGGAAGTAGACACTGGACAGTAGTCAGCAGTCAGTAGTCAGCAGTCAGTAGAAACACGTTCGATATTGCGCACCGCTCGGTTTTTATCGTCATCCTCTTCAAGCGGAGCCTACTGACGACTGACTACTGTCTCCTGACTACTGCTCAGGGCGTGTCGCCGGGCTCGCCCTCTTCGATGACGCGGACGCGGCCGCGGAAGAGTTTAAAGTCGGCGTACTTGACCTTCATGCGCAGGTGCACCGTCTGGCCGCCGGGGAAGACCAGCGTGTCGTCGGCGTAGGTGTAGGTCGGGAACCAGTATTTGCCGTCGATGTTCTCGCGGTAGGTCTCGAAGACGGGGAAGCGCTGCTTGCCCTCGGGCACGCCCTTGCCCTTGACCTTGACGATCTGCAAGTCGTCGGACTCGACCCAGACGCGCCCCTGGAAGAAGCGCTCGCTCACTTTCTTCGGCATCACCTTCGGGGACACGTCGAAGACGTGGGTGTCCAACTCGTCAACCTTCTCGCGGCCGACGTAGGTGAAGTTGTAGAGGTTTATCTTCGAGGCTTCGAGGGCGAAGGGCTGGACGCCGCCGAGGTCTTCGAGGTCTTCCTGCGTGAAGCTGACCTCGGTCAGCGTCGGCATGGGGAACCGCGTGATGCGCTCGAAGCGCTCGCCCGCGTCGTTGAAGACGAACTGCGACGTGCGGTTGTACTCACCCGTAACCTGTCCGCCGAAGCCGATGGTCTGGATGACGGCGTCGCGCGTGAAGGTGTAGTTGTTGAGCGCGCGGCGGAACTCTGTCTCCTTCGCCGTGAAGGCGCGCACGATGCGGTTCACGTCGATCGCGCCGGCGCCGTCCTTCGACGCCTGCGGTAACGCCTGCTGTGCGCGAACGCCTGAGACACCGCCCGCCGCCAGAAGAGTTAAAGCCAGAATGCCGGATAAGAATAAACGCCCCATAGCCGTGGCTGCCTCCGAGTCTGAAATTCTCCGTCTCCCGTGGCCGCGGATTTCGCGGCCGTCATCTCGCGTATTCCTTTCGATGCCCGGAGGGTAGACCCGCCTGTAATAAGTTCGTCACTCTCTTGTAAAGTTTTGTAAAGCGGCACGCGGAATAAGGAAAAGGGAGGCCGAACCGCGTACGGCCTCCCTTTTCCGGGGCTCCACAAAGGCCCAGTATGAATGCGGCGCCCCGGAGATGAAATTGAGAGATTTACCTGCCGCCTTCTTCACCGCCCGGCGGGGGCGGCGGCCCCTGCTTGTGGCGCTCCTGCATCTGCTTGTGGAGTTCGGCGAGTTTCGCCTTCTGCTCGGTCGTCAAGACCGCGAAGACCTGAGACATCATCCGCGCGTGCGCCACCTCTAGCTCGACGTGGACGCCGGCGCGAGCCTGCGCCGCCGCGCGGACGGCCGCCTCGTCGAACGTGCCGTCCTTCACCGCGTCGAAGGGGCCGCCGCCGTTCGCCCGGAGCTGCTCGTGGAGGTTCTTCGTACTCTCGCGGAAGCTCTCCTCGATCTGCTTGATCTGCGCCTTCTGCGCGTCGGTCAGGTTGAGCACCTGCGAGAGGTGCCCGAGCATGTTGCCCGGCCCGCCGTGGCCGCCGTGACGACCGGGGCCGCCGTGGCCGCGATGCCCGCCGGGGCCGCCCGGCCCGTGCTGCGCGAACGCCGCCACCGTCATCATCAACGCCGCGGCGAACGCCACAGCGCCGCCGATGATTCTCTTCTTCGTCATCCTCTTCACCTCATCCTTTCGCCAGAGTTGTCTCACGCAAATACCGCCCGAGTAGTCATCCGCGGTAAGCCGTCCGCTCTCACTCGACGTCTGCATATACTTATATGCGAAAACTCTTGAGGCGTCCGTAAAGAGTCGGTCAACACCGCGTAAAGTTTTGTCAACGACGCCGGACACTTCTTTACGGACGCACGGTGGCGGCTTCGGATAGAATGTGCGTTCGGTTCTGGATGTCAGGGAGTTTGTGGATGGAACACGTTCTGATTATCGACGACGACCGCGAGCTGTGTGAGTTGGTCGCCGAACTGCTGGGCGAAGAAGGCTTCCGGATCGAGGTCGCGAACCGCAGCGACGCGGGGCTCGAACGCGCTCTGTCGGGCGAGCACGCGCTCGTCGTGCTCGACGTGATGATGCCGGGCATGAACGGCTTCGAGGTTTTGCGCCGGCTCCGCGCCGAGGGCTCCGACGTGCACGTGATGATGCTCACGGCGCGCGGCGACGACGTTGACCGCATCGTCGGGCTAGAGATAGGGGCCGACGACTACCTGCCCAAGCCCTTCAACCCGCGCGAGCTGGTCGCGCGCATTCAGGCCATCCTCCGCCGCGCGCGCCCGGCGCGCGCCGAAGCCGCAATACAATCGCCTGAGCCGAGCGCGCCCGCGCGCATCCGCGTCGGCGACGTGGAGGTTGACACGGGCACGCGCCAAACCTGGCGCGACGGCGAGGAGGTGGATTTGACGAACGTCGAGTACGAGATTCTAGTCCAACTCCTCAACGCCGCCGGACTCGTCGTCAAGCGCGAGGGCCTCGTGCGCACGGTGCTCGGGCGTGAACTGTCGGTCTTCGACCGCAGCCTCGACATGCACATCAGCCACCTGCGCAAGAAGCTCGGCCACCGCGCCGGAGACGCCGAAAGGATCAGGACCGTCCGGGGCGTCGGCTACGTCTACGCCCGACCGTCGTGAGGGTTGATTGTTGAAGTTACGAAGTTAAGCGCGATGTGAAATCTCACATCCCCTGTAGTTCGCGTCCGGAGGCGAGTGTTGCGGAGTCTCTTCCTGAAGGTTTTTCTGTGGTTCTGGCTGGCGATGGTGGTCGTCATCACCGTCTTCGCCGTCACGACCCACCTCACGCGCTCGCCCGAGATGTTCCGCCCGCCGCAGTTCATCGAGACCGTACTGTCGGGCTACGCGCGCCACGCCGCCGACGCTTACGAGCGTGGCGGCGCGGCCGGGCTCGAAGAGTACCTGAGCCACGTCCGTGCAGAGACGAACACGCGCAACCAGTTGTTCGACGCGGGCGGCGTGGAGCTGACCGGCGCCGAGGCGCCTGCACGTGTGCGCGAGGCGGCGGCGCAGGTCGCGCGGACGGGCCAGCCCTTCTTCCGAGACATAGGGTTCGGGATGCTGGAAGTGCGACCCGTCGAGGCGCGCGACGGCGGGCGTTACGCGTTCGTGACCTACATGCCGCGGGGTGGGCCGCCTCCGCCGCACCAGCGTCACATCTTCTGGCTCCTCTCGGATAACACGTGGTCGCTGGTCGCGCGCGTGCTCGCGGTGGTGCTGGCGGCGGGCGCGCTCTGCTACCTGCTGGCGCGCTACATCGTCGCCCCGGTGGTGAAGTTGCGCGAGGTGACGCGGCAGGTGACGCAGGGCGATCTCTCGGCGCGCGTCGGGCCCGGCCTGGGCGGGCGGCGGGACGAGCTGGCGGCGATGGGGCACGATTTCGACGAGATGGCCGGGCGCATCGAGACGCTCGTCGGCGCACAGACGCGTCTGCTGCGAGACATCTCGCACGAACTGCGCTCGCCGCTCGCGCGTCTGTCGGTCGCGCTCGACCTTGCGCGCAAGCGCGCGGGCGCGGCGGCGGCCGGCGACCTCGACCGCATCGAGCGCGAGGCCAAGCGGCTTAACGAGATGATCGGCCAACTGCTCGCGCTCTCGCGCTGGGAGAGCGACGGTGACCGCCTGCGCGCCGAGACTGTTGACCTCGCCGCGCTGGTGCGCGACGTGGGGTCGGACGCGGACTTCGAGGCGCAGGGTCGCAACTGTTCTGTCGTCGTCGAGGAGTGCGAGGCGTGCGCGATTCAAGGTACTCAACAACTCCTGCGGAGCGCTGTCGAGAACGTCGTGCGCAACGCCGTGCGCTACACGCCCGAGGGGTCGGCGGTGAAGATTTCGCTGCGCTGCCTGCGCGAGAATGGAGGGGGCGAGGCCGTTATCACCGTGAAGGATGAGGGGGCGGGCGTGCCCGAAGAGTGGCTGAAAGAGATTTTCCGCCCCTTCTATCGCATGGACGACTCGCGGACGCGCGAGACGGGCGGGACGGGGCTCGGCCTCGCCATCACGGAGCGCGCCGTGCGGCTCCACGGCGGGACGGCCAGAGCCTCTAACCTGCCGGGCGGCGGATTCGTAGTCGAGCTGCGACTCCCCGTCAACGCGGCGTGATCTTGTGTGAAGGGCGGCCGATGTGTATGTGCGGGCCGGTGGCGGTGCCGGGGATGGCCCAGCGGAAGGCCGTGAACGGGATGCCTGACGCGCGCAGGTACTCCATCAGCGCGCGCCCCTCCGCGCTGTCCGGGCTGACGCCCACGTCCATCGCGTTGTGGTGCGCGTAGCCCCAGCGGTCGTGAACGGGCGACTGGCCGAACGAGCTGACGGGGAGCTGTCGGCCGAAGCTGCGCGAGTAGAACTGCATCACCCCGCCCGCCTCGGAAAGCGTCCACGCGCGCGCGCCGCCGTAACGAATATAACCCGCCGTCGTCAACATCCCGCCCGCGGCCCGCGGAGCCGTCTTCGCCTTCGCGAGTGCCTTGGCGGCGGCCTCCTCGGCCTCGGCCTCGACCAGCGTCTCCGCGATCTGCACGTCGGCGCTCTTCAACTGCCCCCCGACGCGCGCGACCTTCGCGCGGGCGTTCTCGGCCGCCTGCACGTCCGCGTCAAGCTCGCGCTTCGAGACGAGCCCCGCGTCGAACAGCTCGCGCGACTTGACGACGCGCTCGTCTGCGCGCTTCACATCTGCCTCGTAGAGCGAGACGAGTTGTTCGAGGCTCGTCTTATAATCCTTCGTCGCCTGCACCAGCTTGGCGCGCAACTGCGCCAGCTCACTCACGGGCTGAGGTTCGGCTTTACCCTGCGCGGCCTTCCCCTTCTTCGCTCGCCCCGCCGAACGTGACTTCTGGGTTGCGCCGGCCGCCGCGGCACATGGCGAGAGCAAGAGCGTGAGAGTCAGCCCCGTTGTCAACGCTGTGCGCGCGAACCTCATGCCGCCTACTTTATCAAAATTTCTGCCGCGCGGAGCGCAGACTTTTGTCGGCTGGAGCCCAACCCTAGGCACTCTCAAGATTGACGAGGAGCGGGAAATGGTCGGAAGCCTCTTTGACTTGCGGGTGCTCCGTCAGCACGCGACAGGCGGAGACGCGGGCTTCGTGCGGCCGTGGGAGGAAGGCGAAGTCGAGCCGGACGTGCGGGTCCCACGTGGGGAAGGTGTAGCCGAGTTCCGCGGGGTGGAGTTTGCGGAAGGCGTCGGTGTAGCCCGCGGCGAGGAGGATTTGAATCGTCTGGTAGCGCACGCGGCCGCCGCTCAGCCAGACGAGCGCGCGCAGGCGCGGCGGCAGCTTCTGCGCGTCGAGCAGCTCCCCCGGCGCGAGCGTGTTGAAGTCGCCGACCATGACGTGGAAGCCCGTGCTCCGCGACTCGACCCACGCGAGCAGCGAGCGCAGCTCGCGCATGCGCCGACGCTCAGTCCAGAACGAATGGACGGCGCTCAGGTGTATGCCGAAGACGACGAGGTTCGAGCCCTCAAGCTCCAACTCCATGAAGTGCCGGCGCGAGCCGCGCGGCCTGTGCCACTCGTGGCGCTTGATTGGGGCGCGGCTCAGGTAAGCAATCGAGTTCCCCCTGTGCGCCGCACGGATTGTGAGCCCCGTCTCTTCCGACAGGCGTTCGACGACGCGCGGGTCTGTCGCCTCCTGAAGTATGACGAGGTCGGGGTCGGCGTCTCGGATGACCGCGGCGAGCGGCCCCTCGCGCCCGCCCCCGCCGAAGCGCACGTTGTAGCTCAGGAGTTTGAGGGTCACGACTCGCCGACCTTCCCGATTAAGGTGAGGTAGGGCTGACCCATCCAGTCGCCGCGCAACTGCATGACGAAGTCGCGCGTGGCCTGAATGTTGACGGGTCGCTTGACCATCCTGACGAGCTTCTCGCGCAGCGGGATGAGGTTGGGGGCGATGTCCGGGTCTTTGTCCGAGAGCGGCTTGGTGTGGATGCCGGGCAGGTAAAAGCCGTCGAGGATGTACTCGCCCAGAATCTCCGTGCCGACGAGCGTGAGGTCGAGGTCGCTCGTGCCCGGCCCGTCGCCGTCGAACGGCGTGCCGTCCTTCCAGCGCACGCCCGTGACGGCGCTCCCGCGCAGCACGACCGTCGTCTCGGCGGGTATCGCCTGACGCACGACCTCGCAGAACTCACAGAACCGCGCCTCGTCGCCCCCGAAAGCGAGCTGGATCACGCGCTCGCGCATCTCCGCCTCGCTCAACTGCCCTGATTCGTCGGCCAAACCGAGTCCCCCCTTGTGATTTTGGACTTAAGTGTTCCGGCTATCCTACCACCGCCGGCCGCAAACGCGACACGGCTCCGGCCGGCACGGCTGCTATGTTCGGCCGGGAAACATTTCGCTTGACTAATCGGCGCGCGCGGATATGATGCCCTCCCCGAACCCCACGACGCTCAACCCCGACCGACCCGGAAATGGAGGGTACACACATGCACAGAAGCGCCTCGCACCCGCGGCCGCGCACCGTCGTCGCCGCCTGCCTCTTCCTGCTTCTCGCCTGCGGCAGCGCGTCGGCAGGTTGGACGACGAGCGGCAACAGGATCATCGCGCCGAGCGGCGCGGAGTTCCGCATCTCGGGCATCAACTGGTACGGCTTCGAGACCACCAGCTACAACGCGCACGGACTCTGGACGAAGGACTACACGGTCATCATCGACCAGATCAGGCAGTACGGCTACAACACCATCCGCATCCCCTTCTCCAACGCGATGTGGGAGACGAACCCGGTGCCGAACTCGAACACGAAGAGCGCCTGCCCGACGTGCGGGAACAAGCGCGCGCGCGACATCCTGGCGATGATCGTCAACTACGCGGGCTCGCGCGGCCTCCACGTCATCCTCGACAACCACCGCTCGACGGCCGGCAACTCGGCCGAGGGCAACGGCCTCTGGTACGTCGTTTCGGGCAAGAGTAATTACCCCGAGCGGAAGTGGATTGACGACTGGGTGAGCGTCCAGCGCTGGGCGCACGGCATCCCGCAGACGTTGGGCGGGACGGACACCGTGACGGTCAACTACTACGCCTCGGACGGCCTGCCCGTCATCATCGGCTACGACCTGCGCAACGAGCCGCACACGCCCTCGCGCACGGCCTACCTGGGCGGCGCGACGTGGGGCAGCGGCGACGGCATCGACCCGCGTACGAACCCCAACCCGAACCCCTTCGCCCCGGCCTGCGTGGCGACCTCGACCTGCAAAGACTGGCGGCTCGCGGCCCAGCGCGCGGCCGACACGATGCTCGGCGACGCGCTGGCGCGCGGGTGGGAGTACCCGCTCATCTTCGTCGAGGGCGTGAGCACGTACCCGACGGCCGCGGGCACGATGGCCGCGGGGCCTTACGACTGGTACTGGTGGGGCGGGAACCTGCTCGGCGTCAACGGGAACGCGACGCACCCGGGCGCGCCCGTCGTCCTGAACGCGGGCGGCGACGCGTCGGGCTTAGGGCCGCCGGTCAACAACCAGCTCGTCTATTCGGGGCACGACTACGGCCCGGTCGAGTACCGGCAGGCATGGTTCAACGCCTCGACCTGCTACCGCAGCGGCTGCTCCGCGTCGAGCCTCGCGGACGTTTGGAAGAAGTTCTGGGCCTTCCCGAACCTCGCGGGCGGCGTCAACCCCGTCTGGCCCGGTCACGCCTCGTACCCCTGGGGGAACACAGGGCACACGGGCTACACGCAGGCGCCGGTCTTCATCGGCGAGGTCGGGACGGGTAAGACCGACGCAGACCTCTTCTCGACGGGGCCGGGCTCGCAGGGTCAGTACTTCACGGACATGGTCAACTTCATCCAGAGCAGCTACGCACGGACGCCCGCCAACGACCCGGGCGTCCCCGTCAATTCCCTGCACTGGACGTACTGGGCCGTCAACACGGAGGACGCGTACGGCCTCCTCGGCGCGAACTACACGGGGCTCGCCAACGCGAAGAAGGAGTACACGTTCCTCTGCGCCATCCAGCAGGGGCCGCTGGCCGTCCCCTTCGGCGCGGGGGCGGGACAGTGCGGCTCAACGGGGCCGCTGCCGAACCCGCAGTAAGCGACTTTTTCCCCTCGCTTGAGGTGGGCTTACAAATTTTCAAACGCGGAGAGAGGGAGGCACGGCTATCTACATTTAGCCGTGCCTCCCTCTCTCCGCGTATAGATGTTTTCTATTCCACGTAAGAGCGCGTCAGCTTGCGGAAGTGGTAGCCCATCGCGGCGAGCGTGACGGCGTGCGGGAAGTTGCCGCGGTGCGAGGTGAGCGTGCGCTTCATGTAGCGCCAGAAGTCCATGCGCGCCCCGTCGAGCAGCCCGAGCACGAAGGCGATGCGCGCGAAGGCCGCGATGTCGCTCGTCAGGCGCGTCTTGCGCGGCTCAGGCCCCTCGGTCAGGTGCGAGAGGCAGTCGAGCGCGCGCTGGTAATATTCGGCCGGGCTGTAGATGGTCGAAAGAATCCGCTTGTACCCCTCGACGAGTTTGCGCGAGTCCATGTTCGGGATGAAGTTGAGCGAGCCCTCCGTGTTGTTCCCCGAGCTCTCCTTGAGCAGACGCCCCTCGCGCTTCAGTCGCCGCCAGAGCTGTGTGTCCGGGAGCGCCGTCAGCAGCCCGACCATCGCCAGCGGGATCGCGCTCTCGCGTATGAAGTTGATCTGGCGGTCGAAGATGTCTTCGGGGTCGCTGTCGAAGCCGACGATGAAGCCGGCCATCACCTCCATCCCGTACGACTGAATCCGGTGCACCGACTCAAGCAAGTCGCGGCGCGTGTTCTGCCCCTTGTGCGCCTCCTTCAGACTCTCCTCGACCGGCGTCTCGATGCCGAGGAAGACGCGGCGGAAGTTCGCGCGCCGCATCAGCTCAAGGAGCTGTTCGTCTTCGGCGAGGTTGACGCTGGCCTCCGTGATGAACGAGAAGGGTCGGCCGTGACGTTCAGACCACTCGATCAGCTCGGGCATGAGCCGCTTGACGTTACGCTTGTTGCCGATGAAGTTGTCGTCCACGATGAAGACGAGCCCGCGCCAGCCCGTCGCGCGCAGCGCGTCGAGTTCGGCCAGCATCTGCTCGTTCGTCTTCGTCCGCGGCACGCGCCCGTAGATTTCGATGATGTCGCAGAACTCGCAACTGAACGGGCAACCGCGCGAATACTGGACGCTCATCGCGCTGTAACGATTCATGTCCGCCAGTTGGAAATGCGGGACGGGGGTGGAGGTCAGCGCGGGTCTGTCGGCCGCCTGGTAGACGCGTTTGGGTTCGCCGCGTTCCAGGTCTTGTAAGAACTCGGGCAGCGTCGCCTCTGATTCGCCGACGAAGATGTGGTCGGCCGCGGGCAAATGCTCGGCGCTGGTCGAGACGTACGGGCCGCCGACGACCACGCGTTTGCCCTTCGCCCTGCACCGCTCGACGACGCTCTCCAGCGACTCCTTCTGCACGATCATCGCGCTGGTGAAGACGAGGTCGGCCCACTCTAACTCGGAATCCTTGAGCTTCTGGACGTTCATGTCCACCAGCCGCCGCTCCCACGCGTCTGGCAGCATGGCCGAGACCGTGAGCAGCCCCAACGGCGGGAAGGCCGAGCGCTTACCCTCGAACTTGAGCGCGTGGCGGAAGCTCCAGTAGGTGTCGGGGAATTCCGGGTAGACCAGCAGAACCTTCATCTCGCGTCCTCCTCTGGCGCGGCGGCCCGCGTACGCAAGGCACACCACCTCATCCGACTGCGGGGGAAGCTCGACCCGGGGCTCGATTAGAGAAAACTTTCAGTCGCCGCTGCCACCCGCGTGCGCCGTGACCGCGCCCGGCACCTCGGACGAGCGCCGGCGCGACGCGCGCCACTTCGAGAACCCCTCGCGCGTGAGAGCGGAGATGGTTTTGCGGTTCTCGTAGAGCAGCTTCAGCCAGGCGCGGCGGGTCATCTGGGGGAAGTAGATGCCGCGGAAGAAGAGCC
>DAIRFV010000378.1:0-5058 GCA_036794905.1 Pyrinomonadaceae bacterium | reverse complement strand
GCAGCAGGCCGCGTACGAGGCCGCGAACAAGGCCAAGGGGGTCGGGATGCAGCAGGCCGAGGTGCACGTCAAAGGCCCGGGCGGCGGGCGCGAGTCGGCCATCCGCGCCATCAACAGCGCCGGCATTCGTGTCACGACCATCCGCGACACGACGCCCATCCCCCACAACGGCTGCCGCCCGCCCAAGCGGCGCAGAGTTTAGTGAACCCGTGAACGGTGAACCGCAAACCGTGACAAGATAGAACAGCGGTTCTCTCGTCACGGTTCACGGTTCACGGTTCACTGCTTTTTAACCTAAAGGACGAAGGGCGGCGCGTCGTGTCGGCGCGCGGCCTGTAAACTTTTCCGTCTGAGATTTAGACCGGAGGCAAAAAAGAGTGGCTAGGTATCGTAGTGCGGTGTGCCGTCTGTGCCGCCGCGAAGGCGCGAAGTTGTTTCTGAAGGGCGACCGCTGTTTCAAGCCGTCGTGCCCGATTGAGAAGCGCGGCACGCAGCCGCCGGGGCAGCACGGCAACTCGATGCGGCGCGGCAAGGCGCTGCAGGGGTACGGGCTCCAGCTCCGCGAGAAGCAGAAGGTCAAGCGCATCTACTTCGTCCTCGAAGGTCAGTTCCGCAACTACTTCGAGCGCGCGGCGCGCATGAAGGGCATCACGGGCGAGAACCTGCTCTCGCTGTTGGAGCGCCGGCTCGACAACGCGGTCTACCGCGCGGGCTTCTCCACCTCGCGGCGCCAGGCGCGCCAGCTCGTCAACCACGGGCACGTCGAGGTCAACGGGCGCAAGGTCGACATCCCCTCGTTCCAGGTCAAGGCCGGCGACACCGTCAGCATCAAGGAGTCGAGCCGCAAGAACGCCCACGTCGAGGGCGCCTGGCAGACGGCCGGCGGGCGCGGCCGCCCGAACTGGATCGTGCCGGCCGACGGCGCCGAGATGAGCGCGCGCGTCTTGACGCTGCCCGTCCGCGACGACGTGGATCGCTCCATCAACGAGCAGCTCATCGTCGAGCTTTACAGCAAGTAACGCGAAGCGTCCCGGCGGCGCGCGCAACCGTGGCTTTTTCATGAGAGGCCGCGGGCGCGTGTCGCCTACACGCATTGGTTGCCCCTTTTCATATAAAGGTTTACGACTATGGCAATGGATCAACACAGCCTCTGGACGGGTTTTCAGATGCCGCGCCGCCTCGCCGTCGAGGGCGAGACGCTGACCGAGCGCTACGGGCGCTTCTCCGCGCAGCCGTTCGAGCGCGGCTTCGGCACGACCATCGGTAACTCCCTGCGCCGCGCGCTGCTCTCGTCGATTGAGGGCGCGGCCATCACCGCCGTCAAGATCGAGGGCGTCGAGCACGAGTTCTCCTCCATCCGCGGCGTGGTCGAGGACGCGACCGACGTCATCCTCAACCTGAAGCAGATTCCGTTCAAGCTCCACGGCACCGAGGCCAAGACGCTGACCATCCACCGCGACGGCGCGGGCGAGGTCACGTCGGCCGACATCGAGGCCGACGCCGACGTGGAGATACTCGACCCGAACGTCTACATCGCGACCGTCAGCGAGGGCGGCTCGCTCACCATCGAGATGCGCCTCAAGCGTGGCCGCGGCTACGTCACAGCCGAGCGCAACTTCGACGAGGACTTGTCGCTCGGTTACATCCCGATCGACTCCGTCCACACGCCCGTCAAGAAGGTCAACTACACGGTCGAGGCCGCGCGCCTGGGTCAGAACACCGAGTTCGACAAGCTGACGATTGAGGTCTGGACGGACGGCTCGGTCAAGCCGGACGACGCCATCGGGCTCGCCGCGAAGCTGATTAAGGATCACATGCAGATCTTCATCAACTTCGAGGAGGACACCGACGAGTTCGCCTACCAGAACATCGAAAGGCCCCCGCTGCCGCGCAACGACGTGCTCGACCGCTCGGTGGACGAGCTGGAGCTGTCGGTCAGGTCGTACAACTGCCTGAAGAACGCCAACATCCGCTCCATCCGCGACCTCGTCCAGCGAAGTGAGCGCGAGATGCTCGCGACGAAGAACTTCGGCAAGAAGTCCTTGAACGAGATCAAGGAGATTCTGCACGGGATGGGGCTCGACTTCGGCATGGCCTTCGACGAGCAGGGCAACCCGATCCCCGGCTCCGGCGGCTCCGACCTCGGCCCGGACGATTACCCGGACGACGAGGACGAGGACGACAAGGATTAGAAACCGTAAACGGTGAACGGTGAACCGTGACCAGTTGGCCTTACCCCTGTAACGGTTTACGGTTCACGGTTCACGCAAAGGATTTGTCATGCGACACTTGAATGCACACCGGAAACTCGGGAGGACGAGCGAGCACCGCATGTCGATGCTCCGCAACCTCGCGACCTCGCTGATTAACGCGCGCGACGAGCGCATCATCACGACCGTGCCGAAGGCGAAGGAGCTGCGCCCCTTCGTCGAGCGCGTCATCACGCTGGCGAAGCGCGCGGGCGTGCTCACCGGCGACGACGCGGCCACGCAGTCGCTCCACCTGCGCCGCCAGGCCGCCGGCTTCTTCCACGCGGGCAACACGCGCCGCTCGGAGGAGGCGACCCGCGGGCGCAAGCAGGCGGAGATTCCGCGCACGGCCGGCGTCGCCGCGCTCAGGCGTCTCTTCGACGAGCTGGGCAAGCGCTACGCCGAGCGCCCGGGCGGTTACACGCGCATCATCCGCCTCGGCCGGCGCGACGGCGACAACGCCGAGCTGGCCATCATCGAGCTCGTCGACAACCCGCGCGAGCGCGAGGCGCTCGACTCGAAGAAGGCGAAGCCGGCCGGCAAGAAGAAGTCGGCCAGGGCCGGCGGCAAGACCGAGACCTCTTCGGCCGAGTCCACGAAGAAGGCGTCCGGCGGCGGGAGCCGCTCGAAGAAAACCGAATCGACCGCGGCCGAGCAGGAGACGGAGTAGTCAAAGCGGAAGGGCCGGCGCGCGCCGCGACTCCCGACGCCACAGGCTTTAACGGCGCGCGCGACGTAAGAGAAAGCCCCGACGGCCCTTAGTTCGGAAAAGCCCCACACGCCCGCCTCGCTCGGCAAGCGTCGGAGGGGCTTTTCTCTTGCGCCGGCTCGGACGGTCGGCGCGCTGACTCCGGAGGCAGAAGATGAGCACGAGCGATCAGAACCAGTCGCGGCCGGGAGCGGGCGACGCCGGCACGGGCACGGCCGCCGCGCCGCAACCGCAGGCCGAAGTATCGGGCGCCGAACGCGGCGCGCGCCACGGCCGCGGCCGTCGGGGCCGGACGGGCGGCGGACGCCAGGAGCAGGGCGGCCGGCCGCCGCAGCAGCAGCAGCAGGGGCACACCCAGCGCCGCACAGACTCCGGGCTCAACATGGATGAGCTGCGCGAGCTGACTGACCTCTTCTCGGCGCACGGCCTGACCGACTTCGAGTTCGAGAACGCGGACATACGCATCCGCCTCAGCCGCAACCCCGCGCCGGCCGCGTCGCAGGGCTTTCACGCCCCAGCCCCGGCGCCGAGCCCGCAGTCGCTGATGCACTCGGCCCCGAGCCTGGGCGCGCCGCCGCCGCAGGCTTCTGCCGCCCCCGGTTCTGAGGCTGCCGCTACGACGACGCCGGTCTCGACTCCCGCGGAGGCGCCCGAGGAGGAGCTGCACGTCATCACCTCGCCCATCGTCGGCACCTTCTACCGCGCGTCCTCGCCCCAGGCCGACCCCTTCGTCAAGGTCGGCTTGCAGGTCGAGCCCGACTCCGTCGTCTGCATCATCGAGGCGATGAAGCTGATGAACGAGATTCAGGCCGAGACCACGGGCACCGTCGCCAAAATCTACGTCGAGAACGGCCAGCCGGTCGAGTACGGCCAGCCGCTCTTCGGAGTGAAAAAATAGGGGTTGGGTTCTGGGTGTTGGGTGCCGGGTTAAAGCACCTGTCTTCCCCAGCGCCCAACACCCCGAACCCAACACCCTTATTACCGTGAGAAGATTCCGCAAAATCCTGATCGCGAACCGCGGCGAGATCGCGTGCCGCATCATCTGGACGTGCAAGGAGATGGGCATCCAGACGGTTGCCGTGCACTCGACGGCCGACCGCGACTCGCTCCACGTCCGCTTCGCCGACGAGGCCGTCTGCATCGGCGGCCCGACTTCGCAGCAGAGCTACCTCAACATCCCCTCGGTCATCGCCGCCGCCGAGATCACGAACGTCGACGCCATCCACCCCGGCTACGGCTTCCTCGCCGAGTCGGCGCAGTTCGCCGAAATCTGCGAGGCGTGCAACATCAAGTTCATCGGCCCGCGCGCCGAAGTCATCCGCATGATGGGCGACAAGGTCGAGGCGCGCCGCGCGATGAAGGAGGCCGGCCTGCCCATCCTGCCGGGCAGCCCCGACCCCCTGAAGAGCGAGGAGGAGGCCACCGCGCTCGCGCGCGAGATAGGCTACCCCGTCATCATCAAGGCCGCGGCCGGCGGCGGCGGGCGCGGCATGCGCATCGTCCGCTCGGAGGAGGAGCTCGGCCCCGCCATGCGCACGGCCGCGACCGAGGCGGCCGCCGCCTTCAAGAACGGCGACATCTACGTCGAGAAGTACGTCGAGAACCCGCGCCACATCGAGATTCAAGTCCTCGCCGACGAGCACGGCCACTGCATCCACCTCGGCGAGCGCGACTGCTCGATTCAGCGCCGTCACCAGAAGCTCATCGAGGAAGCACCCTCGCCCGTGCTCACGCCCGAGCTGCGCGCGCGCATGGGCACGGCCGCCGTCGAGGCGTGCCGGCGCGTCGGCTATTCGAGCGCGGGCACCATCGAGTTCCTGCTCGACGAGGACGGCCAGTTCTACTTCATGGAGATGAACACGCGCATCCAGGTCGAGCACCCCGTGACCGAGATGATCACGCTCGCCGACATCGTGCGCAACCAGATCCTCGTCGCGCAGGGCGAGCCGCTCTGGTACAAGCAGGAGGACGTGGTCTTCAACGGCCACTCCATCGAGTGCCGCATCAACGCCGAAGACCCCGAGACGTTCGCGCCCTCGCCCGGTCGCATCACGGCCTACAACGCGCCGGGCGCCCCCGGCGTCCGGCTCGACACCGCGG
>DAIRFV010000107.1:6086-18261 GCA_036794905.1 Pyrinomonadaceae bacterium | reverse complement strand
CCGCTCCTCGAAGAGGCGACGATTCAGGGCGCGAAGGGCGTGCTCATCAACATCACGGGCGGGATGGACTTGACGCTCTACGAGGTCAACGAGGCCAGCTCCATCATCCGCGAGTCGGCCGACGACGACGCCAACATCATCTTCGGCGCGGTCATCGACGAGACGCTGCGCGACGAGATGAAGATCACCGTCATCGCCACCGGCTTCGACAAGGACATGTCCGAGACGGGCACCACGACGCACGCGACGAACGCCGCCCAGGCGCCGCGCTACACGCAGTCCGCGCCAGACCTCTCCGCGCGCTCGGTGGCCCCGACGCGTTCCGACGACCTCGACGTACCGACCTTCATCCGCAAGAAGGCGGACTGAGAAGTAGAAGGCAGATGGCAGATGGCAGTCGGCCGTTGGCTGGAAGCCAGGGCGGCATTAAAGATTCGGAGGCGGCGAGTTGCGCAACTCGCCGCCTCAAAAATTTATCAGCGTCTTCCTGCCTTAACTGCCTACTGCCCACTTGAATTTTTTGAACCCGCAACCTTGAACTTTGAACCTCTCTCATGTAGAGTGTCGCGCAAACCCTGACAGGATTGAAATCAACCACGGGTAAAGACCGTTTCTCGTCTGTCTACTTCAGACCGCAGAATGTATGGGGACGCCGACCGGCGGGCCGAGTCCGCCGTGTCTCGTCTTCCGTTCGATCTTGTCGCCGAGGGGCGGCGCGGGCGGCCCCTTTTCATGCAAGTTTTCTGGCACTGTTGGAGGTGAGGAGATAAAGTGAACCGCAAACTGATTCGCACGACATTGGCCGAGGTCAAGGGGCGCGAGACGACGCCCCAGGCGAGGGAGAGTTCGGAGAGGGCGGCCCCGCCGCCGCGCGCCGCGCAGCACCGCTCCGGCGGCGGCGGTGGCGGCTCCGCGCCGCGCGAGCCGCGCGAGTCTTCCTCGTCGTCCGGCGCCGCGGCGGCCGCGGCGGCCCTCGGGCGCAAGAAGATTCCGCCCGCCGAGACGAGCGCCGAAATCTTTTACTACAAGAAGCAGATGGATCAGCACACGCCGATGGTGATCGTGCTGCTGGACGGCGAAGAGGTCGAGGGCACCATCGAGTGGTACGACCGCTCGGCGCTGAAGATCAACCGCAAGGGCGCGCCCAACATCATGCTCTTGAAGCACAACATCAAGTACATGTTCAAGGCCGAAGACCGCGACGGCGGCGGCGAAGAGTCCGGCGACTGACTACGAGGCGACGGCGCGCGGGAGCACGTCCCGCGCGCAGGGCGGCCACCGCCGCCCGCCCGTGATCTCCCCGACACCCTCACGCGCGGTTCCGGCTCCGAAAGATGAACGACTCTTCAGCAAACCTCGCCGCGGCGGGGCGCGGCGGCGCGCGCGTCCCGCGCATCGGCGTCACGATGGGCGACCCCGCGGGCATCGGCCCCGAGGTCGTCCTGAAGGCCGTGGCCGAGCCCGAGGTGCTGGCGGCCTGCGCGCCCGTCATCGTCGGCGACGCGCAGCACCTCGCGCACACGGCGCGCACGCTCGACCTCCAATGCGGCTACGAGATCGTGCGCCGCGGCGAACCCTTCCCCGAAGACGCGCGCGGCCCGGTCATCTACCACCTCGACAACATCACGGGCACGGTCGCGCCGGGCGTCGAGTCGGGCGCCGCGGGCCGCGCCGCGGCCGAGTACATCGAGGCCGCGGTCGATCTCTGCGGCCTGGGCGAGGTGGAGGCCATCGCCACCGCGCCGATCAACAAGCGCGCGCTCTTCCTCGGCGGCTACAGCTTCCCCGGCCACACGGAGTTCCTCGCGCACCTGACGGCGAGCCCCGAGTGCGCGATGGCCTTCGTCGCGTCGAACCTGCGCATCGTCCTCATCTCCACGCACGTGCCGCTGTCCGAGGCCATCCGCCTCGTCGAGAAGGAGCGCATCAGCCGCGTCACGCGACTGGCCGACCGCGAGCTGAGGCGCTGGGGCATTCAGCGTCCGCGCCTCGCGGTGGCGGCCTTAAACCCGCACGGCGCGGAGGGGGGCCTGTTCGGCGTCGAAGAGGCCGCCGAGATCATGCCGGCGGTCGAGGCGTGCCGCACGGAGGGGCTGGACGTGTCGGGGCCGCACTCGGCCGACACGGTCTTCCTGCGCGCGGCGCGCGGCGAGTTCGACGCGGTGATTTCGTGTTACCATGACCAGGCGATGATCCCCGTGAAGTGCCTCTCCTTCGGCGAGGCGGTCAACGTCACGATGGGTCTCCCCTTCATCCGCACCTCCGTCGACCACGGCACGGCCTTCGACATCGCGGGCCGCGGCGTCGCGGAGCATTCGAGCATGGTCGCCGCCATCACCCTCGCCGCGCGCCTCGCGCGCGCCGACGAGAGCGGCCGGGCCGTCGAAGTCTGAGAAGAGCCTGAACCGTGAACCGTGAACCGTGACGAGTTGAGAACGGATTTTATCTTGTTACGGTTTACGGTTCACGCCTTCTGAAAACCGGAGGTTTTCAACAAGGTGTCTGCGCAGAACGAAGCCTCACGCCGCATCCTGGTGGCCGACGACGACCCGGCGATCCTGCGCCTGGTGACGGCCATCGTCGAGAAGGAGGGCTACACGGTCGTGCCCGCGCGCGACGGGCGCGAGGCCTACAAGCTCCTCCAGACGGGCGGCGACTTCCTCGCGTGCGTCTTCGACGTGGTGATGCCGCACATACAGGGGCCGGAACTCGTCCGCTACATGAAGACCGAGAAGAAGCTCATGAAGATTCCGGTGATGATGATGACGGCCGAGCAGAACCCGAAGCTCTCCTCCGACAGCTTCGCCGCGGGCGCCGTCGTCTTCCTCCCGAAGCCCTTCACGACCTCGCAGCTCCAGGTCATGCTGCGCATGCTCATCAGCAAGTCGCGCGGCGAGCAGGGCTGAACGTCCCTCGGCCGCCGGGGCGGTAAGGAGAAGTTTTATGACACACCCCCAACATCGTTCGAGCGCCGGCAGTCGCGCGCGCGCGGCGGCGGCCCTCGCGCTCCTCGTCTGCTGCTGCGCCGCGGGCGCGCCGGCGCAGTCGGGGCGGAAGGCGCAGAAGCCTCTGGGGCTGCCGACCGAGAAGGCGAAGCCGGACGACCCCGCCGACAAGCCGGCGGAAAAGAAGCAGGCCGAGGCGCTCATCAACCTCGTCGTGATTAAGGACGACACGCTGTCGGTCGGCTACGACATGATGGCGCGCGACGGCGTGGCCGCGGCCTTCGTCGAGAGGCTGCGGCAGGTCGGGCGCGACGTGGAGGTGAAGGACGGCGGGAAGGGGCGGCGGCAGGAGGCGCGCGAGCGCGCCAAGAAGGAGGGGGTCGCCTACGTCGTCTTCTTCCAGATGGACGAGGGCGGCATGTCCGACCCGACGAACATGAACGCGCGCGGGCTCGTGCTGCGGACATACGTCTACACGCCGGGGACGGCCGACCTCAAATACTCCGACACGGTTTTTCAGCGCCCGTACCGGGACACGGCGCGCGTCGGCGGCGTGCGCGTGCCCGTCCCGACGCGGCGCGTCGAGCGCTACCCCTCGCAGTACCAGCTCGAACAGGCCGCGCGCGACGCCGCCGACCGCCTGCTCTCGCGCTTCCAGATCACCCCGCCGCCGGAGCAATGATGAAGGCCGTAGGCAGCAGGCAGATGGCCGCAGGCAGTGAAGGGGATGAGAGGCACGCCGTCTCTCATCCCCTTTCATGGTTGGCGACGAGAGGCGGCGCGATCCTCGTCGTCGTTTTTGCCTGCTGCTTTTTTGCCTTTGACGCGGCGGCGCAGAAGAAGCCGAAGCCCGCCTTGAAGGAGAGCGACGCGCGGCGCGCGGTCGCGGAGGCGCCGGGGTTCGCGCTGCGGACGGGCGCGGTCAAAGTTAAAGAGGTGAGCCCCGCGGGCTCGACGCCCGTCACGGTCTCGGCCGACGTGACGGTCGCCTTCCGCCTCGTGCGCGTCGAGGACGAGGGCGCGCCGCAGACCGGCGGCCTCTTCAAGGTCAAGCGCTGGCGCGCCTCCGAGTTCCGCACGGGCGACCGCTCCTGGGAGGAGTTCGACCTCGTCGCCGAGAGCGCAGGCGCCGAACGCCTCGAAGCCGCGCGCCGCGCGCTCGAAGAGCTCGTCACAGAGTTCGAGGCGCGACAGGCCGCGGCCGCGCGCGCCGAGCCCACGCCCGCGCCGTCCGTCCCGGACGAAGGCGATGCTAAAGATAAGGACAAGAAGAAGGACGAGGCCGAGAAGAAGGCCGCGGAGCCTCTCACGCGCGGGCCGCTCACCATCAAACAGCTTTCGCTGATGGGCTCGTCGGCCGTGGCGGAGGTCGCGGTCGCGGCCGTCTTCAACGTGTCGAAGGACGCGCGCGGCCGTTGGCGCGTGACGGGCTTCGAGGTCGGCGGCGAGACGCTCGGCGACCTCCAGGCGCTCTGGCGCACGGCGGACGCGCGCAAGGCCGCCCGCGCGCGCGAAGACCTCTCGGAGATGAGGGAGGCGCTCGAAGCCTTCCGGGGCGAGCGCGGCTTCTACGTCGTCGGCCAGGACGCGGTCGTCCTCTACGACAGCCTCAGCCCGCGCTACGCCAAACGCATCATCCGCCTCGACCCCTGGCACAACCCCTACCGCTACGCCGGCACGCCAGCCTCCTACACGCTCGCCTCCGACGGCCCCGACGGCAAACAGGGCACCGCCGACGACGTGACCCTGAGCCGCTGAAAAAGCCGTGAACCGTAAACCGTAAACCGCGACGAGAGGAAGACAGCCCGCCTTTCTCTCGTCGCGGTTTACGGTTTACAGTTCACGAAAATGCTTCGGGAAAATCAGCTTGACGGGCCGTCGGCGCGGGTGTTAGGTTTGATTTGCGGCCTTCGTGCGTGGTTTTCATCGAGGGGCCGTGAACATGCCCTGCCGCCGCTCCACGCGCGAAAGCGTTCCTTTACTTGCCCCCCGGAGCGCGCGGGCCCCCTGACACAAGGAGACTCTTTTGAGTTCCGGACGCCGGAAACTTCTGCTCGCAGACGACTCGCCGACGATTCAGAAGGTCATCAGTCTCACCTTCGGCGACGACGAGGGCTTCGAGGTCGTCGCGGTCGGCGACGGCGAGCAGGCGCTGCGGGCACTGGCGGACGACCCGCCGCCCGACGTGGTGCTCGCCGACGCGGTGATGCCCGGCCCCGACGGCTACGAGTTGTGCGAGCGAATCAAGCGGGACGCGAGGCTCCGGCACATTCCCGTAATCCTCCTCGTCGGCACGTTCGAACCATTCAACGAAGCGGAGGCGCGCAGAGTTGGCGCGGATACAGTCTTGACGAAACCCTTCCAATCAATACGCAATCTGGTCGGCAAGGTCGGCTCACTCCTCGGCGGCGGCGAAGCGAAGCAGGACGAGTCCGCGGACGCACACGCGCCGCAGGGCGAGCCGCCCTCGGCGACCCCGTCCGCGCGCGCCGAAGAGGCCGCGCGGCTCGACGCGGACGCGCGCCGCGGCGCGGCGTTCGGCGAGACGGGCGCGGCGCAGGTCGCAGACCCGGCCGCCTCCTTCGCAGACCTCGGCGCCGACGACGAGCTGATCGAGGCGAGGCCGGCCGAAGCCTTCGGCGCCGCCCCGCCGCCCTCCGCACGCGCGCGCGAAGAGTCGCGCGCCCAGGCGGAGCCGCCCGAGCCCGACTCCCACGCCGCGCCACACTTCGAGACGAACGGCAGCGCGACTCACGCGCCCGCCGCTGTCGCCGCCGCGCCCGACGGGGGCGACGACGACTTCCTCCTCGCCGTCGAAGAGACGGACGACACCCGACCCGTCTTCGCGACCCAGCCACAAGAGAGTGTGATGAACGAACCGAACCCCACCCAGACTTCATTCGAGGCGCGCGCGAAGGACGCCGCCGCCGCTGACGACGCCCTGCTCGACCTCGGGCGTGTGGACGCGCCAGCCTCCACTTCGAGCGCCGAGGCCGACGACTTCATCCTCGACCTCGACTTCGACGACGCGCCCGCGGCGCGTGCGGCCGACGACGTGCTCGACTCGCCTTTCGAGACGACATCCGCGCCCGCGTCCGCGCCCGCGTGGGCCGACGCCCCGAGCGCCTTCGCCGAGGCCGCGCACGGCGAAGGCGCGCGCCACCTCGCGGAGTCTTCGCAGCACAACATGGCCGGCTCCTTCGAACAGCATTCGGCCTTCGGCGGGCCGTCGCCCTCCTTCGATTCCTCCCCCGCGCACGACGAAGCGCCCTGGCGCGACGTGGTGGTGCAGGACGGGCCGCAGGGCTTCGCCTTCGGCGGCGAGGAGCCGCAGGCGGCTTCGCCCGCGCCGCGCGGCTTCGTCGAGCCCGAGGTCGTGCCCGCCGACGAGCCCGTCCCGGCCGTCGTCGAGGGCGAGTTCACCGACGGCAGCGTCGAAGGCGACGTGCCCAAGTCGCCCGCCGCGCAGTCTTCATCCGCCGAAATCACGCCGCAGGAGCCCTCGGCCGAGGGCCACGCCGTCGGCCACGCGCGCGCCGGCCTCGACGAGCAGGTGCGCGCGGATCAGCTCTCGCCCGAGGCCGTGGAGACAATCGCCCGCCGCGTCGTCGAGCTGATGTCCGACAAGGTCGTCCGCGAAATCGCCTGGGAGGTCGTCCCCGAACTGTCCGAGCTGCTCATCAAACAGAAGCTGGAGGAAAGCAGAAGGCAGTAGGCGGATGGCAGTAGGCAGTTAAGACAGGCAGGCAGTAGTAAAAACGGCGGCGGCGAGATGCATCTCTCGCCGCCGCCGTTTCTTTCAGGGCAGGCGCATCGTCTTCAGGTCGGACGCGTCAAGAAAGACTTCCTGCCTTTCAACAGCCATCTGCCATCTGCCATCTGCCTACTGCCATCCGCCTACTGCTTGCCGCCTGCTGCCTACACTTTTCCCTTTTCCCCCTGCCCTCCGTATAATCGAACGGTCATGGACATCCCGAAAACTTACGACCCGAAGCAGGCAGAGGAGAGCCATTACTCGCGTTGGGAGCGCGAGGGTTGCTTCAAGCCCGAGGTGAACTCAGACCCCGCCGCGCCCGTCTACTCCATCGTCATCCCGCCCCCGAACGTGACGGGCTCGCTCCACATGGGGCACGCGCTCCAGCACACGATCATGGACGTGCTCACGCGCTACCACCGCATGCGCGGCCACCGTACGCTCTGGCTGCCGGGCACCGACCACGCGGGCATCTCGACGCAGATCATGGTCGAGCGCAAGCTGAGGAAGGAGGAGGGAAAGTCGCGCCACGACATCGGGCGCGAAGAGTTCCTCCGCCGCGTGTGGGAGTGGAAGGAGCAGTACGGCGGCGAGATTCAGAACCAGATGCGGCGCGAAGGCTTGAGCGTGGACTGGTCGCGCGAGCAGTTCACGATGGACGAGCACCTCTCGCGCGCCGTGCGCGAGTTCTTCGTCCGCTGCTACGACGAGGGGCTCATCTACCGCGGCCCCGGCATGATTAACTGGTGCCCGAAAGACCAGACGGCGCTCTCAGACCTCGAAGTGGACAAGGAGTCGCAGGCCGGCAAGCTCTACTACCTGCAATACCCCGTCCAGCATTCAGACCGCCGCGTCACGGTCGCCACCACGCGCCCCGAGACGATGCTCGGCGACACGGCCGTCGCCGTCAGCCCGCAGGACGAGCGCTACGCCGACTTAATCGGGCAGACGTTGATCCTCCCCATCGTCGGCCGCGAGATCGCGGTCGTCGCCGACGAGTTCGTCGACCCCGAGTTCGGCACGGGCGCGGTGAAGGTGACGCCCGCGCACGACCCCAACGACTACGCGATGGGCAAGCGCCACGGCCTCGCGCAGGTGACGGTCATCGACCAGCACGCGCGGATGACGGCCGAGGCCGGCGCCGAGTTCGAAGGGCTCGACCGTTATGAAGCGCGCGAGAAGGTGGTCGAGAAATTCGAAGAGTTGGGGCTGCTGGAGAAGGTCGTCGATTACGAGTTCTCCATCACGAAGTGCGGCCGCTGCCGCGCCGTCATCGAGCCCCTGATCTCGACGCAGTGGTTCTTGAAGCAGGCCGAGCTGGGGCGCGAGCCGCTCCGACTCATCCGCGAGCAGCACGAGCCGCGCTTCGTCCCCGAGAACCCTTACGAGAAGGTCTACGAGAACTGGCTCGCCGGCCTCTACGACTGGACGCTCTCGCGCCAGCTCTGGTGGGGGCACCGCATCCCCGCGTGGTACGACGCCGGGGGCCGGGTCTTCGTCGCGCGCAACGTCGAGGACGCGCGCGCGCAGGCCGGCGCGGACGACCTGACGCAGGACGAGGACGTGCTCGACACGTGGTTCTCTTCGGCGCTGTGGCCCATCTCGACGCTGGGCTGGCCGGACGAGGACTCGCCCGACCTGAAGACCTTCTACCCGACCTCCGTGCTCGTCACGGCGCGCGACATCATCTTCCTCTGGGTCTCGCGGATGATGATGACGGGCGTGAAGTTCACGGGCGCGAAGGCGTTCGACGACGTTTTCATCACCGGCACCATCTTCGACAAGCACGGGCAGCGGATGTCGAAGATGAAGGCCAACGGCATCAACCCGCTCGACGTGTTCGACAAGTACGGCGTGGACGCCACGCGCGTCGTGCTGGCCTCCGTCGGCTCGACGGACACGCGCTGGAACGACAACCAGGTCGAGAGTTACCGCAACTTCGCCAACAAGATTTGGAACGCCGCGCGCTTCTGCCTCCTCAACTCCGAGGGCGCGCAGGTCGGCCGCGGCTTCGAGGGCGCGCCCGCAGGTTGGGCGCTGCACGACCGCTGGATCGTCTCGCGCCTGAACAGGACGGCGCGCGAGGTCGGCGCGGCCGTCGAGGCGTACCAGTTCCACGAGGCCGTCTACGCGATCTACCACTTCTTCTGGGACGACTTCTGCGACTGGTACATCGAGCTGTCGAAGTCCGACGTGACCGCCGCCGAAGCTACTCCTGAGCGCGATGCCGCGCGCAGCCGCGTCGTCACCGTGCTCGAACAGGCGCTGCGTCTGCTGCATCCGTTCATGCCCTTCATCACGGAGGAGCTCTGGCAGCGCCTGCCCGGCGTCGGCAAGGAGTCTCTGCACCCGGCCTACCGCGCGGCCTCGGTCACGCCGACCGTCATGCTCGCCGGGTTCCCGCGCGCCGACGCGGCGCTGGTGGACGACCGCGCCGAGGAAGAGATGCGCTCGGTCATCGAGCTCGTCTCGCGCGTGCGCAACATACGCACCGAGCTGAGCGTCAAGCCGGGCGAGTACCTGCCGCGCCTCTTCGTCGGCACGCCCGACCGCGACATGCGCTACGTCTTCGCCAACAGCGCCGAGCAGATCACGCGGCTCACGCGCGCCTCGCAAATCTTCGTCGCCGACCGTCTCGAAAAATCTTCCGACGGCGCGGGGGGGCAGAACGGCGGCGGCGTGGGCGTGCCGCGCGCGTCGGCGCGGGCGGTGCTGGCGGGCGGGGCCGAGGTGGCCGTGCCGCTCGAAGGCTTGATCGACTTCGCGCAGGAGCGCGCGCGCATCACGCGCGAGCGCGAGAAGCAGGAGAAGGAGTTGCAGAAGTCCGAGGCGCAGCTCTCCAACCCGCAGTTCGTCGAGCGCGCGCCGGCCGAGAAGGTCGAAGAACTCAGGCGGCGCGCGGCCGAGGCCGGGCAGAGAATCAAGGCGCTGGGGGAGATGCTGGAGGCTTTAGGGGAATGACCTGGATCGACGAGGGGGCGCTGTTCTCGCAGGTCGGCGCGTTCCTGAACGAAGACATCGGCCGCGGCGACATCACGACGCAATCGACGGTGATGCGCAGCCAGAGCGCCAAGGGCCGCTTCATCGCGAAGGAAGGGATGATCGTCTGCGGCCTCGAAGCGGCGGAGGCCGTCTTCTCCACGCTCGACTCGCAGCAGCAGATCGAAGCCTTCGTCGCCGACGGCGACGAGGTCGAGGCGGGCAAGGTCATCGCGCGCACGGCCGGCTTCGCGGACGTGCTGCTCGCGGGCGAGCGGCTGGCGCTCAACCTGATGCAGCGGCTCTCCGGCATCGCCACGCTCACGCGCCGCTACGTGCAGGCGGTCGAGGGCACGCGCGCGCAGATCGTGGACACGCGCAAGACGACGCCGGGCCTCCGCATGCTTGAGAAGTACGCGGTCACGGCCGGCGGCGGGCGCAACCACCGCTTCGGCCTCGACGACGGCGTGCTCATCAAGGATAACCACGTCGCGCTGGCGGGCGGCGTGGCGACGGCCGTCGAGCGCGCGCGCAAGGCCGTCGGCCACCTGCACAAGATCGAGGTCGAAGTCTCGCGCGAGCGCGACCTGCGCGACGCCGTCGAGGCCGGCGCCGACATCCTCCTCATCGACAACCAGACGCCCGAGGAGACGCAGCGCCTCGTCGAGATCGCGCGGGGCCTGAAGCCCGACATCCTGCTCGAATCTTCGGGCGGCATCACCCTGGAGAACGTCCGCGCGTACGCCGAGGCGGGCGTCGACCTCGTCAGCGTCGGCGCGCTCACGCACTCGGCGCGCGCCGTGGACATCAGCTTCAAGATTCTGTCGGCGTGAGGGGGAAGCGGAACCGGGCGGCGCGCGGCGCGTGTAAACCTTCGGCCCGCGGCGGGCATCGGACATTCATCCCCGGCGTTTTTCAAGGAGGATCGTGATGAAGAAAGTTTTGGCTCGCGCGGCGCTGGCGCTGCTCGTCTCGGGATTCGCGTTTCTGCCCGACGCGCAGTCGCAGCAGCGCCGGCGCACCTCGCGCCGCACGACGAACCCCGCGCGCACACAGACCGTGCCGCCGCCCGCGCTCCCGGACGAGCCCGCCGTCGTCAGCACCGCCGACGAGGGGCAGCCCGCGCCGACGCGCCGCACGACCGGGCGCACGCGCCAGCAGCAGCAGCAGAGCACGCAGGCCGAGAACGAGCAGTTGCGCGGCACCGTCCGCGACCTCTCCAGCCAGGTCGAACAGCTCTCGGGGCAGCTCAACCAGATGAAGGTTGACCAGCGCGCGATGTTCGACCTCGAACGCCTGACCCGCGCCGAGCAGCGCGCCGAACAAATCCGCACGCAGCTCCGCGAGGTGACCGACAAGGAGTTCCAGTTGCAGGAGCGGCTGGCCGAGATCGAGTACGAGGCGACGCCCGAGGCCATCCAGCGCCGCGCCGCGCTCGTCGGCTCGCTCAACCCCTCGGGCGTGCGCGAGGCCATCTCACAGCAGTTGGAGCGCGAGCGCGTGCGCATCAGGAAGCAGTTGGAGCTGCTCGCCACCAGCCGCACGCGCCTCGAAGCCTCGGTCGCGACGGCCGACGCCGAGGTCGAGCGCCTGCGCCAGCGCGTGGACACCGCCGACCAGCCGCCGACGCCGCCCACGCCCGCCGCCGACGCGACGGGCGCCACCACGGCCACGCCCCAACCCACCCCGACCCCGACGCCCGCGGCGCAGCCGCCGATGTGAAAGGATGAAGGAAGGGTGTTAGGTGCTGGGTGCTGGGCGTAAACCAACACCCAGCACCCAACACCCCTTCCCCATCATGTCTTCCGTCACCAAGATCGAACTCTACCGGCTGGTCGGCGAGGCGGCGGCGCGCGGCGAGCGCGTGGTCGTCGCGACCGTGGCGCACACGCGCGGCTCGACGCCGCAGCGGCGCGGGGCGAAGATGCTCTTCTTCGAGGGCGGCGGGACGGCCGGCACCGTCGGCGGCGGCTGCGTCGAGGCCGAGGTCTGGGCCGAGGCGCGCGCGGCGCTGCGCACGGGGCGCCCGGCCCTCCACCGCTTCACCCTCACCGCCGACGAGGCCAGCGAAGAGGGCATGGTCTGCGGCGGCACGATGGAGATTTTTCTGGATGTCTGGGGATAAGAACGTGAACCGTGAACCGTAAACCGTGACAAGCAGAAGAACGTGTCTTATCTTCCCGTCACGGTTTACGGTTCACGGTTCACGCGCGAAGGGAGTGAGCGTCATGAGTTCTTTCGTCGAGAATTACAAGGCGAAGCACCAGCACCCTTTGAACCAGTTGACGCATTACATCGGCATCCCGCTGATCGTCGTGAGTCTGCCGCTCTTCTTCTGGGACTGGCGGTGGGCGCTGGGGCTGTTCGTCGTGGGCTGGGTCTTCCAGTTCGTCGGGCACGCCATCGAGGGCAACAGCCCGGCCTTCTTCCGCAACCCCGTCTACCTCGTCGTCGGCCCCCTCTGGCTCCTGCGCCGCGCGCTCTCGGCGGTCGGCCT
>DAIRFV010000107.1:0-5986 GCA_036794905.1 Pyrinomonadaceae bacterium | reverse complement strand
CGCCGATGGACAGCCCGCCCCGACAGAACTCCAACGCCGAGCTGACACGCGCACTCGCGCGCGTGCTCGAAGCGGGCGGCGTGGCCGTGCTCGCCACGGTCGTGGAGGCGGAGCACGGCGTCGGCGCGAAAGTCCTGTTCGAGGCCTCGGGCGTGCGCGCGGGGACGACGGGCGACGCGCCGTTGGACGGGGCGTTGGAAGAACGGGCGCGCACGTTCCTCGCCTCGCGCGCCGAGGCGCGGACGCTGGGCGTGGAGGAGTTCGCGCCCGGGCTCGAAGCGTGGCGCGGGGCGCGCGTGCTGTTCGAGCGCGTCGAGCCGGAGCCGCACCTCGTCGTCTGCGGCGCGGGGCACGTCGGCGCGGCGCTGGCGCGGCTCGCAAACGCGATCGGCTACCGCGTCACGCTCGTCGATGACCGCGAGGACTTTCTAAAGCGCGAGCGCTTCCCCGAGGAAGGCATCGGGCTGGTGGCCGCGCCGGGTTGGGCCGAGACGTTGCGCGAGGTCGTCGGGACGGGGCGCGGCGTCTACGTCGCGGTCGTCACGCGCGGCCACAACGAGGACGAGGAGTGCCTGAGGGTGGTGCTGTCGGCGCGTCCCGACTACGTCGGCATGATCGGCAGCCGCCGCCGCACCAACATCGTGCTCGGGCGCCTGCGCGAGTCGGGCGCGGGCGAAGAGGTTCTCAGAGAGGTGCGCGCGCCCGTCGGCCTCGACATCGGCGCGGTCTCGCCCGAGGAGGTCGCGCTCGCCATCCTCGCCGAAGTCGTCGCGCACCGCCGCGGCGGCACGGGCGCGCCGATGTCGGCGTGGAGGAGGGAGTGAGCTTAAGGACTTGAGATTTGAAATTTCAAATCTCAAGTCCGAGATTTCAACTTCAAACTGCTTTCGGTGTCTCGCCTCTTCAAATCGAAATTCAGGGTCGCGCTCGCCGCCGCGCTCGTCGTGCTGGCGTGTCTGGCGGCGTGGGCTTTCTGGCTGGAGCCGGCCTCGACGGTCGTCCGCCGCGTGAGTCTCTCCGTGCCCGCGTGGCACGCCGAGCACAGGGGGCTGAAAATCGCGCTGCTCACGGACCTGCACGTCGGCGCGCCGCACATGAGCCTCGGACGCCTGCGCAACGTCGTCGGGCGCGTGAACGAGGAGGCGCCCGACCTCGTCATCATCACGGGCGACTTCGTCATCGGCGGCCCGCAGGACGAGGGGGGCGAGCGCGGCGGCGTCGCGGGCGGCACGTTCGTCGAGCCGGAGCCGCTGGCCGAAGAGCTTAAGCACCTGCGCGCGCCGCTCGGCGTCTACGCCGTCCTGGGGAATCACGACTGGTGGTTCGACGGCGAGCGCGTCGCGCGCGCCCTCGGCGGGGCGGGACTGAAGGTGCTTGAGAACGAGGCCGTCAGAATCGAGCGCGACGGGCGCGGCTTCTGGCTCGGCGGCGTCGCAGACCTCTGGACACGCAGGCCGGACGTGGAAGGCACGCTCCGTCAGGTCAACACGGACGACCCCGTCATCCTCTTCACGCACAACCCGGACATCTTCCCCAACGTCCCCGCGCGCGTCGCGCTCACCGTCGCGGGGCACACGCACGGCGGTCAGGTCAACCTGCCCTTCTTGGGCCGCCCCGTCGTGCCCTCGAAGTTCGGGCAGCGGTACGCGTTCGGGCACGTCGTCGAGGGCGGCCGACACCTCTTCGTCAGCGGCGGCGTCGGCACGAGCATCATCCCCGTCCGCTTCCGCGTCCCGCCCGAGATAGTGATTCTGAAGTTGGGGCCCGCGTCTTAAAAGTTCTACGTGTCGGCCGGGGTGGGGAGCGGCGTCGGCGCGGCGTCGGCGAGGTTCTGTTCGAGGCGTTTGCGGATTTTGCCGCGGCGGGTGCCGTGAAAGTACTGGATGGGGCCGATGAGCCAGTAGCTGAGGCCGGCGAGCAGTGAGCTGACGGGGCTGCCGGTGAGGGCGAGGCCGACGGAGAGCAGGCCGACGCCCGCCATCAGCGCGTTCTCCTGCGTGTAGCTCCGCGTGTCGTGCGTCTCCAACTCGTTGAGGTCGAGGGCGGCGCGCTGGCGGTAGGCGTGCCAGTAGAGCAGCGTGAAGATGATGAAGACGGCGGCGAAGCCCGCGCCGTAGACGGCGAGCATCGCCGGCATCTGCGCGACGCGCACGACCGGCACCAACTGGCCGCCGACCTCGACCGTCCGCCCGAAGCCGAGGACGACGTTGACCATCAGCGTCCAGACGAACTTGAGCGGGTAGACGTAGAAGAGGACGACGAAGAGCAGCAGCGCCGTCATCCAGATCGTGAAGTTGTCGGCGAGCCCGTAGCGCCGGAAGAACCTGTACTGCGTGAACCAGACGTGGAAGAGCATCGCGAAGGTGACGGCGAAGGCGAAGAAGCCGCGCATCATGACGAGCAACTGGTCGAACGTGCGCGGCACTTCGAGCGAGACGACGAGCAGCGTGATGGCGAAGGCGAAGACGCCGTCCGACAGCGCCTCGATGCGCGACACGTCCTTCAGTCCGCGCAGGCGGAAGCCGTTCTGCACCTCGGCCTCCCTCTTCGCCAGGCTCTCTCTGATCACACACGCTCCTTGCGGTTTGGTCTGCGCGCAGGCATTTTAGAGTCGTTGCTTGGACGCACTCATCCGGCCGCGGCGGCGGCGAGCATTATTCACCTTCGAGGCGCTTCCCGCAAGACCCATGTCCACGGCCCGGCCTCATCCTCAATCCCTGAAAACGTCTGGCGGGGGCGGCATGTTCCGCGCGCTCCGGCACCGCAACTTCCGCCTCTTCTTCGCGGGCGCGTTCCTCTCGAACGCGGGCACGTGGATGCAGACGGTGGCGCAGAGCTGGCTCGTGTTGCAGTTGACCGACTCGGGCACGTGGCTCGGCGTGGACACGTTCATGGCGACGGCGCCGGGGCTGGTGCTGACGCTGGTCGGCGGCGTCATCGCCGACAAAGTTGACCGCAAGCGTCTGCTCATCTACACGCAGGCGGGGGCGGGGCTGTCGGCGCTGGCGCTCGCGGCGCTGATGTACTCGGGCGCGATTCGCTGGGAGGGGGCGGCGCGGCGGCCCTCGGACGTGTGGATGGTGCTGTTGCTGTCGTTCGTGACGGGCTGCTGCTGGGCCCTCTCGGGGCCGGCGTACCAGGCGATCACGGTTGACCTCGTCGAGCGCGAAGACCTGGCCAACGCCATCGCGCTCAACTCGTCGCAGTTCCAACTGGCGCGCGTGGCGGGGCCGACGCTGGCGGCCGTGACGATGAATCTGCTCGGGATGGCGGGCTGCTTCCTCGCCAACGGGCTCTCCTACATCGCCATCTGCGCCGCGCTCGCGCGCGTGAAGTTCGAGAGGCGGAGTGTCGCCCCTCCGGTCGCGACGGCCGAAGGTGAGCGGGCCGCGCCCGCGCGGCGCTCGATGTGGAACGATTTGACCGAGGGGTTCAGGTACGTGCGCGGGCGCCCGCGGGTGGGCGCGGTGCTCGTGTGCTCGACGGTGGTCTGTCTGTTCGGCTCGCCTTACCTCGTGCTGCTGCCGCTGTTCGCGCGCGACGTGTACGGGTGGGACGAGGCGGGGCTGTCGCTTTTGATGGGGACGGCCGGGGCGGGGGCGCTCGTCGGGGCGCTCGGGCTCGCCTACCTCGGCGGCGGGCGGCGGAAAGGACTCGTCCTGCTCGCGTGCATGATCTCGGCCGGCGCGTGCATCACGGGGTTCGCGGCGGCCCCGTCGCCGGGCGCCGGCATCCCGCTGCTCTTCGCGACGGGGACTTCGCTGGTCGTCTTCTTCGCGCTCGGCAACACGCTCGTGCAGCAGCTCGTCAACGACGAGATGCGCGGGCGCGTGATGAGCATGTGGATTCTGACCTTCATCGGGACGCTGCCCGTCGGGGGCTTCCTCTCGGGGGCGGCGGCCGACCGCTTCGGGGCGCGCCCGACGCTCGCGGCCTGCGGCCTCGTCGTCCTCGTCTTCGGCCTCACGGCGGCCTTCGGCAACCCGCGCCTGCGCGAGATGTAGCGGCCGCGGGGCGCGGCCCTGCGCCCCGCGGCCCCCGAGCGGTTACTGCCTCCGCGGGCTGCGGCCGCTCGACCTTCTGTCGGAAGCGGCCATCGGTTCTGGCTCCGGCCTGGGGTTCCAGAAGGGCGTCGGCGACTTATCGCGCGCGGCCATCGCCGGGGCGACGAGGCTGAGGCGGGGGTTGATGCGGTAGACCGTCGTCTCGCTCATGAGCATCGACCTGTCCGTCACCTTGTCAACCTCGTCCTTCGTGTCGCTGCTCATGGCGTTGCGGGTCGCGACGGGCGCGCGCTCGTCCAACTCGGCGAGCGACCTCAGGGGGCGGAACTGGAAGAACGTCGCGTTCGGCACGCCGCCAATCGACTGGTAGATGGCGTAGCTGGCCTTGATGCCGGCCTTGTCGCGCGCGGGGAAGACGTGCTTCCTGACCATCCCCCAATACTCGTCCTCGTGGCCCGGCTTGATGCGGAACGTCGTCATCACCATGTAGCGCGCCTCGGCGATGTCGATGCGCCCGAGGCCGTAGCTCAGCTCGGGGCGGAAGGCGGCCAGCGTGTCGCGCTGGGAGACGTGGAGCCGGTTGTCCGGGAGCCGGTCGAAGTCGGCCTTCATCAGCGCCGGGTCGGTCGCCAGTCGCTCGGACTCTTTCGCCTTGGCCTCCATGTCGGCGAAGGAGTCGTAGGCCCAGAGGTACGCGACCTCGTTCTCGTTGCCGGCGACGGGCGACATGCCGATGCGGCCGTCGCGCAGCTTCTCGTCACTGATGCGGGCGTTGGCCTTCGCCAGAGTCCGGATGAAGGCCGCGGCCTCCTGTTGGTGCGCGGGCATCTCGCCGGGTTTGATCTCTTCGCGGACGAGCAAAATGATGTTCGGCGGCGGGGGCGCGGCCTGCGCCAGCGTCACGAGGGGTAGGGCGAGGAGTATGCAAGCGGTCGAGACGAGCTGAAAGATGGTCTTCATGGTGGCCCACCTCCGTAGGGCAAGGAAACGGGAACGACGGAGCCGGGACCCCGGGTCGTGGGGACTGGCTCGCGTCTGGTTGGGAACTGGCGAGGGCGTGCTCCGGCGGCCGCAGCACGAAGAGTGGTGAGCGAAGGCTCAACGCGCACGAAACGGCGCGCGGCCCGTCATGGGTGGGTCGTTCGGACGGCGCGGACGATATTGGAAAACGGGCGGCAAGTCAATGGCGAAAACGTCTCAAACGGCGGCCCCGCGTCAGCGCCCCGGCTCGTCGTCGCGGAAGACGCGTTCGAGCGGCGTCAGGCCGCGGTCGTTGAACTGCGGGACGGGCGGGCGCGCGGCGTCGAGCGCGGCGAGCGGCGGCGGCGGCGCGTTGAGGCCGAGCGGCGAGGCCGGGGCAACGCCCGGGCCGGTCGAGAGATTCAGAGTGGTTAAGGGGCCGCGCGCCTCCCGACGTTTCAGGGCGGGGATGAGGTGGAACCACTGCGCGTAGCCGAGCCCCATCGCCGCCGCCCAGAAGGCGAAACGCCCCGTTACGCCGAAGTCGTCCGCGTGGAAGAGGAAGGCGACGGCCGTGCCCAAAGGGAACGAGAGCAGCGCCATGGCCGCCTCAAGGACGGAGCTGGGCGCGTCGGCGAAGAAGGGCGTCCGGTGCCCGCCCGGCATGATGGAGTAGGCGAGGAGCAGCGTGGTGCAGAGCAGCAGCCACGGCTTCCGCAGGTTGGGTTGAAAAGGGTTCTGCATCGCTCCCTCCGAGGCACAGTAGGCAGTCGGCAGATGGCAGTTAGAAGCCTTATAGCCCTGCGCAGTCGAGTGCGGACGCTGCGGGGCAGGTCAGAACCGCCCGCGGGAGCGGGTGGGTCGGACTTGCGCGTCAGTGGCTCTCTGACGGTAGACGCACCCGCCCGCTACCGCGGGCGGTTCTGACCGTTCCAGCCTCGCACCCGTACGCACGCCGCTGTAGTGCCCGGAACAATGACTTAACCTTTCAACGATCCTGAACGCGGAGCGACTGCCTACTG
>DAIRFV010000377.1:0-5066 GCA_036794905.1 Pyrinomonadaceae bacterium | reverse complement strand
TGGCTGCACCGCATCGCGGTCAACCAGTGCATCACGCGCCAGCGCCGCGCGCGCGTCCGCGCCGAGACGGGGCTCGATGAAGAGGTCGAGGCCGGGCGCGAGCAGTTCCTCTCGACCGGCGCCGACGCCTCGCCCGCTCACGCGTCGGAGTCGAAGCAGCGCGCCGAGGCCCTCAGGCGCGCCGTGGCCTCGCTCCCGCAGGAGTTGCGCGAGGTCGTCCTGATGAAGGAGTTCGAGGAGCTGACGTTCCAGGAGATAGCCGACGCGCTCCAGGTTCCTTTGAGCACGGTCAAGAGCCGGCTCTACACGGCGCTCAAGCAGTTGCGTTTGAAGCTGGAGAAGTTCCAGTTGGAGGGAGCTCTGAAATGATTGAGAAGACCGACCCCACGGCGCCGACGCCCACGCGCGGCTGCGGGCGCGGCGAAGACTTGGTCGCCTACCTCTACGGCGAGGCGACGAAGCAGGAGGCCGCGCTCTTGCGTCAGCACCTCGGCGCGTGCGCCGTCTGCCGCGAAGAGCTTGCGGCGTTCGGCGGCGTCCGGGCGGGACTCGGCGCGTGGCGCGCGGAGGCGCTCGGCACAGTCCCCTCTCTGAACATCCTGGGCGCGTTCGCGCCCGCGACGGAGCCCCGGCCCACGGCGCGTATGCGTTCGGCGCGCGCCGCCCTGCGCGAGTTCTTCTCGCTCTCGCCGCCGTGGCTGCGCGCGGGGGCCTTCGCCGCGGCGCTCGCGGTCTGCGCGCTCGCCGCGCTGACGCTGGCGCGCGCGGAGATTCGCTGGGGCGCGGACGGCCTCGCCCTCCGCGCGGGCGTCACGGAGGAGGTTGTAACGCAACAGATTCAGGCTCCGACTCAGGTCGGCTACACGCAAGAGCAGGTCAACGCCATCGTCGCGCAGAAGGTGGCCGAGGCGACGGCGCAGTTGACCGCCAGAGCGAAAGAGGAGACCGACGGGCGGCGGCCCGACACCGTCATCAACGTTTCAGGCGGCGGCAAGAATCGGCGACAGCCCGCGGCCACGACCCCGCCACGCCGCAAGCGCCCGGCGCGCGCCGACGCACGGCGCGACGAGTCCCTGCTCGCGGAGGACGACCTGCCCCGTCTGTCAGACCTTCTGCGCGGCAGTTACTAGGCGCGCCCGGCCACGGACGGAAAGTTTCGACCGAGGTTTTTGATGAGAGCCGTGCTCAAACTATTCCCACCCGCTACACGCCTCGCGGCGACGCTCTTCGCCCTGGCGCTCTGCCTGCTCGCTAACGGCGCCGACGTCGAGGCGCAGGAGCAGGCCGAGCCGCCCGCGCAGCGGCAGAGGCCGGGCGGGCGCGGCCTCAACCTGATGCAGCGTCTAAACCTCTCGCGCGAGCAGCGCCAGCGTCTGCGCGAGATTCGACAGCAGAGCGAGCCCGAGGCGCGCGAGCTGGCGCGCCGCGTGCGGCTCGCGCGCCGCGCGCTCGACGAGGCCATCTACGCCGACGCGACCGACGAGGCGCTCGTCGAGCGGCGCTCGCGCGAGCTGTCCCAGGCGCAGTCCGCCCTCACGAACCTGCGTGCCTCGACCGAGCTGAAAGTCCGACGCGTCCTCACCGACGAGCAGCTCCGACTCTTCCGCAACCTGCGCCGCCAGGCCCAGCGCCGCCAGATGCTCCAGAGGCGCATGAACCGCGCCCTGCGCCAGTCCGCCGCGCCCCCCGCGGACGAGCCCGACGCGGACGCGCCCGACGACACACGGCCCGAGCCGACCCCGCCCAACCCTCCCGCCCCGCGCCGCCGGAGGCCATGAAAAGCAGTAGACAGTAGACAGTAGACAGTAGACAGTAGGCTCCGCCCGGCGGAGATTGAGGAGGACAACCGCACGGTTTGAGCGAGGAAAGGTTCGTCTACTGTCTACTGTCCACTGTCTACTGTCTACTTTATCGCTTGACGCCCCCGCCACTTTCCCCACATCATAAGCCCGCTCGCTTCAGGCCGAACGTAAACAGCACAGGTCGGTACCGTCCCGCGCCGCCGGGGACTGTTCCTTTGGCGTCGCGGCTCGTACGGGCGACGTAGTTCGGCACATCTTCTGCGCGAAGGTTACCCGGCTCCTTTTGTTCGCATGAATTTCGCCCTGCGCGCCCTGCTAGAGGTTCAGGAGACCACCTTGCTCGCGGCGCGCGCCGCGCGGAGGCTCTTCCGACGCCCGTACTACGTCACCGAGATGGTCACGCAGATGGACATCATCGGCGTGGGCTCGCTGACGATCATCGTCCTCACGGGCTTCTTCACCGGCGGCGTGCTCGCGCTGCAAACCTATCCCACGTTAAAATATTACGGCGCGCAGGATCAGACGGGCCGGCTGGTGGCGACGGCGCTCGTGCGCGAGCTGGGGCCGGTGCTCTCGGGGCTGATGGTGGCGGGGCGCGTCGCCTCGGCCATCGCGGCCGAGCTGGGCTCGATGGTCGTCTCGCAGCAGATCGACGCCATGCGCGCGCTCGGCACAGACCCGGTGCGCAAACTGGTGGCGCCGCGGCTGGTGGCGCTGCTCGTCACGCTGCCGCTGTTGACCATCGTCGCCGACGCCGTCGGCATCGGCGGCGGCTGGGTGGTCTCGACGCAGTTCTTCGGGATCAACTCCAGCTCGTTCATGGCCGCGGTCTGGGACGGGCTCTCGACCGACGACATCATCGGCGGCTTCGTCAAGACCTCGGCCTTCGCGCTCATCATCGGGACGGTCGCGTGCCACAAGGGTCTCGGCACGGAGGGCGGCACCGTGGGGGTCGGCCGCTCGACGACCTCGGCCGTGGTCGCGACCTCGATCCTGATTATCGTCGCCGACTACTTCATCACGCGCGGGCTCCAGCTCATCTTCGGACTGCCGACCGGGTGAGCGCGGGCGGGTAACTTTATGTCTACAGCGGACGTCGAGGAGCGGGAGCGGGCCGGCGAGGAGCGGGGCGCCATCAGCAGCGCCGCGGCCGAAAGCACCTTCGCCGAGGTGGACGACCGCGACCGCGTCACGCCCGCCATCGAGTTCCAGAACGTGACGCTCTCGTTCGACGAGAAGGTCATCCTCGACGGCCTCAGCTTCAAGGTGCGCAAGGGCGAGACGAAGATCATCCTCGGCGGCTCGGGCGGCGGCAAGTCCACGACCATCAAGCTCATCCTCGGGCTCCTCAAGCCCGACTCGGGCCGCATCTTCGTGGACGGCGAGGACATCACCGACTACACGGAGGCGGAGATGATGTCGGTGCGCAAGAAGATGGGGATGGTCTTTCAGGAGGGCGCGCTCTTCGACTCGCTCTCGGTCTACGACAACGTCGCCTACCGGCTGCACGAGCAGGGCGTCCCCGAGCAGGAGGTCGAGCAGGAGGTGCGCCGGATGCTCCGCTTCGTCGACCTCGAAGACGCCATCGACAAGATGCCGATCGAGCTCTCGGGCGGCATGCGGCGCCGCGTCGGCATCGCGCGCGCGCTCGTGGGCGGCCCGAAGATCGTCATGTTCGACGAGCCCACGGCGGGGCTCGACCCGCCGACGGCGCGCACCATCTGCGAGCTGGCCATCAAGCTGCGCGACCTCGAAGACGTCTCCTCCATCTTCGTCACGCACGAGATGAACAACGTCAAGTACCTGACGAGCGAGTACGCCGTGGTCAACGACGACGGCGAGATCGTCTTCGAGCAGGAGGGGCAACGCCTGTGCCTGACCAACACGAAGGTCTTGATGCTGCGCGGCGGCAAGATCATCTTCGAGGGCACCGACGAGGCGCTCCACCGCAACGAAGACCCCTACATCCAGCGGTTCATCCGCGGACACTGAAAGGAGGGTGCTGGGTGCCGGGTTTTAGGTGTTGGGCAAGACAGTCGCTTTTGCCCAACACCTAAAACCCGGCACCCAGCACCGAACAATATGCCTCCAGTCAAGAAGCGCGTCGGCATCCGCGAGGTGAGGGTGGGACTGTTGGTCGTCGTCGCCATCGGCGTCCTGATCTTCCTCATCCTGAACGCGTCGGGCGACATCTCGCCGTTCTCGCGAAAGATCAAGCTGCGCGCGCGCTTCTCCAGCGGCGACGGCCTGCGCCGCGGCTCCGAGGTGCGCCTCGCGGGCGTCCGCATCGGCAAGGTGGACGACGTGGAGCTGCTGCCGCCGTCGGCGAACCCGCAGGAGAAGGTCGAGGCCCGCTTCTCCATCGACAGCGAGATCGACGGCCGCCCCGCCACCGACCTCATCCGCAAGGACTCGTCCGCGCTCCTCTCCTCGCCCTCCATCCTCGGCGCCGAGAAGGTCATCAACCTCACCCCCGGCGGCGCCGCCGCCGACCCCGTCCGCGACGGCGACCTCATCCCGCCCGGCGACGAGGGCGGCACCGTGCAGGCGCTCACCCAGTCGGGCACGCGCCTCATGGATCAGCTCAACGACCTCTCGCGGCAGTTCACGGAGATTTCGTCGAAGATCAACCAGGGCCAGGGCACCATCGGCCAGTTCGTCAACAACGAGGCGTTCTACAACAACCTCAACTCGACCATGCGCGACGTGAACGAGCTCGTCCGCCAGATTCAGTCCGGCCAGGGCTCGGCCGGCCGCTTCGTCAACGACCCCGCGCTCTACAACAACCTCAACGAGGTCAGCCGCTCGCTCCAGGAGATCGCCGACGGCCTCCGCCAGGGGCGCGGCACGGCCGGCAAGCTCCTCACCGACGACGCCATCTACAACGACGCGCGCGGGGCCATCGCCCGCCTCAACCGCTCGGTCGACAGCATCGACGTCATCGTCAACGACCTCCGCCAGGGGCGCGGCACGGCCGGCAAACTCCTCACCGACGAGGCCATCTACAACGACGCGCGCGCCGCCATCGCCCGCTTCAACACCGCCGCCGAGCGCATCGACAACGTCGTCGCCGGCGTCCAGCGCGGCGAGGGCACCGCCGGCAAACTGCTCACCGACGACCAGCTCTACAACAACGCCAACCAGCTCTCCGCCGAAACCGTCAAACTCATTTACGACTTCCGCCAAAATCCCAAAAAATACCTCACCATCAAATTCGAACTCTTCTAGCGCGCGGTCGATTGTTAGCGAACAATAAAGTTCTTC
>DAIRFV010000106.1:15707-18324 GCA_036794905.1 Pyrinomonadaceae bacterium | reverse complement strand
GAGGCCAAGACTTCGACAGACTTTGCGGCGGCTTATTCTCACCTTCCGGGCCGGGCGTGCGACGGGGCGGCTCCCGAGGCATGACAGAATCTCCGGCCCGTTGCGCGCGATCTGACGGCCGCGCTTAGAGGCGGCGGATTCTGATCTTGCGATACCAAACTTCCTCGCCGTGGTGCTGGAGTGCGACGTGGCCGCCCGTCTCACGCGCGAAGCGGGGCATGTCCCTGAACTTGCTCGCGGCGATGAGGGCCTTGAGGGAGTCGCCGTTCAGATCGTACTCGACGATCTTCCGCCCGTTGAGCCAGTGCTCGACGCGCCCGCCGCGGACGACGAGCCGGGCCTTGTTGAACTCGCCGACCGGGCGCAGGGTCTTGTCCGTCGGCGCGATCAGGCCGTAGAGCGCGCCCGCCGAAGTCTTCGGTTCTCTGCCGTCCCGGTGCCGCTCGTCGTCCAGGACCTGCATCTCCGGCCCCGTCTCGAAGGAGTTGGGCGGGCCTTCGGCGACGTGATAGAAGATGCCGCTGTTGCCGCCCGGGGAGACCCGCCACTCGGCCTCCAGCTCGAAGTCCTGGTACTTCTCCTTCGTGATGAGGTCGCAGCGGTCGGGGCCGACGACGGTCTTGAGCGCCCCCCCCTCGACCTGCCAGCCCTTGTCGGGGAAGGAGTCGCGGTTGTAGCAGCGCCAGGCGTCGGTCGAGCGCCCGTCGAAGAGTACCACCCACTTGCCTTTCGCGCCGGCCGGCGTGGGACTCAGCATCAGCAGGGTCGCGAGCGCGCAGCCCGCCAGTCCGAACGTCTTAATCATCGCCTGTTCACGCGTCCGTCAGAGGTGTTCGTGGGGCGGCGGCCGGCGGCTCTCTCAGCGCGTGCGCGCCGCCTCGGACATCCCGCCCTCGGGGTGCTGCTCGGGCGCCAGCTTCACGACCTGGTAGCCGCCCCGCGCGCGGTCGTAGAGCCAGACGGCGCCGAAGATGGCGATCAGGACGACCGGCAGGATCACCACGTAGCGCAGCGCCGTGGCCGGCCCCTGCGCGTCGTAAATCCGGCCCATGACGGGCAGGATCAGCGACACCGAGAGCATCCCCGCGCCGCCGACTATCGCCAGCAGCAGCGCCCCGCCGGCCGGGAACCTCTCGGACGTGACGCCGAGCATCGTCGGCCAGAAGTACATGATGCCGACGGCGAAGACGGTCGCCGCGCCGAACGCCCCGGCGGGCGTCGAGGCGGCGCTCAGCCAGAAGAGGCCGACCGCCGAGATCGCCGCCGAGCCGATGAGCAGCCCCGTCGGCGAGAGCCGGTGCACCAGCGGCCCCGCGAACATCCGGCCCACGGCCATCAGGCCGTTGATCCAGACCAGCACCAGAATGCCTTGCAGCCCGGCCGTCTTGGTCAGGATGTCGGGGATCCACTGGTTCGGCCCGAGCTCGGTGGCGGCCGTAAGCAGCATGCAGAAGACCCAGACGAGGAAGAGCGGCCGCAGCGCCTCGCGGTACATTCCTGCGGTCGAGACGCCGTGCTGCACGCGCTCGGTCACGGGGAACTTCTGTCCCCAGAAGAGCAGCCCGTAGATGACGGTCGGGATGAGGATGACGGCCATCTTCACCTGCCAGTTGAGCTGGCCCTGCGTGAGCGCGTAGGCGGCGAGGCCGCCGATGACGATGCCGCCGGGGAACCAGACGTGGAGCGCGTTGAGTTTCTCGGTCTTGCGGTCGGGGTAGATGGTCGCCGTCAGCGGGTTGACCGCCGCCTCGACGAAGCCGTTGGCCAGCCCGATGGCGAGTGTCCCGGCGAACAGCATCCAGAAGCCGTCGGCGAAGATCGTCACCGCCACCCCGACGACGTGCGCGAGGAAGGCGAGCGCCATCAGCCGACCCATGCCGAGCATGTCTACGAGCTGCCCGCCGAAGAAGATCGAGAGCGTGAAGCCCCAGAAGGCGGTGCCGACGATCCAGCCCACCTCCTCCTTGCTCAGGCGGAACTCGTTGCTCAGCGGGTCCATGATGTCGCCGCGGACGGCGAAGGTCATGGCGGTGGCGATGAGCGCGATGCAGCTCGCCAGGAAGAGCCGGCCGCGCTGGCCGTCGGTCAGCGCGTGGTGGGAGCTCGGACGAGAAGTGCTCAAGGTTCGTCTCCTTGCTTCGTGGTAGCGGGAGCGCCCGCTACGCCTGGTGTTCGGGGTGCGTGCAGCCTTTGAACTCTTTGACGAAGCTGTTGCCCTTGTACTGGAGGTCCTGGTGGATGCCGATCTCCGAAGTGTAGTAGCCGTCGATGACCAGGTTCTTGATGGCGACCCAGAATCGCTCCTCGACGGTGTTCGGCTTGCGCTCGTCCTTGCTGATGTCGGTCAGCAGCTTCGTCCGCTGCTCCTCGGTCGCGGCGTCGAAGCCGGCGGAGAACTTCTCCCGGCTCATCCGCTCGACGGCGGCGAGCCCGTCGCGCCAGAGCGTCTTCGTCTCCTGCGACGACTCGCTGACCATCAGGTCGATGAAGGCGGGCACGCCGGCCGCCTGCGCGCCGGGCGAGTGGGCGTCGGTCGGGATAATCATGTCCGAGATGGTCGTGACGAGCGCCAACTCCTGCGGCGTGAAAAATTTCGGGGCGGCGGGGCGCGCGGCCG
>DAIRFV010000106.1:3438-15607 GCA_036794905.1 Pyrinomonadaceae bacterium | reverse complement strand
GCGCCGTGCCGGTGCTGCCCGAGCGCGCCGATTTCGAGGACGGGCAGGCTGCCCGCCGCGGCGACGCCGACGCCGATGATCTTGAGCGCGCGGCGGCGGCTGATTTCGTCTTTCTGATCCGACTGATCCGACATGTGAAGCGTCCTCTTCCGTGCGGGACGCGGCCGGCGGCGATTCCCTTCGCCTGCCGCCGCCGAACTTTGTCATTGATTTAGAATGGGCGAGAAACTAACCAGAGCGACCGCATTATTCGGTCGGGCTGCGCATAAAGTCAAGAATTTTGTTGGGCGGTTGAATTTAAGGAAGGCGGCCGGCCCGGGCCGCGCCGTCACTCGCGCCCGCCGCCGGGCAGCAGGCGGCGGAACCAGAGCCTGCGGCCGACGTTCGCCGGCGCCACCACGGCGCGCGACTGGCACTCGCGCGCCACCCGCTCCATGTCCGCCAGCCACTCCGGCTCGATCAGGTAGAACGGCCCTGACTCGTGGACGACCTCGCGCCCGGGGAACTGGTGCGCCCACTCGACCCACACCGCCCTCTCCCAGAACTTGTCCCGCCCGACGATCTCCACCCTGATGTGCCGCTTCATCCCGACCCTCCGGCCCCCGCCACCTCACTCTTCCGACGCGCGCATTATGTCGGCGGCGGCCCGGAGAGGGCAACGGGTCGCGCGACTTTCGGGCGCGCCGCCGAAAGAAATTCTTGTCGCGTCGAGGGGGCCTGTGCTACGTTGCACAGCCACGCCGCTCTATTCAGATTCCGCCGCTCGAACAAGACTTCAGCATCGGTTAACAGACGTTGTGAGCAAACAGATCACCTACGACGCCGTCATCATCGGCTCCGGCGCCTCCGGCGGCATGGCCGCCAGGGAGCTGACCGCGAAAGGCTTCCGCGTGCTCGTGCTCGAAGCCGGCCCGCCCGTCAACCCGCTGCGCGACTTCACCAGCCACAACTGGCCTTACGAGGTGATGTACCGCGGCTTCGGCCCGCCGGGGTGGAAGGCGCGCGAGCAGTGGATGCAGGACACGGCCTCGCACTACAGCCGCCACTTCTACGTCAACGACACCGAGCACCCGTACACGACCGACCCCGGCAAGCCCTTCATGTGGGTGCGGGCGCGCATCGTCGGCGGCAAGACCCTCCACTGGGGCCGCCTCTCGTGGCGCTTCTCCGAACTCGACTTCAAGGCGGCGAGCCACGACGGCTTCGGCGACGACTGGCCCATCGGCTACGCCGACATCGCGCCCTACTACGACAAGGTCGAGGAGTTCGTCGGCGTGAGCGGCAACCGGGACGGCCTCGCGCACCTGCCCGACGGCAAATTCATGCCGCCGATGCCCTTGACGTGCGGCGAGCACCAGTTGCGGCGCGGCGCGGAGAAGACGGGCCGGCGCGGCATTACCGCACGCGTCGCCATGCTCACGGGGCCGCCTAAACCCCACATGAAGGGGCGGCACAGGTGCCACTTCTGCGGCCACTGCGGCGACGGCTGCGACGTGGGCGCGATGTTCAACTCGGTCGTCGCCACCCTGCCCCACGCCGCCGCCACGGGTCGCATGACGCTCAGGCCGAACTCGGTCGTCCGCCACATCACCGTCGATCCGAATACGGGCCAGGCCCGGGGCGTGGCCTTCGTCGACCGCGTCACCTACCGCGAGTACGAGGCGCTCGGTAAAGTGATCATCGTCGCCGCCTCGACGCTGGAATCGACGCGCATCCTGCTCAACTCGAAGTCGCGCCAACACCCGCGCGGCCTCGGCAACTCGTCGGGCGTGCTGGGCCACTACCTCGTCGATCACTTCGGCGGCATCAGCGCGGGCGGCTTCTTCAACAACCTGAAGGGGCGCGCGCCGGTCAACGAGGACGGCAAGGCGACGGGGCTCGTCATCCCGCGGTTCCGCAACATCGACAAGGCGTCGAGGCAGTCGCGCTTCATCCGCGGCTACCACTTCGAGTGCGGCTCCGGCATCTCGATGTTCCCCGGCATGGCGCGGCAGGTCGCCGGCTTCGGCGCGAAGTTCAAGAGCCGCGTGCGCGAGCTCTACACCGCGCCCGTCGGGATGACCGTGCGGGCCGAGATGCTGCCGCGGTTCGAGAACTACGTCGAGATCGACCCCGAAGGGGTGGTGGACGCCTGGGGCGTCCCCGTCCTCAAGATTCACGCCCACCACTCCGACAACGAGCGCGAGATGGCGCGCGACGCCGCCGAGACGAGCGAGGAGATTCTGCGCGCGGCCGGCGCCGAGATCACCTACCGGGGCGGGAGGATGACGGCCCCGGGGCGCATCATCCACGAGCTGGGCACGGCGCGGATGGGCCGGGACCCGAAGACCTCCGTGCTGAACGAGTTCAACCAGGTGCACGACGCCCGGAACGTCTTCGTCACGGACGGCGCGGCCTTCGTCTCGGGCGCGAACCAGAACCCGACCATCACCATCCTCGCGCTCACCATGCGCGCCTGCGACTACCTCGCCGACGAGTTCCGGCGCGGCGGCGGCCGGGTCTAAGAAGGGGGCTTCGGGAATGTTCTTTCAGAGGAAGAGACAGACCGGCCGGGCCGGCGGCGCGCGGCCCGCGCCCGCTCAAGCGCGCAGGCTCTATTCGATCCACGGACTCCCCGAAGGCCGCGTCTTCGCGGGGCGGTTCGAGACACCCGTCGGCAGTTACGCCTGGGAGTTCGCCCCGGCGTCGGCCGAATTAGTCGGCGGCAAGTTACAGCTCACGGGCCGCCTCCGGGTGCGGGCGCCGCGCGGAGCCGAGCGGGTCGCGGAAGGCATACGCGCCACGCTCGCCTCGACGCAAGGCGCCATCGGCACCTCGCCCGCGCGCCGCCAGTTAGTCCGCTCCACGACCCAGACCGGTAACATCTCGTCCCCGACCCAGAAGCAGGAGGAGGCCAAGGCGCCCGAGACGACGGAGGCTCCGCCGGAACCGGACAAGTCCCTCCCGGCGCGCCCGCCCGTCACGGAGGCGACGGGCCCGCTCGGCTTCGTCGGCGTGATGTACTTCCACTTCCAGCCGCTCGACGGCCGCGCCCTCGGCGTGCCGCTCGACCTCAGCCGCGTCCAGCTCAACGCGCGGCTCGCCCCCGTCGACGAGACGGCGCGCGACCTGCTGTGGCTCTACTCGGACCTCGTGGCGGCGGCTTACGCGGAGAAGCCCGACCTGCGGGCCGCCGCCGAGAGCCTCGGCGAGATCAACCGGCTGCTCGCCGGCCAGGCCGGCGGCCCCGCGCCCGTTCCCTGAGCCCGCGCTTAGCCCTTCTTCTTCGCGCGGGTCTTCGACCCGGCCCGGCCCGGCTTGTAATCTTTCAGCCACTTCACGTCCACGGCGATTGCGTCCCGTCGCACCTTCTCCGCGACCATCCAATTGCCGCGCGCGTTCAGTTTGTCGCTCCCGCCCTCCAAGCTCACGTGGCAGTAGGTGCAGTCTTTGGCCGGGTAGCCGAGCCTTTTCGCGTACTCCACGAAAGGCGGGTAGGCCTTCGCCGGCCGCGCCGCGGCGACGGCGTAGAGCAGCACGAAGGCGGCGATGACGAACGCGCTGATTAGTTCCCGAGGCTTAACCATCTGTTTCCGAATCCCCTCCGGTCGTTCTGTGCGGGGCGGCGGCCGTCAAGAGCGGGCGCCGCCCCGTTGTATAAAATCGGATTCGCGGCCGGCGCAACCCGCGCCGGCCGCCGCTACGGCCCGCCGTTGAGCAGCCGGTTGAGCTGCGCCAACTGATCCTCGACGCCCTGCCCCGCGGAGAGAGCGCGCACGACGCGGCAGACGTGCCGGTTGATCTCCTCGCCCCTCTTGTTGTCGAGCGGGGCGAGCACCACCCCGATCTGGACGGGCTCGGCGGCGCGCGCGCGCGCGGCGAGTTGCGGGGGCAGTTGCAGCTTCACGTAAAGCACGTCGCAGCCCGAGCCGGCGTCGATGGCCGTGTAGAGCGACTGGGTCTGCTCGGTCACCTCGCCGGCGGCGGGCTTCTTGGCCTCGGGCGCGGTCGGGGTCTGCGTGGTGCGTGCGGTGGACTGCGTGGCCTGCGAGAGCTGGCCGATCTGGCCGGCGGTCTCGGGGTTACGCGCCTCGCGCCCTTGCGGCTGCGCCGCCTGCTGCCCGGCGGGCTTGGGCCGGCGCGACTCGCTGGCCCAAGGCCACGGCTCGCGCGCCCTCCCGAGCGTGCCGACGAGCGTGGCGGAAGCCGTCTCGCCGGCGCCGGCGCGGCCGGGCTCGCCGACCGAGCCCAGGAACTGAAGCTTGCCGTCAACGACCTGCGCGCCCGTCAGCGTGTAGTCGAACTCCGTGCGGTCGTCGGCCAGCCGGGCGACGACCCGGTTGCCGATCATTCTCCCGCTCAGCGTGCGGGTCGGCTCGACGCGCGCCGCGGGGCGCACCGCCGCCGCAGGCCGCCGCGCGCCCGTGCCACGCCCCCTGCGCTGTGCTGACGCGTCCGCCGCGGCTAAGAGCGCGACGGCGACGGCCAAACCGGAACAGATTCTCTTCATCTTCCCCCCCGGCGCGGCGACGCGGCCGAACCCGCCGACCGCCGCCGCCCGCTAGAGCCGCCCGGCGCGTAACTCCTCGACCACGTAGGCGCAGGCCCGCCCCGTGATCGCCATCATGGTGAGCGTCGGATTCTGGTTGGCGGACGAGACGTAGCAGGCGCCGTCGGTGACGAACAGGTTCTTCACGTCCCACGCCTGGTTGAACTTGTTGAGGACCGACTTCTTCGGGTCGTCGCCCATGCGCGCGGTGCCCACCTCGTGGATCAGGATGCCCGGCGTCGAAGTCGGACCGTAGCTGGCGCGCACGTCCTTGGCGCCCGCGGCTTCGAGCATGTCGGCGGCCGTCTCGCCCATGTCCTCGACCATCCGGCGCTCGTTGTCGCCGAAGGCCATGTCGATGTGGAGGGCGGGGATGCCCCAGGCGTCCACCACGTCCTTGTTGATGCGGACGTGGTTCTCGAAGCGCGCCAGCGACTCGCCGAAGCCGCCGAGGTTGACGCCCCAGGGGTGGTCCTCGCGCACCTGCTGCTTGAACTTCGCCCCGAAGCCCGGAATCCACTTGGCGTGCAGGTAGAGCGACTGCCCCGCCCCGCCCTGGAAGCCGTAGCCGCGGATGAACTTGCCGTGCGGCTTGTCTTTATCAACGTTGCGGAAGCGCGGCACGTAGACGCCGTTGGCGCGCCCGTCCTGCTCCATGACCTTCGAGTTGAGCATCGGCATCGTGCCGCTCGCGCCGCCGCCGCCGACGTGATCCATCAGGTAGTGGCCGAGCACGCCCGACGAGTTGGCGAGCCCTTCGGCGCCGTCGGCCGAGCGGGAGTTCAGCAGGATGCGCGTTGACTCGAGCGTCCCGGCGCAGAGCATGACGGCGCGCCCGTAAACCTCGCGGTGCTCGCGCGTGACGGCGTCCACGTAGGCGACGCCGCGGGCCCGCCCGGTGTTTTTGTCGACGAGCACCTCGCGGACGACCGCGTTCGGGACGAGCGTCGAGCGCCCGGTGCGCTGGGCGGCCGGCAGCGTCGAGTGCGGGCTGCTGTAGTAGGAGCCGGTCGTGCAGCCGCGGTCGCAGTGGCCGCACCAGTGGCAGGCGTAGCGCTCGTCCTTCGTGCCCTCGTGGATCCTCTTGGTCAGGATGGCGACGCGCCCGATGGTCAGGCGCCGGTGCGGGTCGCCCATCTTCTCGACCGCCTTCTTGAGGAGCAGCTCGCCGCAGGTGTAGGCCATCGGCGGCAGGAACTTGCTGTCGGGCAGTTGCGGCAGGTTCTCGGCCCGGCCGCTGATGCCGACGTACTCCTCGACCTGCTCGTAGTAGGGCGCCAGGTCCTCGTAGCTGATGGGCCAGTCGTCGCCGTAGCCGTCGTGGCTCGCCGCCTTGAAGTCGAGGTTCGAGAGGCGGTAGGACTGCCGGCCCCAGGGGATGCTGCGCCCGCCGACCTGGCGCGAGCGGATCCAGAAGAAAGGCTTGTCGGGCGGCGTCGTGTAGGGATTGTCGAGATCGTTGACGAAGAACTGGTGGCCGTACTCGTTGCAGGCGTAGCAGCGGCTCTGGATCGGCTGCCTGCGCTCCAGCTCGGCGCGATTACCGAAGCCGCGCCGCTCCGACTCGTAGGGCCACCGGTGCTCGGAGTAGTCCTTCATCGGGTCGAGCTTACGCCCCGCCTCCAGGATCACGACCCTCAGCCCCTTCTCCGTGAGCAGCTTCGCTGCCCACCCGCCGGTCGCCCCCGAGCCGACGATGATTACGTCATTGGTCTTTGGCGGCATGAGTGACTACGCTCCCATCTCGGCGCGGCACAAACGTCCCCGTTCGCGGGGGCGGGCGCGGATTAAATTTTGAAGTTGAAGAAAGCGAACGAAGCCGGAAGGCCGACGGGCGTCGAACCGCGGCGGCGCTGACCGGCGGGCCGGCATGATAGCACAAATCTTTACCGGCGAAACTCCCGTGTGCTACAAGCAGACTCGACCGGGCGCTTGAATCTTACCTTCCGAATTTGCAAGGCTCGGAATTCTGACGACAACGGCGGGGCGAGACATGAGAAAACTGAACGTCGCCATGATCGGCTACCAGTTCATGGGCAGGGCGCACAGCAACGCCTGGCGCCAGGTGGGCCGCTTCTTCGAGACGCCTTACGAGCCGGTGATGAAGGTGGTCGTCGGCCGCGACGAGGCGGGGGTCAAAAAGGCCGCCGACACGCTCGGCTGGCAGGAGCACTCCACCTCTTGGGAGCAGACGGTCGCGCGCGACGACATCGACGTGGTGGACATCTGCACGCCGGGCGACACGCACCTGCCCATTGCGCTGGCCGCCGCGGAGGCCGGCAAGGTCGTCTTCTGCGAGAAGCCGCTCGCGAACACGCTGCCCGAGGCCGAGCGGATGCTCGACGCGGTGCGACGCGCCGGCGTCACGCACATGATCTGCCACAACTACCGGCGCGCGCCGGCCGTCACGCTCGCGCGGCAACTCATCCAGGAGGGGCGGCTCGGCGAGATACACCATTACCGCGGCGTCTATCTGCAAGACTGGATCGTCGATCCGAACTTCCCGCGCGTCTGGCGGCTGGAGAAGGCGAAGGCCGGCTCGGGGGCGCTCGGCGACATCGCGTCGCACTCGATAGACCTGGCGCGCTACCTCGTCGGCGAGATCACGGAAGTCGCCGGGCTGCTCCAGACCTTCGTCGCCGAGCGCCCGCTGCCCGACGACCCGCAGACCAAAGCCCCGGTGGACGTGGACGACGCGGCGCTCTCGCTCGTGCGCTTCGAGAACGGCGCGGTCGGCAGCATCGAGGGGACGCGCTTCGCCACCGGGCGCAAGAACTACAACCGCTTCGAGATCAACGGGGCCGAGGGGAGCGTCGCCTTCGACCTCGAACGCATGAACGAGCTTGAGCTGTACATCGAGGAAGGCCCCAACAGCGGCTTCCGCACCGTACTCGCCACCGACGCGAGTCACCCCTACATTTCGGGCTGGTGGCCGCCGGGCCACATCATCGGCTACGAGCACACCTTCACGCACACGGTGCTCGACCTGCTCAGGGCGATTGACGAGGGGCGCGTCCCCCGCCCCAACTTCGAGGACGGCGTCCGCAACCAGCGGGTGCTCGACGCGGTCGAGAGGTCTGCCGGCTCCCGCCGCTGGGAAGCGGTCTGAAGGGGAGACGGCGGATGCGACGCCATAACGGTCAGAACCACCCGCGGTAGCGGGTGGGTCACTCCCACGCGGTACGGGCCGAGCGGGCAACATCCAACCCACCCGCTACCGCGGGTGGTTCTGACCTGTCCTGCCACGCAGGGAGCGCACTCGACTGCACCCCGCTGTAAGGCGGCGTGCCTGGTTGTTCTTTTAACTGCGGTAAGCTTCGCGGCCGACGCCCTGGACGGGGATGTTCTGCGCCTTCAGGACTTCGCTCTGGAGGGCGTACATGCAGGCGGCCGCCTCGTCGATCTTGCGCGTGAAGGCGATGGAGCCCTGGAGGATCGGCTTCAGCTTCTCCCGGTCCTGAATCCGCGCCCGCGGGTACTCGTGCTCGACGACGAGGTGCGTGTTGGCCACGTCGAGCTGGAGCAGCTCGCGCGCCGCGAGCTGGTGGTCGAGCCAGTCCACGGTGCGGTTCTGTAAGTAGGCCAGCGGGTCGTGGCGGGCCGTGCCCGGCAGCTCGTGCTCGCAGAGCGCGGTCTGCTTCTTCCAGGCGTTGGCCTGATCCTGCGGGTCTTCCGAGGGCTTGCCGTCCTTCCAGTCGCCGCGCCCGACGGTCTGCCCGCCGTAGCCCCAGGCCGCGACGCCGCGCGCGTCGATGACCTGCCCCTTGACGTGGAACCCGTCGATCAGGAAGTTATAGCCCTCGTCCTTCAGGTACTGGAAGATCGAGCGCGTGTCCTGACCCATCAGGATCGCGTGCGAGGGGTCGTAGTGGATGCGGAACTGGTCGCCGACGCCGTGCCGGTCGCAGACGCGGTGGAGCGCGACCCACGTGCCGGGCGTGTAGGCGATGTTGTTATGAAAATTGTCGCCCGTCGTCCAGCCGGGCATCGGGCACTGCTCGACGCGGTAGACGAGCCCCCGCCGCTTGGCCTCGGCGAGCAGCGGGACGAAGTTCTCCTCGAAGTCCGTGAGGTTCTCCTCCATGCTGAGCTGCTGGTTGCGCCCGACGAAGCCGCAGACGGCGCCCGTGCCGAGCATCTGGGCCGCGTCGAAGACCCGCAGCATGAAGTCGTGCTTCTTCCGGCGGACTACGGGGTCGTGGTGCAGCATGTTGTCGAAGTAGGCGACGTCGGAGAGCCCGATCCGGTGCTCTTCGAGCGCGGCCCGCACGCGGCGGGCGCGCGCCTCGTGGAACGGCTCACGCAGGTCGAGCGTGTTGGCGACGGGGTCGAGCATGGCCTCGGCCGGCACGTCACTTTCCGACGGGTGGAGCGCGGCCGAGAGCTGGACGTAATCGACGCCGACCTCGGCGGCGAAGGCCGCCCAGTCTTCGACGGCCCGGTCGGGGTCTGGGTCGCGCACCTCGCGCGGCGTCAGCTCCTGGAGCGCCGCCGTCAGCACGCCGATCTTCATGAACTTGGGTTCGAAGGATTTAGTTGACATGTTGATTTGCCACCGGCCCGAAAGCTGTTTGGGGTAAGCCGCGGGCCGCGCGGATTGTCCCGCGGCGTCCCGGCGGCCGGTGGATATTACCAATCGCCGCCGCGCGGAGCCAACCCCATTCAGGAGGCGGGCGGCGGCAGACCGGTGCCTCACCCGCTCGCCGCGATTTTCAGCCGCGGACAATAATCGTTGACAGTGAGCCGGTCGGCGTAAGATTATCCACCCCTCACCTGCGCTCGCGGACACCAACAGCCAGTTATTTCGCATGCCGTAGCCGAAGCCAGTCGTCTATAAGGAGGCACCGGGGTTTGCTTACAATCAACCGTCGTGACGTGCTCAAGGGTGGCGCGGCCGTGCTGGGGGCCGCCTCCGTGCCGGGCCTCGGCTCGGCCGCCGCGCAGGGCGGGCGGGTGGTGAAGAAGGGGCGGGTCAAGCAGTCGGCCTGCTTCTGGTGCTACGAGATGAGGAAAGTCCCGCTCGAAGACCTGTGCCGGGCCGGCGCCGAGATGGGTCTGTCGGCCATCGACCTGCTCAACCCCTCGCAGTGGGAGACGGCGCGCGGGCACGGCCTCAAGTGCTCGGTCGGGATGATCGGGGCGGGCTCGATACCCGACGGGCTCAACAGCCGGGCCAACCACGACCGAATCATCAAGGCGCTGGAGGAGAACGTCCCGCTCGCGGCGAAGGCGGGCGTCCCGAGCGTCATCGTCTTCTTCGGCAACCGGCGCGGCATGGGCGACGCCGAGGCGATAGCCAACAGCGTCGCCTGCCTGAACCGCGCGAAGGGGATAGCCGAGCGGCACGGCGTCAACGTCGTGATGGAGTTGCTCAACAGCAAGGTCGATCACAAGGACTACATCGGCGACCGCACCTCCTACGGGGCCGAGATCGTCCGGCAGGTCAACTCGCCGCGCGTCAAGCTGCTCTACGACATCTACCACATGCAGATCATGGAGGGCGACGTGATCCGCACCATCCGCGACAACCACCAGTTCATCGCCCACTACCACACGGGCGGCAACCCCGGGCGCAACGAGATCGACGAGACGCAGGAGCTCTACTACCCGGCCATCTGCCGCGCCATCCTCGACACCGGCTTCGACGGCTACCTCGCGCACGAGTTCATCCCCAAGCGCGAGCCGCTCCGGTCGCTGCGCGAGGCCGTGGCGCTCTGCGACGTGTAGCCCTGAGCGCCGTCCGCCGGCGACCTCGCGAAACGGGTTCGCGCGCGCGGCGCTCAGGGCCGCCGGGGCTTGGCGCTGCCCCCGGCCAGCCCGAGCGCCCAGCGGACGCCGCCGAGGATGTGCCGCCCGTACCAGTCGGACTCGATCACGTCCGGGCGGTGGCCGAGCGCCGTGTAGAAGACGCGCCCCCGGCCGTACGTCCGGTTCCAGGCGAGCGGGAAGTAGCCGGGCGCGCCCGTCCCCGGGTGCCTGTCGAGCGAGACCAGCGTGTGGACGCGCGCGCGGTCGAAGTTCTTCAGGACGTAGATTTCGTCGTGCGCCGAGAAGGTCTCGCCCAGGAAGCTGGTCGCCGGGTGGGCGGTGTCCTCGACGATGCAGCGGACGGTGATGTGCTCGGGCGGGTGGCTCTCGAACTGGCCGCCGATCATCTCGATGTAGGGCGGGAAGCCGGGGAGGGTGTCGGTCGCCGAGTGCATGCCGACGAAGGCGCGCCCGGACTTGATCCAGCCGAGGAACGCGGCGGGGTCGGCCAGCGGGATGTCGCCCGAGGTCTGGGCGAAGAAGACGCCGTCGTACCCCTTGAGCGCCGCCGCGGTCGTCTTCGCCTTGAGCTCGTCGTCCGTGCGCGCGTAGTCCACGGTGAAGGCGCCGCTCTCGTCGGCGAGCCTCTGGATCATGCGCTCGGCGGCCGGGATCGAGTCGTGGCGCCAGCCCTTCGTGACCGTCACGACCAGCAGCTTTTTCGGGCGGGGCGCGGCGTCCGCGCCTTGAGCGTTGAGCAGAACGGCCGCCAGCAGGACGGCCAGCGCGCAGAGGCGCGTTAGTGTCTGATTCATGTTTGCGAACCCGGAAGTCTTGGAGTGTCGGAGAACGACCGACGCGAATCTTGGCCGGAGTATAGCACGAAGGGTTAGCTCACGGCCGCAGGACGGCCGGGACGATGTGGACGAATAAATTTCGGCGGGGGGAAACATGTCAAAGCTGACGAGAAGAGAATGGGGCGGGCTCGTGCTGGGCGGGCTGGCGGCGGCCGCCTCGCTGCCCGCGGCGGCGGGCGCGCAGCGCAGGGTCAACTCGCGGTTCAACGGCGTGCTGCTCGGCGCGCAGAGCTACAGCTTCCGCGACATGTCGCTCGACGACATGCTCAGGGCGATGCCCGAGATCGGCATCGGCAGTTGCGAGCTGTGGGCCGGGCACCTGGAGCCGAAGGAGGTGATCTACAAGTCGTGGGGCGCGAAGAGCGAGCAGGAGCGGGCGGACGCGCGCGCGGAGCTGCGCCGCTGGCGGCTGAACACGCCGCTCAGCCTCTTCCGCGAGGCGCGCGCGAAGTTCGACCGCGCCGGCGTCGAGCTCTACGCGTACAACTACAGCATGACCGACGACTTCACGGACGAAGAGATGGAGCAGGGCTTCAGGATGGCGCGGGCGCTCGGCGCGAAGGCGATGACCTCCTCGTCGAACGTCGGCACCGCCGGGCGGATCGACGCCTTCGCCCGCAAGTACCGGATGCGCGTCGGGCTGCACAACCACTCGAACAACGACAACCCGAACGAGATCTCGACGCCCGACAGCTTCGCGCGGGCGTTGGCGGGGCGGTCCTCCTACGTCGCCATCAACCTCGACATCGGTCACTTCACCGCCGCCAACTGGGACGCGCTCGACTTCCTGCGCCGAAACCACCGCCGCGTCGTCACGCTCCACGTCAAGGACCGCAAGCGCGACCAGGGCGACAACGTCCCCTTCGGCACGGGCGACACGCCCATCAAAGAGACGCTCGCCATGCTGCGCGCCAACCGCTGGCCCATCCCGGCCAACATCGAGTACGAGTACGAGGGCACGGATACGGTGACGGAAGTCAGGCGCTGCTTCGACTACTGCAAGGAGGCGCTGGGCGGCCGGTGATTCGAACAGCCC
>DAIRFV010000106.1:0-3338 GCA_036794905.1 Pyrinomonadaceae bacterium | reverse complement strand
TGACGCCCGGACGCTGGTTGCTCTCATGCGAAGAGTTACCGGGCAAGAGCCGGTGATGTGGGGCCCCAGCATCGTCGGATTCGGGAGCTACCATTACAAGTACGCGAGTGGTCACGAAGGCGATTCGGCTCTCGCCGGGTTTGCCGTGCGGGGGAGCGAGTTGGTTGTTTACATCGCCGCGGATTTCGAAGGCCGCGACGCCTTGCTGGCCGAGCTGGGAAAGCACAAGGCCGGGAAGGTCTGTGTCTACATCAGGCGCCTGGCCGACGTCGATCTGACGGTCCTGGAGACGTTGGTGGCCCGCTCGATAGTGGAGACCCGGCGTCTCTACCCGCAACCCGACGAAAACGACGCCTGACCCTGTCTTGCAGCGGTGCAGGCTGAACTGTGGACTTCAGATCAGGACAATCCCAACGAATGTTAGCAAGGAAAGGTTAGCCGCCGTGGCGCCGCGCCTGACAGCGGCACGCACCCGACCGCCGACACGCAGGGTTTCATGTAAATCAGCCGCGCGGGGCGGCGGGTGCTGCCGGGCGTGAGGCGGCGTAGAGACGTGCGCTGCGCCCGCCGCGTGGGTGAGCCTCTTCGGGTCGGCGTAATCAGAAAGAGAGGTGCGGCATGGGACTGAGACTGGAGAAGGAACTCCCGAAGCTCGAACGAGAACTGTTGTGCCTCTTGTCGGACCTCTGTGTGGACTGGGGGTTCTGCATCCCGCCGGCCGACGTGGCACGCATCTCCCGTATGAAGAGCATCACCGCACGAGGCTTTGCGATTGAGGTGTTGCGCGCGGAGGGCTTCAACCCTGAGTATGAGCCTCAGTGGGTCAAGAAGATTGCCGGGCGGTTCGTGCGGTACTTCGACGCGGAGGAACTGACCGCGGGGTGACAAACCGATTCGGGAAACCAAAGATGCGGAGATGTAGGCGAGGATGCTGACGGCCCCATGAGAGTGTTGAGCCTGTATATCGCACCACTGTTCCTGCTGGCCGTCGGCATCTTCTTTGTCGCGCTGGCCTTCAGCGCGCCGGTTCCTCAGGCCGCCGACTTCTCAGAAGTCCGAGGGCATCTGGCGTCGTACCACATCTATAGCTCCTCCGGCGGTCGCTACCCCAAGACGATCGTGGTTCTCGAAGAGGGTCATCGCTTTTGGACGGCCGCGCTCGATGAGGGCGGCGCCGCTAACGTGCTCAGAAAGCGCGGCGTGGAGGTTAGGACCTACGTCTTACCGCGTTCCACGAAAGTCCCGATTGACGGCGCCGTTAAGTCATACGGCTTATGGGTGAACGGCCGGCAGGTGGAATCGCTGGAGTCAGAGCTGGCGGGTGAGACATTAGTTCTTCGTCTCGGCTTACCCGCTCTGGCAATCTTCCTCCTCGCGCTCGCGGTCTTCATACACGTGAAGAGCCGGGGAAAGTACGCGGGGTAATCGCCGCGCGCCGCCCGACGACGGCATGCACCCGGCCCGCGACACGGCGGCTGTCATCCATCTCAATCTCGCAGGCGGGCGGGCGATGCCGGGCGTGGGGCGTGGCGAGTAAGCTGGCCGAGGAGTTCTCGATGAACAGAAAGATGACCGCACTGGCGCTCTCCTTGATGGTGACTTCGACGCTGCTGGCCCCGGGCACCGGCGCCCAACAGGTCGCCGACTCTTCATTCAAGCCGCCGATCGCCGACCCCGCGTATCGAACCGGGCGCGGGCCGGTGGTCATGCTGGACGAAGCCCATTTCAACTTCCATACGGCGGAGGGTCGCTACAAGCCTTTCTCGGAATTGCTCCGTCGTGACGGATACGTCGTGAGACCGTCGCGGCTGAAGTTCACAAAGGCTTCCCTGGGGGGCGGCCGAATCCTCGTCATCGCCAACCCGCTGGCCGAGCGTAACCGAACCGACTGGTCTCTCCCCACGCCTTCCGCGTTCTCGGAGGAGGAAGTGCAGGCCGTACGCGACTGGGTGAGGGGCGGCGGCTCGCTGTTACTCATCGCCGACCACATGCCCTTCCCGGGCGCCGCCGGGACGCTGGCGCTGGCGTTCGGCGTCCGCTTCAGCAACGGCTACGCCAGAGACGAGCAGGCGCAGGGGCCGATGCTCTTCAAACTCTCTGACGGGTCACTCAAGGCCCATCCGATCACGAGAGGCCGGGCGGAGGCAGAGAGGGTGGACTCCGTGGCCACCTTCACCGGCTCGGCCTTTCAAGTAGAAGGGGACGCCCAGCCGTTACTCGTCCTGGGCCCTTCCGTCTCATCCTTCATGACTTCGGTGGCCGGGCAGATTACGGATGAGACCCCGCGCGTCCCCGTGGGGGGTTGGTATCAGGGCGCGGTCATAGAATTCGGGAGGGGGCGCGTGGCCGTGTTCGGGGAGGCGGCGATGTTCTCGGCGCAGCTCGCGGGGCCGAACCGAGGCCCGATGGGGATGAACGCGCCGGTCGCGGCACAGAATCCACAGTTTTTACTGAACGTCATGCACTGGCTCTCCGGTAGGTTAGGGCCCCTTAAAGGAAAGCAGGTAATCCACCCGAGGTGAATTTCTATGCCGAGCCAGGCACGCCTGACAACGGCACGCACCCGACGCCCCGTCACGCTGCCTCTCATCTACGTTGCGTGTGGGCGCGGGTGAGGCCGGGCGTTAGATGTCCTGGAACGCGTGTGTATTACATCATCAGATCGTTCCTGATTATGGCACGGCCAGGTTCGCTGTTCGGGCTCGCCCGTGCTCCCGGCGCGGACGCTCGTCAAGATTTACGGGTGGTTAAAAACTGCTCGGGCAGCCGGCCAGGCCGTCGCCGGCCTCAGCAGACTGCGGGAGGGGGGACACCGGGATGAAACGAGCCAGACTCAACTTGGCGCTTTCGGCCGCCCTCGCGGCCGGTGTAGAGGTGTGTATCACGTCCGCGCGGCCGGCGTCGGTCCCGCACATCAAGGGGGCCGGGGACCTTGGGGTCACGGGCACCGTCCAGCGTCACGGCCCCGAAATGATGCGGAAGATAAAGGAGGCGCAAGACGTCGTCGCGAGGAATAAGGAAAGGGTACGCGCGAACCCGAACGACGTACAGGCGCACAAGGCACTCGGCGACGCCTACCTGTTTCTCGAAGAGTATGAAAACGCCTTCGGCTCGTACAAAGAGGTCATCCGCCTGAAGCCCGACGACGCGGAAGCCTACCGCGGCATCGGCGAGGCGCACGAGAGGGTGCGGCAATACCCGAAGGCACTGGACTTCTACAGGGAGGCGGTACGCCTCGACCCGCGGTTCGCCAGGGCCCAGACCGACCTGGGTAAAACGCTGGTCAGGCTCTTCCAGTACAAGGACGCCATCGGCCCTCTCAAGGAGGGGATCCGCCT
>DAIRFV010000105.1:0-18332 GCA_036794905.1 Pyrinomonadaceae bacterium | reverse complement strand
CGCCGAGTACTTCCTGCTGCGCTACGCCGAGAAGTACCGCAAGCCCCTGCGCGGCATCTCGCAGGCCGCCTACGCGCTCCTCGCGCGCTACGACTGGCCCGGCAACGTCCGCGAGCTGGAGTCGGTCGTCGAGCACGCAGTCCTCTTCTCCCAGGACGGGCAGGTCATGCCCGAAGACCTGCCCGAACATCTGCACGCGGCCGAGTCCACGCACTACCGCTGCGTCATCCCGCCCTACCTGACGATGGAGGAGATCGAGCGCGAGGCCATCGCGCAGACGCTCGAACGCACCGGCGGCAACGTCAAGAAGACGGCGCAGATTCTCGACTACCACCGGCCCACGCTCTACCGCAAGCTCAAAAAGTTCGGCCTCATGTCAGAGACGCCCAGGGACGAAGAGGAGGTCGAGCAGGCCGCCGAGGCCGACTCGTGAGCGCCGACGCCCGCGTCCCCCCAGCCCTCACTTTGTTTTGCGCTGAGTCACCGCGCACGCCTTCTGATTCAGGCCGATACACTCCCGCGCCGCCGGGCATCCCTTTCGCGGCTAAATTGCTCAAAAGACTGCGGAACGGCGCTTGCCACTGCTTAGCCCGTCAGCTCCACGCGGCTCCCCGACACTTTCCGGGCCGCGTCTAAGGGCGCGGCCTGGGGCAATCGCCCATCTGGGTCAAGGGGGGGACTTGCGATGTGTCTGTTGTGCGCTGACGAAAGCGCAGACGAGCGGGGGCGTGTGCTCATCGTCGAAGACGAGCCGAGCGTGGCCGACGCGCTGCGGGTGATTCTTGAGGATGAGGGCTTCGCGGTCGCCGTCGCCGCCAACGGGCGCGACGGGCTGGCCGAGGCGAGCCGCGTCCGTTTCGGCGTGACCGTCACCGACCTGCATCTGCCCGACATGGACGGCCTCGAAGTGCTCGGCGCCCTCCGCGAAGGCGGCCTCGGCGGCGCCGCCATCCTCATCACCTCTTACGCCACGCCCGAAATCTTCGCGCGCGCGCGCGAGCTCGGCGCGGTCTCCGTCATCGCCAAGCCCTTCCTGCCGTCCGAGATTTTGCAGCTGATCGCGGCCGCGCTCGGCAGACCCCGTGCGTGCGAACCAAACACCGACGAAGGGGCGGGCCTGCGCGGGCCGCGTGGGTGAGTGAGGTCAGCGGGAGAGGCCGAGTGCTTGAGCCCCGGCGCGAAGTCGGGCGCGAGTACGGGGGCGGCCGAGATTGGTTCCGTCGCCGTCATGGATTCGGCGGTGAGTGTGACGGCTCAGACCGGCGGCTTCAAATTCGGCCCGGCCGGCGCTAACAGATGCGCGGAAGCTGCTCGCCGACGAGCATGTCCACGATGCGCGTGCCGCCGAAGCCTGTCCGCATCGCCACGATGCCCTGCGGCTCGGCCCTCACCTCGCCGATGACGCACGCGTCGCGGCCGAAGTAGTGCCCCCTCATGCGCGCGACCAGCGCATCCGCAACGTCGGCCACCACTATCGCGATCAGCTTACCCTCGTTGGCGACGTAGAGAGGTTTGCTTCCAGAGCACACCCGGACCAGAGCCCCGCGCCGCCTGCCCGTATCTTGCTCCCGCGCGGCAGCGGCGGCAAGGAAATTTCAGGAAGAATAATCCGGCGTACGTTAACGACTGGTGGCAGGTTAAGTTGGCGATGATAGAATCTCAACCGATGAACGAGAGGCAGCGGGCACACATCGCCTTTTATCTGGAGCGGCTCGGTTACTGGAAGGGACGGAAGCCGCAGGGTTCGACCGCGAGGCTGCTGGCCGCCCGGGACGCCGACGAAGCGCACCCACTCAGGACGGAAGAGGAGGCCACGGAGGTCGTCGAGCACCTGTGGCGGCTGGAGCGGGAGCAGGCCACCGGCGTCTGAAGAAAGGACTCAAGCCTGATACCGGTCGTTGTAATAAACCCTCACATCGCCACCCCCGAATCGCACCGCCAGGGGTGCCTTCAAACCCTCCGGGCAAAGCCGCAACGGGCGCACGACTTCACCGCCCGCGCGGGGGGCCTACGTTAAGCTCGAATCAGGATGAGTAAAGCCTTATGATATGTTTCCGTCGGGTTCCACTTCCCCCCGGCCCCTTACGGTAGTCGGGACGGCGTCGCGGGGCGCCACGGCGAAGAAAGGCGGCTTCGGATGGACTACTCGTCAAAGCACGTTCTCAGCGCGGCGGCGGCTCTCCTCTGCGCGGCCTGCGCCGTGGGGGCGCAGGCCCCACAGGGTAGGAACGCGGAGCGGGAAGCGCGCGAGCGGATGGTTCGCGATGCCGCCGTGAGCGAGGAGCGCGAGTGGACGCTCGCGCTGGCCGAGCGCTATCACAGGTCGGGCGAGCGGCGCGAGCCGCGGCTGGCGTTCGAGCAGATCAGGGAAGACTTCCTGCGCCTACAGGTCGTCAACAACGACCTGGCGCGCGCGGCCTCGGGCGGGGGACAACTCGACTTCAAACTCGTCGCCAGGTCCGCCGCCGAGATCAGGAAGCGGGCCGAGCGCCTCAAGGAGAATCTGGCGCTGCCCGAGCCGGACGCGGAAGAAATACCTCCCGCCTCCCAGGCCCCGTCAGACCCGGAGCAGTTACGTGTGGCGCTCTCACGCCTCGACGGGATCATACGCAGGTTCGCGAGCGGCCTGCACGCGAAAGGCGTCCGCCGTTTGGACGCCCAGTCGTCCGCCCGGCTGCGGCTCGACCTGGAGGCCATCGTCGGGCTGAGCGGGCGCGTGAAGAAGGGCAGCGAGAAACTGGGGGAGGCCGCCCGCCTCAACTAAGCTGTGAACGGCGACACCTTTCCGCCCCGCTCACTTCACCGACATAACTTATTGAACCCGCCTCTCCCCGTCCTGTGGGCTTGAGCCGCGTGTCCCACCCTTAATCTCCGACGAGCAGGCAGAGATGTCGGATCGCGTCCACATGAGTTCAGCCGCGCGTTAACTCCCACGTGTAGGTCGTCGTGCCGCCGTCGTCTTCTGTGACCGTCACAGAGCCCCTGATGGATTTCTGCGTCGGGTCTACGGGGAACGAGAACGAGAAGCTGCCGCCGGGCGTCGCCGCGTCCTCGTCGAGCGCTTCATTCGTGTTCGCCCGGTCGTGCTCGGCGCACGGCGACTTGTGGACGTAGGAGTGCACCGTCCTCCCCGTCACCTCGGGGAGCGAGAAGGTGATGCTGCCGCCGGTCTTCCCGATCTCGACATAGACGCGCGTCTCTTGGTTGAGGTCGGCGGTGGTCATGCTCGTCCGTGTGATCTCCTTCGGCCCCTTGTAGGGGACGGCGTTCGGGCCGCAGTAGCCCTCGTCAACCTTGTACCTGTCGTACTCGTAATCGACCTGCACCTGCTCGCCGCTGCTGAGCGCGATGTGCGCGTTCGTCGCCTCGACCGTCCGGTCGAGCCGCCCCGTGAGCTTGAGTTGAACCTGCGTCGTCGTCTCCAGGTGGCCGCCGTTCTCGGCGAGGTTCGCGCCCGCGCGCTTCTCACGCTCCTCGCGCTTCGTTCGTTCGGCGGTGATCGTGCCCGCCCAGGCCCCGGCCTCGGCGGCCTCTTCCTGCTCCACTCGGAATTCTACTTCGCCCCTGCCGATGCCGCGTTTCGAGATTGACTCGACGTAGAAGGACGAGTTCTCCTCGCCGCCACGCGTGAAGGTGAAGCTCGCGCCCGGCGTCCCGCGCTGCGACTCCGGCGTCGTCTGCCCCCCGTAGGCTTCCGCTTTGAGCTGCGCGTTGACCTTGCCGCCTTCCGCGAGGTGGACGGTCTCGGCCGAGATGACGACCTCCTCGTCCTGCTTGAGCGTGAGCTTGGGAGCCTTGCAGATGACCTCGACGCAGCCGTAGTTCTTCCAACTCCTTTCGGCCGACTTGTACATCTCGTTCGCCGAATTCCAGATCGAAGGAATCATCGGCCCGACGGCCGAGCCGACGGTCGTCGCCTCCGCGTCCGACATCGCCGTTAACTTTCGCGCCGTCGCCTTCCCCATCTTCGCGGGCGTGCGCTCGCCGCCGTACCGGCCGTCGCTGACCTCGATGGTGTTGCCCGGGATGTCGTAGTGGAGCCCGTACCGGCCGTCCTTGAGCTTAATCTCCTTGATGATGTTGCGCCCGAGCGCCTCCTCGTAGCCGCTGTTCGTCGTGTAAGCGTCGAGCTGAAGGTCGTAGTGCGTCAACACGGCCCCGTCGTTGACGTGGCCGGTGAGCTTCGCCCGCAAGTCGAACTCGCTCGTCATCGTCACCGGCGCGCCGCCCTCCGTGTAGACGGTCTTCGAGATGACTTTCGCCATCCCCGTCCCGGCCGTGACGCCGTTCGCGTCGGGGCAGGCCGCGACCTCCGCGCCCCAGACCAGCGAAATCTCCTGCCGAAAACTCTTGCCGTCCGCCTTCGACACGGCCTCGATGATTTGGGTGTTTTTGATTTCGACGCCGAAGGTCTTCCCGTCCTTGACGTAGCGCGTCTCGGCCTTCTGCGTGCGCGTCCCCTTTGCCTCCTTCGTCTCGAAGCTCTTTCTGGTTTCGCCCTCGGCCTTTATTTCCTTATCCGTCTCCGTCAACTTGACGTGCGGCTTCTCGGCCTGCGGCGGCAGGGGCAGGAAGCCGAAAGCGAGTTGCCGCCAGTCGAGGTTCAGCGGGGCGAGCGAGGCGGCCCTCTTTGATTTCGCGGCGGGCCTTCTTCCGGGCTTCGCCCTCGGAGCGCCGACGGGCTTCGCGCCCGGGGCGCCGACGGGCTTCGCGGCGGGCCGTGCCCTGCGCCCCTTAATCTGCTCCTCCAGACTCTCCTCTGCACGGCGGCTCGCGCCCTCCGCGACGGCCCGGATTAACTGCGCCGAATCCTGCCCCAACGCATCGGCCGCGGCGGCGGCCTCGTCTCGGAAAATTTTTTCGATGAGCGCCTCGTATTGGTCGCCCCGCGCCTGCCGCGAGAGGTTGTGATAGACCTCGTCGCCACTCTCGCCGCCTACTTCCTGCATACTGACGTGCATGCCCAGCGCTGATGAAGGCGCGAGGGTTGAGACGATGAGGAGTAGCGTAAGAAGTTTTTTGAAGAAGCTCGTGTCCATAAACACCTCGAATTAGCTAACGTGGTTTGGCTTGATGCTCCGAATCCGCCCTCATACGATTAGTGACGGGAGCCTTAAATACATCACGCGTGCTTTCTCGCTGAAAGGTATCAACGTTACAGACTTCGCCTTAGAGTTTGTGAAGCTATGACGTGTGGCAGGTATCGTTGTTGCGGCGGGTGCCTTCTCGGTTATACTCGCCCCTTCGACCAGCGACCACCCCTCGGGATCATACTCATGAAGCAGAGTAAGTCTCAGTGCGAGTGCATACCGCCGAGCCGGCGCGCGTCTCGGCCAGCGCCCGCGCCGCCGCGCTGACCGGCGGTTCGTTTCCGACGCCAAGACCCGTTGACGCATGGCATACGCTGACAACTCCCTCCGCCGGAGGTTATCGGACTTCTTCGGGACGAGGGTCTTCTTCTGGGGGGCGCTACTGACTGGCGCTTACCTCGCCAGCCGCCTGTACGCGGCGGCGCACTTCCCCATCTTCATCGACGAGGCGATACACGTTGACTGGGCCCGCGCCACCGCGGAGAGTTACCCGGCGCCCGATCCGGGCTTCGACGGCAAGTGGCTGAGCATCAAGCTGTTCGCAGTGGCGACCTCGTTGGACGTGCCCTTCGACGAGCTCGTAGCAGCCCGGCTGTCGGTCGTGGCGCTTGGCCTCTGCACGGCGCTCGCGATTTACCTGCTCGGGCGCGACCTCTTTTCGTCGCGCGTGGGGGCGCTCGGCGTTGCGCTCTACCTCGTCTTGCCCTTCTCCCTCATCTACAACAGTCTCGCCATGACGGACGGTATCCAGTTGGCCTTCGGCTCCTGGGCGACACTCCTTGCGGCGCGGCTGGCTCGGACACAGCACCGGGTCTATGCGTTGACGCTCCCGCTGGCGCTCGCCGCCGCCGTCCTCGCAAAGTTGAGCGGGCTCGTGCTGGCGGGGCTCCCCGTCGCGGCCGTCCTGCTGCTCGCGCCGCGGGGGCGCCGGGCGGCGGCGGCGCTGCGGGCCTTACCGGCGTTGCTCACCCCTCTCGGGCTGCTGGCACTCTTCTACAGTCGCGGCATGCTCAACATTTTCAAGATAAAGGCCGCGGGCAAGCCTACCCCCCTGGGCGAGCAGGTGTGGGCGAATCTCTTCACGGCGGGCGAGTGGATGTGGGGGTTGCTGACGCCGCCCGTCGCGTTGCTGGCGTTGGCGGCCGCGTTGTGGCTGCTGGCGTTCGAGCGGAGCCGCGCGGGGCTGTTCGTGCTCTCCGCGCTGGGGCTGGCCGTCCTCCCCTACGTGGTCATCTCACAGGTGTGGTACCCGCGGTACCTGCTGGCCGCCGTCGTCCCCGTCTCGCTGGCGGTGGGGCGACTGCTCGACGCGGTCGCCGCACGGGCGGGGCGACGCTGGGGCGGCCGGCGCGCGTTGGAGGCGGTCGTGCTCACACATCTCCTGGCCTGCGTCCTGAGCTGGCCCGCACTGCGGAGCGGCGCCGTCCTGTTCGCGCTGCCCGAGGCCGGCATCCCCGCGGTCGAGCGTTTCCAGTTCGTCAACGGGTGGCCTTCCGGCTACGGCGTGCTTGAACTCGCCGCCTTCCTCCGGGAGCAGAGCGAAGCCACGCCGGGCGGGGTGGTGGTCGCGCGCACCAACTGGATCGACCACCCGCTCCAGAGTCTCAACATCTACCTGACGCCATCGCCGTCACTCTTCCTCTACACCGTCGGGGACGAGAGTGAGTTCAGCGTGTGGTATCTGACCTGGCTGAACGCGCGGCGGCGTACGCTGCTGGTGCTTATCACGGAGCGCGGCGCCCCCAAACGCGTGAGGGAGCCGGCGGCACAGCTCCTTAAATGCGGCCGTCCGGTCTGGTCGTACACGCGCCCGGGCGGGGTGACGGGTTTCGTGGTGATGGAACTTAACTGCGGCGACCTGTTTGCGACGAAGTGAACAGGCTCCTTTCAAGACCCATCGGCCTCATCCTTCTCATCCTGCCTGATGCGCGCCGAGACCTTACCGCCGTGCCTGTCCTTCTTAACGGTGATGCGTTGGACGTAGACGCGTGTGGTGGCCTGGTTCTCGTGGTCGAGCGCCTCCTGCGCCTCGATGAAGCTTCCGGTCTCCTCGGCGACGATGCGGGCGTAGGTGTGCCGGGTCTGGTGGAGGTGGATGTGAGCGAGGCCGGCTTCTTTGGCGTAAGCCTTCAGGTTCTCGACGAAGGCGCGCGACGTTAGAGGGGCGCCGGGCACACCCGCCCGGTCGTGCCGCGTCCACAACGGCCTCTCCGTGCCGAGGACGTTACTCCTGCCCGCTGCCGCCAGATAATCCTTCAGGGCCTTCAGCGCCGCCGGTTCGGAGACCTCCCTGGCGGTGAACTTCCCGCCCTTCCGCCGGTACTTGATGATTAGAGCGCCTTCATTCACCTCCAGGTCTTTGCCCCGCAGCCCCATGACCTCGCTGCGTCGCAGCCCCGTCAGGAAGTAGAAGAGCAGCAGCGCGTAATCCCTCTTCCCCACCACCGAGCCCGACTCCGCCAGCCGCCTGACGGCCGCGAGCAACGAATTCATCTCCTCATCTGAGAGGGCTTTCGTGGACTCCGACTGGTAGGGGCGCGGGTAACGGGGTCTGGCCTGCGCGGCCGGGTTCGCCCGGATGAAGACGGAGAGCTGCGGGTCGCTCATCAGCCATCGGTAAAAGGCCGAGACCCGCGAGACCCTGGCGTAGACGGTGGCCGGCTTCAGCCCCCGCCCCTCCAACTCATTTCGCCAGCGCGAGACGTCGTCGGGCGTCACATCGCCGGGATGCTTCCCCGAGAAGTCGAAGAAGGAAGTGACCGCTGAGACCTTGTCTTTGAGCTTCTCGGTGCGGGCTAACGTCTCGGGGCGGGTGTTCTGTTCGGCCCAGAGGCCAGCCGCGTTCCGGAGCGCCGCCGCCGGGTCTGGGGCGGCGAGCGCATGGGAAGGGTCGGTCGGCTCGCTCCGCGGCTCCTCTTCTCTCTCCTGATAGTCCATTACCGAAGTCTAACATTTTCACCTCTGTGGTTCCACCATTGTCCCGGTAGTGGAATCGCAGTTGAAATTTTGAATAATAGTTACCATTTTATGGTAGCTTACTCCTTCCCCTTTACGTTTCACGGGCAACGCCCATCTCGGCCGCAAACAATAATCGGAGGAGGCTCGTTGAAAGCTACCAGACGTCGTACAAGGCGCCCCGACCCGCTCGCCTCGGCCGCGGGAATCAACCGCGTGCTCGAACAGTTGCGCTCTTCCCTGCCCGACCTCATCCCGGGTTCCCCTAAAGACTTATCGTCACTGCTCAACTCCGTGCGCGGGCTCTACGCGCGACAACCGACGGAGACCAGGCGCGGCAGACCATCGCGCCACACGCGCGAGACGCTGCTGAAAGTCGATGCGCAGCTCCGCGACATCCTCTCGCGTGAAACAAGGGTTTCTGTGCGCAGCTTCGTCGGTCAGTACCTGCCGATTTTAGAGTTCCCGCGGGACGTAAGAGACGCGCTCGAACGTGGAGACGTCAACCTCTTCGAGGCGCACCAGCTCGCGAGACTCAACGCAAGGAAGCTCGGCGGCACTGACGCGGAGGCGCGCTCCCTGAGGAAGAAACTGCTCGAAGCACACCTGCTGGCGCAGGGTTCGGGGACAATGTTACACGCCAGAGTTAAGAAGGCTTTGGGCGAGATGCGCGAACCAGACCCCAGCGAAACGGAGGTGCTGGCCGTGGGTAAAGCAGACGAACTGCTTGAGGCCGACCCGCTGGACGCAAGCCACCTCTTCTTCGAGGAGTTGCGGATGATTTCCCGGGCTCTGAGGGATATCGGGCCGGAAGAAGTGACGGATGAAGACCTCACGGAAATCATGCCGGCGGTTGACCAGATCACCCTCACTTTACAGAAGATTGCGCGTAGGAAGGAGCGCGGGCAGTCGAAGAGAATCACAATTTAGCCGGCAAGACGCTCACGCCGGTCTGCCATCAGGCGGAACCAAACAAGCCGAAATTCAACCTCCCGAGCATAATTGCGTTGACAAACAGTAGGCGTCTCGCCTAGTCTCTCGGCTTATGAAACCCGAAGAGATGAAACAGCGCCGGGAGGCGCTGGGGCTGACACAGGCGCAGCTCGCGCGCGAGTTGGGTCTCGACTCCATCACCGTTTCGCGCTACGAGCGGGGTGTCCATCCCATCCCGAAGACGGTCAAGCTGGCGTTCGAACTGGTCGAGATGCGTGCGAGAAAGGAGGCCGCATGAGTAAGGTTATCGCGATAGCGAATCAGAAAGGCGGCGTCGGGAAGACTACCGTAACTCGTGAATTATCAGCGTGTTGTGCGCTCCGCGGCTTCCAGACGCTCGCCATCGACTGTGACCCGCAGGGTAACCTTACCTCCTCCTGGATAGACCCGGACGTCTACGAAGCCACGCTCTCGCACGTCCTGATCGAACCCGAGTCGCCCACGGGAGTGAAGGCGGAGCCGCTGCCTTTGGACGACGCCATCGTCGAAAGCCCAGTGGAAAATCTCGATCTGGTGCCCGCGGATATCCGCCTCGCACGCTTCGAGATGCAGCCGGATTATCTGACTCACAGGCTCAGCAACCAGCTCAAGGAGCACGGGCGCGTCTACGACCTCATCTTCCTGGACTGCCCGCCGCAACTCGGGAAACTACTCACGGCGGCACTCTATTCGGCCGATTTTGTGATCGTCCCCTGCGCCGCGGACGCGATGGGCTTGCAGGGACTTTCAGACCTCGCCTTCACCATCGGGCAGGTGAAAAAGAACGTAAATTCCAACCTCCAGATGCTCGGGGCGGTGATTAATCTCTACAAACCCTCACGCAACCTCTCCGCCGAATCCAGGCAGGCGGTGGAGGCCGCCGTCGGGCTTGTGGGGCATGTTTTCGACATGAACCTGCACGATTATTCCAAAGTGGCCGAAGCCCCGTCCCAGAAACTCCCGGCGGTTCTCTACGCCAAATCTCACCGCGCAGCCGACCAGTGGTGGGGGTTTACGGACGAAGTGCTGGATAAACTGCGGATGCCGAAGCAGAAGATTGTGGCGGTCAAGTGAGGTGAGAGATGGCAGAGTCGAAACCAAAACCGTCCCCTTCCCTGCGCACGCCGGGGCCGAAGAAAAAGCTGGGGCTCGTTATCCCTCCGGCGCTCAAGCTCCCGCATGACGAACTGATAAAGGCCGAGGTAGTGGCTGAAGCAACTATGCCTAGGCATACTAGTCTGACTAGTCAGACTAGTATGCCTAGTGAGTCTAGTCTGACTAGTCAGACCAGGCATAGTCTTGAACAGGAGCTGCCTGCTCTACCGACCGCCGAAGTGCCTATCTCCCCCATCCGCGACTATACAAAGGTGCCGAATTCGATCCGGCGCGACGCCGTCCCGGCCGGGCTCTTCAAAGGCAAAAGCAAGCAGCTTTACGACGCTCTCTATGCCCTCACGCGCGGAGCGGTCGTGCCGCGGCGCCAGGTACGCATCTCGCGGCCTAAGCTGATGAAACTGTCCCACATAGGCTCGCGCGTCACATTCGAGACCAATGTAAATCACCTGCGCCTCGTCGGCCTGATCGGCGTCACTGTGGTTACGGGAGAGCATGACGGCAACGAATACGAGGTCTTCATACCCGAAGAGTTAGAGGGCTCGACTACTATGCCTAGTCAGACTAGTCAGACTAGTGAGACTAGTCTGACTGGGTATGCCCAGAAACTAGACAGACTAGTCAGACTAGAAACTAGTCAGACTAGGCATACTTTATCTGTTGAAAACACAGAGGGTTACGTAGAGCCTAAGACTTCTTTTAAGACTAGAGTAGAAAAAACTGATGATGATGAGGCTTTCGCCCTTTTCATCGCTCAGCTTCGCGAGGCCGCAAGGGAGATTACCGGCAGGGAGCCGACAGCGGGAGAGGCTAAACGCTGGGGTGAACTTGCCGAACTGCTCGTCACCGAACTGAAGATCGCGGCGGGTCGCACGACCGTCTCGAACGTGCCGGCCTTCCTGACCGAGCACCTCCGGCGGCGGCTTTGGAAGAAAGAGAAGCGGCAGCTTGAGGAGGAAGGGAAGTCGGGCTCGGGCGCTCCGGAGGCCAGGGTGGACGCCTCGAAGTGCCCGGACTGTTTCGGCACGGGCATGTGGTACCCGGGCGGCTTCGAGAAGGGCGTAGCCAGGTGCGGGCACGAGAAGCTCAAGGGTGCCGAGTCGCCCGCGCAGCAGACGGAAGGGGAGAACTAAATTGCAGGAAGCACCTCTCCATGTAGAACTCGGCGCGGTCGAGACGCTGCTCGGCAACCTACAGTTCACCTTCGTCGTCAGCGATGGAGGTGACGCGCACATACAGGTCTATGCTACAGACCCTTCGAACGCGTCGAAGGGCGGCATCATGCTGATGCTTGACGCGCGTGGCTACGAGCGCCTGAAGGCCATTATCAGGGGCGCCGACGCCGTGGCCGACCGGATGATCGGGGAGGGAAGAATCAAGAGGATGGTGCTGCCTTACTGAACGACCTCACCGAATGACCTCGATATTCTCGTTCTGGAGACGCGTCGAATAGAGAAAGAGTTTGGCTCACGCGCGCCGGAGCCTTGTAGATGCGCCCGGAGCCTTGTAGATGCGCGTCAATCCTTCTCCTTGCGCTCCGTCTGTAGCATCTGGACGGAGCTGTCGTTGATCTCGAACTTCCTGCTCTTCAACAGGCGAATCACCTCGGCGCCCGCCAGCAGCGCGGGGCCGTAGCCGTGCGCCGCGTAGGGGCTGACCGGGCGGTAGTAGTAGAACGCGGGGTCGAAGGCCATGCCCGTCCCGACGCAGGTGCCCTCGACCTGCCCGCGTGCGTTGATCTTCGTCGAGACCGCGTTCCACGCCAGAAGGGTCGCGGGCGCGTAGGCGGTCGCGTCGATCCAGCCGCGGTTGATGGCGCGCGCGAGGGCGTAGGTATAAATCGCCGTGGCTGACGTTTCGAGGTAAGAGTCTTCGCGGTCGAGGAGCTGGTGCCAGAAGCCCGTCCCGGATTGCAGCTCGGTCAAGCCTTTGGCGTGAGCCCTCAGCAACTCAAGAATCTGCGGGCGCTGCGGGTGGTTTTCGGGGAGCACGTCAAGCAACTCCACCTCGGTCATGAAGGCCCAGCCGTTGGCGCGCGCCCAGCGAAACTCCGGGTGTTCGGTCATGGACTCGACCCAGCCGTGCATGTAAACGCCGTGCTCGCGGTTGAACATGCGCCGCGCGTAGGCGAGCACCTGCCGGCACGCCTCGTCGTAATATTTCTTCTCGCCCGTCAGTCGCCCCATCTGGGCGAGGGCCGGCACGCTCATGAAGAGGTCGTCGAGCCAGATGGTGTTCGGCTGCGGGCGGTTGCGCGCCAGCGTCCCGTCGCGGAGCCGGTGCTCCTTCGTCATGATGTAGTTGACGGCCGTGTCGATGAGCGGGCGGAGGTTCGCGCGACTCCCGCCGCGTTTCGCCTTAATCATCGCGGCGCACATCGCGCCGCAGTCGTCGAGGGCGCGCGGCGCGACGAGGTTGCGCATGGGCAGACCCGTCCCCCAGTCGCCGGCGTGCGCGGCGGCGGTCTTGGAGATGTACGGCGACGCCTCGGCGATGAACTGCAAGCGCCGCTCTGCATAGTCGCGGAAGCGCGGGTCGCCCGTCGCCTCGCTCGCCAGAAGCATGCCGGCGTAGGTCACGCCCCACTCGTAGCTGACCAGACGGAAGTCGCCGCGCCGGAGGGTCGTGTGCTGGTCGATCTGGTTCAGGTCTGTCAGCGGGGCGCCCGTGCGGGAGTTGACGAAGCCAATCGGGGTGGTCTCGTCGAGGTAGGCGTGAATCAGGTTGAGCAGCTTGCCGACCTCCTCCGGCTGCGGGATGCCGTAGGGGACCGGGTAGTCGGGCCGCAGCGTGTGCAGGGGCGTGGTCACGTCCGTCTGCGGCAGTTGCTGCTGCTGCGCGATAACGGGTTGTGTGACGAGTAGCAACGCAAGGCAGAAAGTTTTGATTCTCATGGTGGTCATCGGGCGGTATCAGCGGGCGTACAAGTCTATGACGCGTTCGATGGCGCGGCGGCAGACGGCGCAGAAGCGGTCGGTGCGCGTGAACATGATGCAATCGACCTCGGGGCGGTAGAAGCCTTTGGCCTCGTAGTTAGCGCCCTCGAAGGCTCCGACGCGGCCGGCGTACTTCTCGCGCGCGAACATGCGGCCTTCGTGTTCCAACTCTTCGCGGAAGAGCGCCTCCATCACCTCCTCGGGTTTGCGCTCGGCTCTGATTTGACGCCGGCGCTGCTGAATCTCGTTCGAATAAGCCTCGAAAGCCTCTTTGCCCCAGGGCGTCGGGAGCGGCGTGTCGGCGGCGACTAAGTCCCTCCACTTCAGCGCCGCGGGGTCGAGCAGCGCGGTTACGTTCGGCTCCCAGGGCTCCGTGCGCTCGGCGGCCGGCGCGTAGGCGACCGAGGAGGTGTAGTACTCGTCGGCGAGCCCGGCGAAGTGGTGGCCGAACTCGTGGACGAAGACGTAGTTCGCGAAGGCGTTATCGACGGCGACGGTCGAGTACAGGTTGTGGATGCCGCCGCCGCCGTAGGTTCGGTTGTTGACGAGGATTTCGACGAACTCGTAAGGGGCGAACGAGGCCGCACGCCGCAGCGCGCGGTTGTCGAAGGTGAGGACGTAGCGCTCCGAGCCGAAGGCGTCGTAGGTCGCGCCGACGGGCGTGTCTCGATAGATTCCGGTCGAGGGGCGCGAGACGCCCGACTCGGCGGCGGGCGGACACAGAGCCCAGACGTTGAAGTCGCGGCGCCGCTCCTTGAAGGGCGAGGCGGCGAAGAGCACTTCCGCCATCCGCCGCGCGTCGCGCTCGAACTTCGCGGCTTCGGCCGCCGTGTAGCCGTCGCCGAGGATGAGGAAATCGACCTTCGTCGCGGGGTCGCCGCTCCGCTGAATCTCGATGAGCGGCGCGGGCGCTTTCGGGGTCGAGCGGTCGATGAAGATGTCCTTCGGGTCGAGCCCCGTGCTCCACACTTCGCGAAAGAGGTTCTTCGCGTCGCGCTTCTTGAGGACGACTTGCGCGGGGGCGTCTGGCGCGGGGAAGCGGAGCGACTCGTGGAAGGTGCGGCGCAGGGTTTTGGCCTCGTCCGTCGTCTCCCATTCGCCGTAGATCGAGGCGAAGCCGCGCGAATAAAGGATGCGGTTGGTCTGCGCGTCCCTGACCTCGAAGAGGTACTTGCCGAGGTTGGAGTCGTCCACGGCGCGGCGCGGGCTGCCCGGCCACGCGAGCGGCTCGACGACGACGCGGTCGAGGCTGAAGACCTCTTCCGACGCGGTGCCCGTGTGATAGAAGTCGAGCCGCATCGTCCGCGTCGTCTGGCGCGCGGCGGCCGGGAAGAGAAGGGGCAGGGCGAGGAGCACAAAGGCGCCGAGAACTGTTTTAGCCATGCGCCCATTTTACACGCGCTCTTCGCGCGCGAAGACGATAAATTGCACGGCTCAAACGGTGATAAATCAATCGGCGCCGTTTCGTGTAAGATGAAGGGCATCCGTCGGGGAATCTCTATGGGCGCGTTTCGGTGCCGCCAACAACGCTACAAAAGCGGAGGGGATGAGTGAAGGGTAGAGTTGCCCTGATTCTTCTGCTGGCGTGCGCGCTCGCCGCGCCCGCGGCTGACGCACGGCAGAGCCGCGAGAGTTATTCGAGGCTCGCCGAAGAGGCCGAAGAGATGCTGCGCCGGGACGTGCTGGGCGTGTGGTTCCCGCGGACTGTGGACGGGGAGCGCGGCGGGTTCCACTCCAACTTCACGCGCGACTGGAAGCCCGCTCCCGGTGATGGCAAGTTCTCCGTCTTTCAGGGACGCATGACCTGGGTCGCGGCGCAGGTGGCGATGCGTCGGCCCGACCTCAAAGAACAGTTCCTGCCCGTCGCGCGGCACGGCCTCGAATACCTGAGCGAGGTGATGTGGGACAAGCAGGAGGGCGGCTTCTATTGGGGCTTAGACGACGCGGGGCGCGTCACGCCGCGCTTCACCGACGGCAAGCACCTTTACGGGATGAGCTTCTGCCTGTACGGCGCGGCGGCCGCCTACAAGGCGACGAAAGACCCGAAGGCGCTCGCACTGGCTCAGCGCGCCTTCCGCTGGATGGATGCTCACGCGCACGACGCGCGGCACGGCGGCTACTTCGAGTGGCTGACGCGCGACGGCCGCGTCGTCAAGGCGTCGGAGGGGAAGGGGAGGGTTGAGGCCATCCCCGTCTCGGGCTTCCCCGTCGGCTACAAGTCCATGAACACGCACATACACCTGCTCGAATCCTTCACGGAGCTGTACGGCGTGTGGAAGGACGAGACGCTGCGCCGCAGGCTTGCAGAACTGCTGGTGATAGTGCGCGACAAAGTCTCGGTCGAGCCCGGCGCGTTGGGGCTCTACTTCACGAACGACTGGCGCGCGCTGCCGGGGCACGACTCGTACGGGCACGACGTGGAGGCGGCCTACCTCATGCTCGAAGCGGCCGGGGCTTTGAACCGCCCGAAGGATGTCAGGACGGAGCGGACGGCGAAAATGCTGGTTGACCACGCGCTGGCCTACGGCTGGGACGAGACCTACGGCGGCTTCTTCCGCGAGGGCACGGCCGCGGGCGAGGCCGAGGACAGGCGCAAGGAGTGGTGGGTGCAGTTCGAAGGGCTCAACACGCTGCTCCTGATGCACGAGCGTTACGGCCGCGGGACGGCCGCGTACTTCCAAGCCTTCCAACGTCAGTGGGAGTTTATACGCGACCGGCAGGTTGACCGCGAGTTCCGAGGCGTCTACGACACGGTCGAACGCGACGGCAGGTCCAACCTCAACACCCCGAAGGCGCGCATGTGGAAGGCCGCCTATCACGACGGCCGCGCGCTGCTGAACGTCTCCGAGCGGCTGCGACGCCTGGCCGCGAACTGAAAGGAGTCCGGACACAAAATGAGAATCGCGCGCGCACTCGTTCTCGCCCTCGTCTTTCTGCTCCTGCCCTGTTCGCACGCCGCGGGGCGCGACTTCAAACCCGTCAACCCGAACGCCTCGCCCGAGGCGCGGAAACTTCTGAGCTACCTCTACAGCCTTGAGGGTAAGCACACGCTCGCCGGCCAGCACAACTACAACCACGAGCTGAACAAGCACATGGAGGTGGCCGAGTCGCTCACGGGCAAGCGGCCCGCCGTCTGGGGCACCGACTTCATCCTCGGCGGGACGAAGGACTACGGGCCGGAGATCGTCGCGGAGGCCGTCAGGAAGCACAGGGAGGGCTACGTCGTCACGCTGATGTGGCACGCGGGCCGCCCGCAGGACGAACCGCCTTACGGCTGGAAGGAGAGCATCCAGGGCGAGCTGACCGACGCGCAGTGGAAGGAGTTGACGACGCCGGGCACTCCGCTCAACCTGCGCTGGCAGGCGCAGGCCGACAAGGTCGCGGCGCACCTGAAGCGCCTGCGCGACGCGCGCGTGCCCGTGCTCTGGCGGCCGTACCACGAGATGAACGGCGTCTGGTTCTGGTGGGGCGACAAGAAGGGCAGGGAGGGGTTCCAGAAGCTCTGGAAGATGCTCTTCGAACGCTTCGTCAAACATCACGGGCTCGACAACCTGCTCTGGGTCTGGAACGCTAACGCGCCGCGCGACATCCCGAAGGACGAGGCGTTCAGCTACAGGCATTACTACCCGGGGCACGAGTACGTGGACGTTTTGGCGACCGACGTGTACCACTTCGACTACGAGCAGAAGGACTACGACGAGCTGCTCGAACTGGCCGGCGGGAGGCCCGTCGCACTGGGCGAGGTGGGCGAACTGCCGAAGCCCGAAATTCTGGAGGCGCAGCCCAGATGGGCTTGGTTCATGGTCTGGTCAAGCTGGCTCGTCACCGACAACACGCCCGAGCGTGTCAAGGAGGTCTACGCGCTTCCGCGAACGCTCACGCACGACGAGGTGTCGCGACATTTGTGAGCTCCCAAAACAGTTGCACTTGAGCGAGAGTGCGTTACCTCAAGGGCGTCCGTGTCACTGCGCCAGCGCCGGGCACGACGCTTTTCGAGCCAGAATCTCCATCCGTAGATCACACCTCGATCGATGGACTCACTGATGGTTACCCATATCGAACGATGATTCGTTGTACTGAGGTTACCGAAACAGTGGGCTTTGCGGCGGACAAGTCTGTTTTTAGTAAGTGGCCTTCGGTCTACAACTTGACGCGTCCGATAACTTCAAAATATATTATTATCGCCATTTAAAGTGAGTGGGGAGGCGGGCGCGGTGTCGGCACGCCCCCTCCCCGTCGCCCACACCGGCCGCGCACGCCCATGCCCCGGGGCGTGCCGCAGGGCACGGGCGGAACCCGCTGTGAAGCCAAAGAAAACGCCCCGCGCGCCTTCATCGCGGCGCGCGGGGCGGTCTGCGTTACGGTCGGGCGTGACTTCAGTCCCGGCCAACTCGCTACGCCTTGCGACGCCTGCGAGCCTTAACCGCTATCCCGGCCAGCCCTGTCCCCAGCAGCAGCATCGTCGCCGGCTCGGGCACCGGGTTGTTGGGCACTGATGTGCTGCCCACGTCGCTGCCGCCGCTGCCGGCCGCACCCGGCACGTTCTGGAAGCGGATGAAGATGGCGTTGCAGATCTGCTCCTCCGTGAACCCGGAGAAGGCGGCCCCGCTTACCGTGAACGAGGCGCTCTCGCCCGGCAGCAGCCCGAGGTTGGTCTGCCCGCTGGCGAAGAGTTCACCCGGGTCGGTGCCAGTGACGAAGCCGAAGTCGAGCCGCACGGTGTTGAACCCGTGCGGCACGGGGCCGAGCGCGGCGTCCGAGAAGTCGAAGTCCGACGACAGCGTCGGTGCCTGCGACCCCGTGAAGCCGTTCAGTCCCGACGGGCTGGCGTTGCCGATGGGCGGCAGGTCGAAGCCGATGCCGGTAATCGTCGAGGTCGAGCCGGGCTGCGTGATGGCCGACGTGTTGGTGACCGTGAAAGTGAACGTGTTGGTCTGCGAGTTGAACTCGCAGACGACCGTCGCCGTCGAGAACCCGCCCGAGTCGACGCCGGTGATCTGGATCGTGTCGGCGCGCGCCGAGGCGGAGGCGAAGGCGACGGCCGCGAAGGCCGCCAGCGTGAACAGAAACTTGCGTAAGGGGGGCATGGTTGATCTCCTTTGCTCCTCTAGGTAGACACTCCCCGGGCTCGGTCCGCACCCGTGGCCCAATGATGTTTGGCAGGGAGAGCCCGGCGGGAAGGCGGGGCAAGCGCAAAATCCTCTGACTCTCCTTTGTTTTTGAGCGGCTAGCTTATGCTTGGTGCCACGGGCTGTCAAGGTCTTCT
>DAIRFV010000104.1:0-18401 GCA_036794905.1 Pyrinomonadaceae bacterium | reverse complement strand
ACATCAGGATGGCCTTGACCATGTTCGGCGTCAGTCGCGGGTTGTGGCGCAGCAGCAGCGAGGCCGCGCCCGCGACGAGCGGGGCCGCCATCGAGGTGCCGTTCATCGTCATCATGTTCCGCGTCTTGTCGGCGCTGACGTACGCGTTGAGCTGCGGGTTGTTGAGCAGGATGCTGTTGTCGGCGGCCGCGGCCCAGATGACCTTGTTGCCGGGGGCGACGAGGTCGGGCTTAATCAGATTGTCATGGTGCACCTGGCCGGCCGCGTCCGTCCAGGAGGCGCGCGTGGGGCCGCGCGAGCTGTAGCTGGTGACCACGTCGTCGGCGCGCGAGTCGGTGCCGAAGGTGTTGGTCGCGCCGACCGTGATGGCCGACGGCTCGATGCCCGGCGAGTGGACGGCGCCGTAGACCTTCCGCCCCAGCGAGTCGCGGCCGTCGTTGCCCGCGGCGCAGACGACGACGATGCCTAGGTCAACCATGCGGCGCACGGCCTTGCAGACGGGGTCGTCGCGGTACGAGTCGATGGCGGGCATCCCCAGCGACATGTTGACGACGCGGAGGTTGTAGATGGTGCGGTTGGCGATGACCCAGTCCATCGCCGCCAGGAGCTGCGAGACGGTGCCGCGCCCCTGCGAGTCGAGCACCTTGACGTTGATGACCTGACCGTCGTGGGCGGTGCCCTTGTAGGCGCCGCCCGCGATGAGCGCGCTGCCGGCCGCCGCCGAGGCGACGTGCGTGCCGTGCCCGTAGTCGTCGGGCTTGCCCGTCGGGGGCTCGCTCGTGAAGACGGGGCTCAGCAACACCCGCGTCTGCGAGCCGTCGGCGTTGTAGAGCGACTTGTGCATCATGTCCACGCCGGAGTCGAGGACGGCGATGTTGACCCAGCCGCGGTTGGAGGTCGAGGTCGTGGTGTCGAGCAGTCGCGCCGCGTCGGCGCCCGTCGTCAAAGAGACGTGGCCGAGCGCGTGCATCTCGCGGTCGGCGGAGACGTATTCGATGTCGTCGCGCGCGGCCAGCGCCTCGACCGCCTCGGCCGGCATCTCGACCACGCGCGCGCTCAAGTTTTCGTGACTCTTCCTGACGTGCGCGCCGTGCGCGACGAAGGCGCCCTCGTGCTCGTCCGTCCACTCGCCCTTCGGCTGGACGATGGCCGTGACCTTCTTCGAGCCGGACTTGCGAACGTGCTCGCGCAGGTCGGCCGAGACTTTCGACCGGTGCCGAGGCTGCTCTTCGTGCCCGTGCCCCGAGCGGCTTCCCGCGACGGCCGCGCGCCCGAACGGGAGCAGCAGCAGCGTGGAAATCAACAGCCAGGCGGCTAATCTGTAAGGTCTGCGTCTATGCATCATTCATCTCCGGGGGCGAGGGGCATTCAGTCTTTGGCGCACTAACCGCCGCCCAGACCATTACAAGCCCCGTGCCGGGTGAGCTCGTGACGCGTAAACGCTCACATACTTTGGTTTACGCCGCAGGGCACGGTGGGCCGTGGCGGCGGGCAGGTCAAGCCGGTCTGATTGAAAGACTCGCACCGGTCAATCTGGCTGAAGTCTGAAAGGGTCGTGTCGGCAGGGGTGAGAGATGGCCCCGAGGTTAGGTCGGAGCCCCGAGAGGTTTAATCCGCGGGACTGAGGTGCAACTTGAACGGCCTGAACGTTGGGCAGTCCGGCCCGCGCCCGCCGCCGGCCTCAGTTACGGCCACGGCACTCGAAGCTCGACTCCTGAACGTTGCTGGTCGTCTGTCCGTTGGCGTTGACGGTGACGTGCAGCACGAGGCGGAGATAGAAGTCGAGGGCAGGCCCCTGCGCGGTGAGCTTCACGGTCGAGATGACGGTCGCCGTGTACTGCGGGCCGTCGTTGTCGTTGATGACCTCGTTCGAGACGGTGCGGACGTTGTAGGTGATTGCGCTCGGGGTGCCCGTGCCGGTCACGTTCTGGTAGTTGGTGTGCGTCTTCAGGTGCGTGCCGCCGTTGGCGTCGGTCGTCATGGTGTTGACGACGTGCATGTTGCCGGAGAACGTCACCTGATCCCCGTTGCATTGGTTGAAGAGGGTGCTGGTGAACGGGACGGTCTCGTTCGTCGTCGTCGTGGCCTGCCCCCGGGCGGACGTGTTTGCGAAGACCGTGAACAGGAGCGCGAACAGGGCTGTGGCGCACGCGCGCGGCGTGTCGGTGTGAAACTTCAAGGTGTCCCTCCTAAATGTTCGGCTGGTTGTTAAAGCTTGGGCGGGAAGTATAGTCCGACTGTTGTGGAGGATTTCTTGAGATATGTAACCGTTTTCGTCAGGAAAGACGCGCCGCGTTTACAACTTTTTGGTAACGGGGCGCGGGCGGGGCGGGCTAACGCGGCGGCGTCGTCTTGAGCGAGAGCGGCGCCGCACGTTTCGTGTAGGCGACGAAGAGTCTGTAGCCGAGCAGCAGGGCGACGAGTGCGGCGAAGAGGAGGGGCTTGCGCACGTCGGACTTGACGAGCAGGTAGTAGTGGAAGACTCCGGCGGCGGCGGCGAGGTACGTGAGGCGGTGGAGCTTCTGCCAGCGCTTGCCGCCGAGCCGCTTGATCATCTTGTCGGTGGAAGTGACCGCCAGCGGCACCAACGACGCGAAGGCCAGCACGCCGACGAGGATGAACCAGCGGCGCGTCACGTCCTGCGCGATTGACGCGAGGTCGAACCACTTGTCGAACCAGACGTAAGCAGTCAGGTGCAGCGCGCCGTAGAAGAACGCGTAGAGCCCGAGCATCCGCCGCAGGCGCACCAGCCAGTGCGCGCCCGTCCACTTCCGCAGCGGCGTCACCGCCAGCGTCAGCACGAGGAAGACGAGCGTCAGCGTCCCCGTCGTCCGCGTCACGAAGTCCAGAGGGTTGGCCCCCAACTGCCCGCGCCGCCAGTCCCAACCCACCAGCGCCAAAGGCACCAGCGCGTTGACGAGGACGAGGAGCTTGTAGAATTTAATGTCCATGTGGAGAGCTGTTAGCTGTTAGCTATTCGCCATTAACTTTTCGCATCCGCGGCAGTTGCCTCCATTTCCAAAACTCGACGCTCGCCGAAGGGGGAGCTAATAGCCAACAGCTAACAGCTAACAGCTTTCTCAGAAGTAGTACTTCAAATCCATCCCGTCATAGAGTTGCGCCACCTCGGCGGCGTAGCCGTTGAAGGGGAGCGTGGGGCGGCGCGCGTACTCGCCGATGCGGCGCTCGCTCGCCTGGCTCCAGCGCGGGTGCGGCACGCCGGGGTTGACGTTGGAGAAGAAGCCGTACTCCTCGGAGTTCGCGCGGTTCCAGGAGGTCGGCGGCATCCGCTCGGTGAGCGTGATGCGGACGACCGACTTGATGCTCTTGAAGCCGTACTTCCAAGGCAAGACCAGGCGCACCGGCGCGCCGTTCTGCGGCAGCAGCGGCTCGCCGTAGATGCCCGTGGCGAGCGTCGCCAGCGGGTGCAGCGCCTCGTCCAGGCGCAGCCCCTCGACGTAGGGCCAGTCGAGCCCGGCCTCGTACTCGCTCAGCGCAGGGATGTTGTGCTTCGGGTCGTTGGCCGTCTCGAAGGCGACGTACTTGGCGTTGCCCTGCGGCTCGGCGAGCTTGATTAATTCGCCGAGCGGGAAGCCGAGCCAGGGGATGACCATCGACCACGCCTCGACGCAGCGGAAGCGGTAGATTCTGTCCTCCTGTGTGAAGAGGCGCGCCAGCTCGTCCACGTCGAAGACCTTCGGCCTGTTGACCAAGCCCTCGACCGAGACAGTCCAGGGCCGCGTCACCAGACTCTGCGCGCGGCGCGCGGGGCTGTACTTGTCCGTGCCGAATTCGTAGAAATTGTTGTAGTGCGTGATGTCCTGATAGCTGGTCGCCTCCTCGCCGGGCAAGCCCCACTGCCTCGGCGCGGACTGCGCGCCGGGCTCCCCCCGGCCCGTCGGCGTGGGCACCTCGACCTGCGGCGCGAGCAGTTGCCTGTAGACGAGACCCGTCGCCACGGTCGAGGCGGCGAGCGCCGCGCCGCGCAGAAACGTGCGGCGGTTGAGATAGACCTTCCGGTCGGTGATCTCGCTGCTCTTGATGTCGTCCGGCTTCTTTATCAGCATGACATTTCGACGCTCAAGACCTTTACGTGCCTGCCCCGCGCCGCGGATTGAATCCGCTTCGGCTCAGTCGAACAGTTTGAGCGAGGCGGCGGCCAGCACGCGACGCGTCCCGCGCTCCTGCGCGAAGACGACGGCGCGCAGGTTCTCGCGCCGCCAGCCCTTCTCGACGGGCACCTCTGTCTCCGCCTTAAACGTCGTGCCCGGCGTTTCGGGTAGCCCGCCCAGAGCCTTGAGGCTGCGCACGACGCCGACGTGTGCGAGCCTGCGGCCGGTGTTCTCGCCGCGCGCCACGTCGGTCGCGAGGTCGCTCTCCGTGATGGCGAGGAGCACGTCGGCGGCCTCGCCGTCGGTCGGCTTCGGGAACTTGTCTACCTGAGTTGTGATGCGCACGAGGCCGTCGGCCTGCGTAGGGGAGAGCGCGATCTGCACCTCGCCCTTCGGTTGGCGCGCGGCCTTGCCGATGGCCTCCTGCGCGAGGGAGAAGTTGCCACCGTTGAACTCCCGGACGCCGTCCACGACCATCTGCGGCGTGTAGATGCGGCCGTTGCCGAAGGCGGAGGCATACTCGCCCTGGCGTTCGCTGAACTGGTGCGAGGAGAAGGGGTCGGCCCAGCCCAGGTGGTTCCAGTAATCAACGTGCAGCGCGAGCGGGATGACCTCGGCGCCTTCGACCGGCTGCGTCTTGTCGAGTCGCGCGAGCACCGCGTCGGCCGGCGGGCAGCTCGAACAGCCCTCCGAGGTGAAGAGTTCGACGACGACGGCCCTGCGCGTGCCCGCGGGTGCGGGCGTCGCGGCCGACTCTTCCTGCATCTTCAACGCCTGAGTCACTTTCGACCTTGAGACGCTCAACGTCAACGCCACGGCTGCGACCGCGAGGACGGCCAGGGTGATGACGCCGAACACGATTGCGGAAATCTTGTTCATCGCTTCTTAAACCTCCGTGCCCTCGTCCTGAACAAGTCTTTGACCCTTTCCGAGACCCGCGCGTTGCTCCGAGCTTCGCTCCGCGGCACGCCCGCGTCAACCCGCGCCCGAGCCCCCGCCGACTATTAATTCCCGCGGCCGCGGATTTTATTCCCGGGCGTCCCCGTGACCGTGTCGGAGGCCAACCAACGGGGGCACCGGGGCATCAAATTAGACGTGAAAAACCCGGCCGCTCGCGACACTTTGAAGGCTCTTCGAAATATCACGCCGGGTCTTTCAGGAGTAATCATGATGAAGAAATTATCCACACTTTTTGCGACCCTGCTGCTGGCCGTCGCCACGCTCGGCGTGACCGCCGTGCCCGCGGGCGCGCAGTCGAAGAAGTCGGGCGCGTCGGCGTCCGACGAGCGCGTCCGCCGTCCCGTCAACCTCGCCGTGCTCATCCAGGACGACCTCGTCTCGCGCGTCGGCAACGAGCTGCGCGTGACCGCGGACTTTATCCGCGAGCTGCCCGCGGGGTCCACCGTGATGGTCGGCTACATCCGCTCGGGCTCCCTGCAGGTGCGCCAGCCGTTCACGAACGACCTGTCGGCCGCGGCGCACGCACTGCGCATCCCCGTCGGCTCGACCTCCGTGTCGCCCTACAACCCTTACGTGCAGGTGCGCGACGCCGTGAAGCTGTTCCCAGAGGGCGGCGCGAATCGCAACGCGCTCCTCCTCGTCTCGGACGGGCTCGACACCTCGCGCGGGTTCGACTACTCGACCTCGGTCGATTCCATCGACCTCAACCGCGCCGTGCGCGAGGCGAAGAACCGCGGCGTCGCGGTCTACTCGTTCTACGCCCCCTCGGCCGGCCTGACGAGCTTCAACAGCCGCGCCGTCAGCTTCGGCCAGAGCGCGCTGAACCGCGTCTCGAACGAGACGGGCGGCCGCGCCTTCTTCCAGGGCACCGACTTCGTCACCTTCAACGCCTACTTCTCGCGTCTGGCGAAGACGCTCAACGAGCAGGGCGTCGGGGCTTACTGAAGTCTTCGACTTTAATCACAGACGGGCAGGGCGCCGCGCGGGGAAGAGACCCCGGCGGCGCCCTCTCCTTACCGGCGCTGAAAAAATTATGGCAGCCGAGGGCCGGGGGTGTTAAAGTGCACGGCGGCCGGCGCGCAGGCGCCCTCGCTCCCGCGCCGGCCCACTGCTCACGCCATGAAGGGACAGCACCCCGGCGAATACTGCCTCATGCTGGAAGGCCCGTACCTTTCGGTCTCCGAGGCGGAGCACGCGCTGCGCGACCCGTTCATCGAGGACTGGGTCGAAGAGACCGGCCGCTTCCGCATCCACAACCTCAACGAGATGATGATCGTGCCCGGCGTCCCGCTCGGGCAGCTCGGCATAGAGATGGTCGAAGACCGCGTCTTCCAGCTCTACAGCCTCGACCCGCGCCACCCGCTCACGGAGCGCAAGGCCGAAGGCGTCGCCGACGCCCTCAAGCGCCAGGACATGTTCGACGAAATCTGGGTCGAGCCGCGCTGGCCCGAGGACGTGGAAGGGGACGGCGACGAGGCCGAGCAGGCCATTGAATAAGCGCACCTCTTAACCTCCCGCCACCTTCGGCCAATTAAGTTAACCGCGTTTTTGTTGGAATTTTCGCGCCCGGCCGCGTTGGCTCCTTGCCGTCGGAGCCCCCGGCGTGTATCTTTTGCGGCTGGCGGTGGTCTGTCTTTGTTTCCCGAACAAACTTGGACAAGCTTTCTGGGCGGCCGCGTCCTTGTGGGCGTGGGCGACATCACGCGCGCGGCGGTTGACGCCGTCGTCAACGCCGCCAACTCGACCCTGCTCGGCGGCGGCGGCGTGGACGGTGCCATCCACCGCGCGGGCGGCCCTTCGATACTCGAAGCGTGCCGGGAGATACGCCGCACGCAGTACCCCGAAGGGCTCCCGGCGGGCGAGGCCGTCATCACGACCGCGGGGCTCCTGCCGTCCCGGCACGTCATCCACACGGTCGGACCCATCTACGGCCGTGAGGGCGGGCGCGAGGGGGAGTTGTTGGGGGCCGCTTACCGCAACTCTCTGGCGCTGGCCGCGGCGCACGCGCTCGGGAGCGTGGCCTTCCCATCGATCTCGACGGGGGCCTACGGCTACCCGCGCGAAGAGGCGGCCTCGGTCGCCTCACGTTCGATAACGGCGTTCCTCGACGAAGACGGGACGATCAGAGAAGTCCGACTCGTCTTCTTCTCCAAAGGCGACATGAACATCTTTCTGCGCAATCATCAATTAGTCAGCTAGCGAGCGAACCGCCCGACCGCCGCGCCGCACGACAGTTCCTGCCGGCCGGCGGCCTTTTTTTGTCGGCGGGCGTTCGGCCGGGAAACGAGTAGAGAAGAATGGTTCAAACGATGAGAGAGGTCGAACCGACTGAAGTTCAGGAAGAGGCCGCGGAGGCGACGACGCTGCCCGAGACCATCGCGGCCCTGGAGCGCGTCTCGCGCAACTACTGGTGGAGCTGGAACCCGGACGGGCACGCCGTCTTCCGCGACCTCGACCAGGTGGTCTGGGACGACTGCGAGCACAACCCGCGCCGCCTGCTCAAAGAGGCGCCGCAGTACAGCCTGATGCGGATGGCGACCGACCCGGTCTACGTCGAGCGCGTGCGCCAGGTCGCCGAAGGCTTCGACGCCTACATGGCCTCCGGGCACGAGAGCTGGGCCGCGCGCCACGCGCAGGCGCTCACGCACGAGCGACCCGTCGCCTACTTCTGCGCGGAGTTCGGCGTGCACCACTCGCTGCCGCTCTACTCGGGCGGCCTCGGCATCCTGGCGGGCGACCACCTGAAGTCGGCGAGCGATTTGGGTCTGCCGCTCGTCGCCGTCGGCCTGCTCTACCACCACGGCTACTTCCGCCAGCACCTCCGGCGCGACGGCTGGCAGGAGGAGGCGTACCAGCAGATCAACGTCGGCGATTTGCCGATGCGGCTCGTGCGCGGCACAGACGGCGAGCCCGTCCGCATCGACCTCTTCGTCCGCGGGCGCGACGTGCGCGTGCAGGCGTGGCGCGTCGAGGTCGGCCGCGTGCCGCTCTACCTGCTCGACACGAACGTCGAGGGCAACGACGAGATCGACCGCTTCATCACCGGCCACCTCTACGGCGGCGACCGCGAGACGCGCTGCGTGCAGGAGATGGTCTTAGGCATCGGCGGCGTGCGGCTTCTGCGCCGGCTCGAAATCGAGCCGCACGTCTTCCACCTCAACGAAGGCCACTCGGCCTTCCTGACGCTGGAGCTGACGCGCGAGCTGACCGGGTCGGGCGTCGAGTTCGAGGAGGCCGCGCGCCGCGTGCGCTCGCGCTGCGCGTTCACGACGCACACGCCCGTCGCCGCCGGCCACGACGAGTTCGTCGCGCCCCTCATCGAGAAGTGCTTCGGCGAAGACTACTGGCAGTCGCTCGGGCTCTCGCGCGAAGAGTTCCTCAACCTCGGCCGCGTGAAGGAGGGCGACGCGGAAGAGCTGTTCGGCCTGACCCCGCTGGCGCTGCGCATGTGCCGCTCGTCGAACGGCGTGAGCCGCAAGCACGGCGAGGTGTCGCGCGAGCTGTGGAACAAGATGTGGCCCGAGAGTCACGTGGACGATGTGCCCATCTCCCACGTGACGAACGGCGTGCACGCGCCGACGTGGGTCGCGCCGCTGCTGCGCTCGCTCTTCGAGGAGAGAATCGGCTCGGGCTGGACTGAGGTCTTGCACGACGCCGACGCCTGGTCGCGCGCGGTCGATGGCATTTCGGACGAAGAGCTTTGGAAGGTGCGCCGGCTTCAGCGCAAGCGCCTCGTCGCGTTCGTGCGCGAGCGGCTGTTCCAGTCGCGCCTGCGGCAGCACGAGGCGCGCGCCTGGGCCGAGGCGGCCCTGCGGATGTTCGACCCCGAAGCACTGACCATCGGGTTCGCGCGGCGCGTCGCGGCCTACAAGCGCTGGGGGCTGATACTGACCGAGCCCGAGCGCGTGCGCCGCATGCTCTTAGACCCCGAAAGGCCCGTGCAGCTCGTCTTCGCGGGCAAGGCGCACCCGCAGGATCAGGGCGCGAAGCTCATCCTCCAGCAGATCGCGCAGTGGGAGCTCGACCCCGAGATCATGCAGCGCGCCGTCTTCCTCCAGGACTACGACCAGGAGGTCGCGCGCCAGCTCGTGCAGTCGGTGGACGTGTGGATGAACGTCCCGCGCCGCCCGCTGGAGGCTTCGGGGACGAGCGGCGAGAAGGTGGCGATCAACGGCGGCCTGAACCTCTCGGTGCTGGACGGCTGGTGGCTCGAAGGCTACGACGGGCAGAACGGCTGGGCCGTGGGCGAGGAGGGCTTAAGCGAGACGCTTGAGGAGATGGACAGGCGCGACGCCGAGTCCCTCTACAAGGTGCTTGAGAACGAGGTCGTGCCGACCTTCTACGAACGCGACGAGCGCGGCGTCCCGCGCCGCTGGGTCGAGATGACGCGCCACGCCATCCGCACGCTCGCGCCCGCCTTCAACAGCGACCGCATGGTGCGCGACTACACGCGGCAGGTCTATTTGGGAGTGTAGGCAGCGGGCAGTTAAGACACTAAGGGTTCGGAAAGAAATCGGAGGCGGCGAGATTCATCACTCGCCGCCTCCGATTCTTTACGGCAGACGCATCTCTGTTAAGGCGAACGCGTCAACAAAGACTGGTCGCCTTTCAACTGCCGACTGCCATCTGCCCCCTGCCTACTTCTTTTCAGCAATTCACGTAGCCGAGCGCCCAGAACACGATGATGAAGATGAGAACCGTGGAGATGCAGCCGCCGCCTAACTTCCAGGCCGCCGCCCCCGCCAGAATCGCCCTTAAAGGCCCCTGCATAACGTTAATCTCCTCTCAGCGTCCGAAATGTGCGAAGGGGATATGAGAGGCTTTTACAGGGAAAGCTTTGAGAAACGGGTGAGACTCCTTCACGTGAGTTTGTCGGCCGCCCCGAAGCCTTAAACGCGCGAGGCCACGCAGACGAGCCGGTCGGTCGCACCGACCGGCGTCCCGCGGTCGTAGGCGCCGAAGAACTCGACGCGGCCGAACCCCGCGCGGTCTAGGCGCGACTCCAACTCTTCGCGCGTCCAGCAGCGCATCTGAAAGTCGTAGGCGGAGACGCTCTCGCCGCCGCCCGCGCGCAGCGTGTGCCGCTCCTCGACGAGCAGCCGCCGCGTCCCGGGATCGACCCGCGTCGCGCTCTGGAAGGTGAGCGAGCCGCGCGGCGTCTCGATTGTCTTCTCGAACAAGGGCTCGCGAATCTTCCTGCGCGCCGTCGCCTCCCACTCGCGCACGTCGAGCACGGCCGCGCCCCCGCGCCGCATCGCGCCCGCGAACGACGAGAAGGCGCGTTCACGGCTCTGGCCGTCGAGCAGGTCGTTGAGCACGCCGCGGCACAGGAGCCCGTCGAAGCGCGCCCCGCCTTCCAGGTTGAGGATGTCGCCGACTTCGAAAGAGACCGCGAGTCCGTCCTGGGCGGCGGCGCGCCTGCGCGCCTCTTCGACGAGACCCGGCGAGCGGTCAACGCCTTCGACGAAGTAGCCGCGCCGCGCGAGCCCCACGGCGTGTCGGCCGAGCCCGCAGCCCGCGTCCAGCGCGCGCGCCCCCGCGCCCACACCGCGCCGCGCGAACGCGTCCGCGACGAAGTCCAATTGGCCCTCGCCCGGCGGCGGGATGATGAGGTCGTACGCCCACGCGTACTCGTCGTAGAAGGGTCGGCTGACGGGGTCTCCCACACGCGCGATTCTACACCCGTTCAGGCGGCGTGCGCGGGGCGGGGCGAGACGGCGTGGCGGACGGAGTTCTTGCCGTGGCGCTTGGCCGTGTACATCAGGTCGTCGGCGGCGCGCAGCATCTGGTCGACGGACGCGGGCGGCTCGACCCAGGTGATGAGGCCGGCGCTGAAGGTGACGGGCCAGCCCTCGCGCCGCGCCGCCTCGAGGAGCTGCCGGCGCATGCGGCGCAGCACGACCTGCGCCGAGCGGTCGTCGGTCTCGGGCATCAGCACCGCGAACTCGTCGCCGCCGAGCCGCGCCACCACGTCCACGGCGCGCACGTTCGCGCGGACGGTGTCGGCCACCAGCCGGAGCAGTCGGTCGCCCGCCGAGTGCCCGAGCCGGTCGTTGACGAGCTTGAAGTCGTCCACGTCCATGAAGGCGACGCTGAAGGGGTGCCCGTGGCGGCGCGCGCGCTGCACCTCGGCCTCGGCCGCCTCGGCGAAGGCGCGCTTGTTGAAGGCGCCGGTCAGGTAGTCAGTCCGCGCCAGCTCCCTCTCCTGCGTGAGCGAGCGCCGGAAGGCCGCGGCGAGGTGCGCGAGGATGAAGATGAAGCCGACCCTGACGAAGGCGTTCCAGTAGGCGATGAGCGGGCTCGCGTAGTGCTCCGAAGTCCAGTGCGCGACGGCGAACCAGGATAGGCCGCTCGCCGCGCAGGCGAGGACGCCCGCCCCGCGCCCCGCGTACCAGGCTGCGACGAAGACCGGCACGGCGTAGAAGATGAGGAGCGAAAAGTCCGGGCCGTTCAGGTAGTCGAGCACGCCGAGCAGCGAGATCAGAAGCAGCGAGGCGGTCACGACGAAGGGCCGCGAGCGGCGTTCCATGAATGTGTTCCACCACATGGTTTTCGGCAGACGCATACGACCGGCAAAGAGACTTTCGCGGGGAGCGCTGCGAGGTGAACCGTGTACCCTTAGACGACCGCGCGCCGGGGGCGCGGCACGTCCATTTTGATTAACATGGTTGGCGATTGGTTGCCCCCCGTGTTTAAACGGTCGGCCGTCAACCCGGGTTCCAATTTTGATAGGGCGCCGCGTGAGGTAACGGTCAATACCATCCGCGGTAGCGGGTGGGTCGTTGTGCCGAAAAAAGTCTTCCGAGCGTCAGACCAACCCGCCCGCCACCGCGGGCGGTACTGACCTGGATTTCGTGGCGCTCTCGTTTAAACACAGAACCGCTTTAACTGCTCACCGCTCATCCTTCTGTGCTAGACTTCTGGCCTCATGCCGGGCGTTAAAGGCCCCAAGCTCTTAGTCAGCCTGTCAAGGATTCTGCGGGAAAGTGAAGCGTAGATAACCCCTGATGAAGTTCTGCTCCACTTGCAACAAGACGTACCACGAAGGCCAGACCTTCTGCCCCAGCGACGGCGAGGTGTTGCAGGAGTCGCCCGAGTCATTTGTCGGCCGCGTCATCGACGGCAAGTACCGTGTCGAGGGCTTCATCGCGCAGGGCGGCATGGGCGCGGTCTACCGCGCGCGCCACATCCTCCTGGGCGACGAGGTCGTCATCAAGACCCTGCGCGCCGAGATGCGCAACAACGCCGAGTGGCTCAGGCGCTTCCAGCGCGAGGGCAAGGCGGCGCGCGCCTTCCGCCACCCGAACGCCGTCACCGTCTACGACCTCTCCTCGGGCAGCGACGGGCAGGTCTACATGGTGATGGAGTACGTCGAGGGGCACACGCTCGACAAGGAGCTGAAGATGCGCGGGCGCTTTACGCCCGAGGAGGCGTTGGAGGTGCTGGAGCCGGTCGCCGACGTGCTCGACGCGGCGCACGCGCGCGGCGTCGTCCACCGCGACCTCAAGCCCGAGAACATCATGCTCGGCTCGGACGGCCGCGGCGGCACGGTCGTCAAGGTCTTAGACCTCGGCATCGCCAAGATCGTCGGCGGCGACGTGAAGACGGCGCGCGAGACGACCTCGCTGACGATGGTCGGGCAGATACTCGGCACGCCCTACTACATGTCGCCCGAGCAGTGGGGCGAGATGCCGCGCGACGGCAAGGCGGAGGTGGACGGGCGGACTGACGTTTACTCGCTCGGCGTCATCTTCTTCGAGCTGGTCGCGGGCAAGAAGCCGCTGGGCGGGACGACGCTGCCCGAGCTGAGGCAGAAGCACGTCGCGGCGCCCCTGCCTTCTTTGAGCGAGGCCGCGCCGGGCGTGCCCCGGGAGTTCGGCCGCGTGGTCGCGCGCGCGATGGCGAAGGATCGCGGCGACCGGCCGCAGTCCGCCGGGGACTTCGTCGAAGAGCTGCGCGCCGCGCTGGGGCTCGCGCCGCGCGGGCGGGGGCGCGGCGGGATTCACACGACCGACGCGGGCTCTTTGCAGACCTCGGGCGCGGGCGCGCGCGGCGGCGCGAGCGAGGCCGCGACCGCGCACCTCACGCCCGGCACCAGCGCGGGCGCGCACGAAACGGGGGCGCAGGAAACGGGGACGGCGGACACCATCCTCACCAGCGAGTTCGAGCTGCCGTCCGGGGGGCGCGAGACCGGCGTTCAGGATTCAAGGCACACGTCGGGCGGCGGGGCGCGGCGCAAAGGCTCGCTCGAAACCGTGGCCTCCGACGCGTCCGAGACGCATTACGACTCCGGCGAAGATGACGAGGCCACGCGTCAGGCGGGGGGCGTGTCAATCACGGCGCCCGAGCCGCGCCGGTCGCTCGCGCCGCTCATCGCGGGCGGCGCGCTCGCGCTGCTGCTCATGGCGGGCGCGGGCGGCTGGCTTCTGTTGAAGGACAGGCGCGCGGAGCCCGCCCCGCCCGTCGTGTCCGAGACGCCGCAGCCCACGCGCACGCCCGCCGTGCCGAAGGCCGAGGCGGCGAGCTACTGGTTCGAGGCGTTCGACAAACGCGAGGACGCCGCCGGCAAGCGCGTGGCCGAGCCGACGGCGACGCTCAAGTCGGGTCAGCTCTTCCGCTTCCACTTCATCCCGAAGACGCGCGGCTACCTCTACATCGTCGGCCCGGGCGAGGACGGCAACGCGCAGGTGATGCTCCTGACGGCGCAGGGCGCGGGGAAACTGAAGTCGAACCTCGTCGGCGGCGGCGCAGACTTCGCGTTCCCCTCGATAGGCGGCCAGCGGCTCGTCATCGACGACAACCCCGGCGCCGACGAGTTCACCTTCATCTTCTCGCCGAAGCCCATCGCGTCGCCCGCGTTCCTCGCCGGCCAGTACCTGCACGAGCTGACGCCCGCCGAGGTCAAGGCGCTCGAAGACTTCCGCGCGCAGTTCGAGTCGGACGCGCCCGAGATCACGGCGCGCGGCGAGGGCGCCGACCGCCGCGTCGTCGTGCTCGCGCCCGTGCCGGCAACCGAAGCAGCCCGCCCGCTCATCTTTGACGTCAGGATCGACCACCGATGAAACAGTAGGCCTTAGGCCGTAGGCAGATGGCAGTCGCTCCGCGTGACGGACGTTGAAAGGTTAAGTCAGGAGTTTCGACGGCGGCTCTTTCAACTGCCTACTGCCGGCCGCCTACTGCCATCTGATTAGAGGAGAGAGACGGATGCGCCTGAGAACCCCGCTGATGCTCGCAGCACTTCTGGCTCTGACCTGCTCCGCGGCGAGCGCGCAGGAGGAGCAGAAGAAGGACGAGCAGGTCATTGAAGACTTCGTCGTCACGCGCGGCGTGAGCTTCGAGGAGCCGGGCAAGAAGCCGAAGAAGCATTCGGCGCCCGCGTCCCCTCCGCGCCGGAACAACTCTGCGCCGGGCAAGGGCTCGGCTGCGGGCGGCGTGGCTTCGGGCAAGACTCCGGCGGGGAAGGGCGGCGCGGCCGTCAAGTCGAGCAAGCCCGGCGGGTCGGCGGCGGCGGCTCGGCCGGCGGACGACGCGGGCCTGGAGATTCTGAAGGCGGGCGGCGCGCAGAGGCCGCTGGCGCTCGGCTACACGATGCTGATGAAGGACGACGGCGGCCGACTCCTCGTCGCCGACGCGGCGCGCGAGTTCAAGACCGGCGAACGCTTCGCCCTCGCGCTCGAGACGAACGCCGACGGCTACCTCTACTTGTTCAGCGCCGAGAACGGGCGCAACCCGGAACTGCTCTTCCCGAACGCGCAGATCGACGGCGGCGCCAACGCCGTGGCCGCGCACGCGCGGGCGACCTTCCCGACGGGCCCGGCCGCCGGAGAGGAGCGCTTCATCGAGTTCACCCCCCCCGCGGCCACCGAACACCTCTTCATCATCTTCTCGCGCCAGCCGCTCGGCGAAGTGCCCGTGGGCGAGGCGCTCGTCAAGTTCTGCGGGACGAACCTCGAAGACTGCTCCTGGCGTCCGACGGCCGCGCAGTGGGCCGGCATCCTTCAGGGCTCGAAGGGCCGCCGCGTCACCGAGGTGAAGAGCACGCAGTTTGCGCAGGCCGCCCCGCCGCCCGTCATGCCGGGCACGCTCCAGCGCGGGCTCAAGGTCAAGAAGGAAGACCCGCGCCCCGCGGTCGTCCGCGTCAACGACACGCCCGACGCCGACATCCTCGTCACAGAGATCGTACTGACACATAAGTGAAGCGCCCGGGTCATCCTCACGGCGTGGTGCACAGGAGCAAAGTCATGCGCTTCATCCAGAGTTGTCTCGCGGGGTTGCTGTCCGCTTCGTTGTTGCTCGGCGTCGCGGGGGCTTCGCGGGCGACTTCCGCGAGTGCGTTGGCGGAGGGCGCGGGCACGGAGCGCGAGCACGGGCGCGCGCTGCTGCGCCGCGGGCGCGCGGCCGAGGCGCTCGTCCATCTGGAGAACGCGCTGAAGGCGTTCCGGCAGACGAACGACCGCTCGGGCGAGGCTTCGACGCGCGACCTGCTGGGCGAACTCTACGAGCGGCAGGGTCGTTACGACCTCGCGCAGGAGCACTACACCGCCGCGCAGAATCTCTACGGCGCCGGGGCGGAGGGCTCCGCGTCGAACGCCGCCGCGCCGGCCTCGGCGGTTGGCGACAGGCTCCCGGGTGTGGGCGGTCGCGCGGCGTCCGACGTGTCGCAGGGCGCTTCGACCGTGGCCGGTCTGACGGTCGAGGAGAGCGCCTACAACGCGCGGCTCATGCTCGCCAAGATCGGCAACATGCTCTACCGCCGCGGCGACTACGACGGCGCGCGCACGGTCTTCACGCGGATGAACGTGCTGAAGCCCGACACGAGCGCGATGGGGAAGGTCAAACGCGCGAAGGGCATCCTCGGCGCCATCGGCGGCTCCATCGGCTCCGACGACAGGAGCATCCGCGTCGGCGCGCCGAACGTCGGCGGCCTCCTCACGCTCAAAGACCAATTCGGCTTCTACCGCCAGTCCATTCTTTACGCCGGCCACGAGCTGGGCCTGGGTCGCGTCGATTACCGGGAGGGTCAGTTCGACGAGGCGCGCCGGCACTTCGAGAACGTGCTCGACGCGACGGGCGGCGACCTGCCCGGCATCGGCAAGCTCGGGCAGACGCGCCGCTTCCGCGCCGCCGCGCGCACGAGCCTCGGCGACGTGGCCTACCGGCAGGGCAACTACAAAGAGGCCGAGGAGCTTTACGAGAAGGCCGCGAAGGGCGCGCGCGAAGACAGGCGCGACGACCTCGTGTGGCCCGCGCTGCGCGGCCAGGGGCGGGCGTTGCTGCGGCAGGCCGAAGGAGAGCGCGACCGCAAGAAGGCCGACAGACTGCGGGACAGGGCGCTCGCCTCTTACCGCGAAGCGCTCGCGGCCGTCGAGAAGATTCGGCAGGGGAGCGTCCGCGCCGACGAGTCGCGCACGACCTTCCTCGCGACGACCGGCGAGGTCTTCGAGGAGGCCGCCGCCGCTCTGGCCGAAGCGGCCCTCTCCGCGCAGCCGTCGGCCGCGCCGGGCGCGCCGCTCGAAGGGCCGGCACTCGCCTACGCTGCGGAGGCGCTGGCGACGGTCGAGCGCGGGCGCGCGCGTTCGCTCCTCGACATGCTGAACGAGTCGGGCGCGGAGATCACGGAGGGCGTCCCCGTCGAGCTTCTGCGCGAGAAGCGCGAGAACCAGGCGCGGCAGGCCGAGATCGCCGCCGAGCTGACGGGCGTCGAGCTCGGCGGCGCGGAGAAGAAGAAGAAGCCCGAGGAGTTGGACTCCGAGCTCGACGACCTACAGGCCAAGCTCGACAGCATCGAGAACCGCATCCGCACGCAGAGCCCGCGCTACGCGCAGCTCACCGCGGCGCGCACGCTCGCGCTCGAAGACGTGCGCCAGTTGCTCGGCGAAGACACGGCGCTGCTCGAATACAGTCTGGGCGAGGAGCGCTCGTACCTCTTCGCCGTCACGCGCGGCGGCGTCGGAGTCGCGCGACTGCCCGGGCGCGAGGAGGTCGGCCGCCTCGTCGTCGCCTTCCGGCAGCAGCTCATCCCAACCGCTTTAAAACGTTCGCTGACGGACCTCGTCGCCGCGGCCGTAGACCCGCAGCGCGGCCTCAAGGTCACGGCGGCGAAGGCGGACGCGACGCCCGCGGCCGTCAGGGCTTACGCCGACGCCGCGCACGCGCTCTACAGGGCCGTGGTCGAGCCGGCCGCGCCGCTCTACAAGCAGCACCGCCTGCTCGTCGTCGCCGACGGCGCGCTCAACTACGTCCCCTTCCACGCGCTCGTCACGCGTCCGCCGTCCGAGGGCGCGGACTTCTCCTCGCTCGAATACCTTCTGAGGAAGAACGAGACGGTCTTCGCGCCGTCCGCCTCGGTCGTCGCGGCCATGCGGCAGCATCGCACGTCCACCCCGGGCACGTTGACGGCGGGCAACATGCTCGTCGTCGCCGACCCCGTCTTCGACGCGGCCGACTCGCGCGCGGCCTCGGCCGCCGCCCCGAACTTTCAGCCGGCGGGCGCCGACGCGGGGCGCGCGCCGGGGTTCGACAGCGCAATGGCGGACGTGTCCGACGGTCTGAAGGTCGCCGGCACGCAGTCGGCGGCGGGCTCGAAGCGCCTCGCGCTCGTGCGCCTGGCGGGGACGCAGGCGGAGGCCGAGCAGATCAAGTCCCTGGCCGAGCGCGCGGGTCGCCGGGCCGACGTGTGGCTGGGGCTCGCGGCGAACGAGGGCGAGCTCGAGGCGCGCGACCTGCGCGACTACCGCGTGCTCCACTTCGCCACGCACGGGCTCCTCAACGCGGAGCGCCCGCAGTTCACGGGCGTCGTGCTCTCGCTGGTCGGGAACCGCGCGGGCGCGGACGGCTTCCTGCGCACGGACGAGGTCTTCAACCTGCGCTTGAGTTCGCCGCTCGTGATGCTCTCGGCCTGCGAGACGGGGCTCGGGCGCGAGAAGCGCGGCGAGGGCGTGATGGGGCTCGCGCGCGCCTTCATGTACGCGGGCGCGCCCACCGTCGGCGTCACCCTCTGGTCTGTGGCCGACAAGCCGACGGCCGAGCTGATGACGAGCTTCTACGGCGGGCTCCTCGGCCCGACGCCCGCGACGCCCTCCGCCGCCATGCACGACGCACGCCTCTCCCTCCTCGCGCGCAAAGAGACCAGCGCGCCCTACTTCTGGGCGCCGTTTGTGCTGGTGGGGGACTGGAAGTAAGCGAAGGACGTGAACCGTAAACCGTGAACCGTGGCGAGAGAAGACCGGCGCTTCTTCCTTGCCACGGTTCACGGTTTACGGTTCACGTACATGTTTGGCCTTTTGCCTTCCCCGCAAGGGTCGGGCTAATATCGGGTCAAAGGTTTCC
>DAIRFV010000376.1:0-5119 GCA_036794905.1 Pyrinomonadaceae bacterium | reverse complement strand
CTCAGGCTGAAGGATGAAGCGCGCCGCCCTGTTTTCTACTGTCTACTGACTACTGGCTACTGTCTACTGTCTTTAAGCAACGGCCGGAGCCACGACGCGCATCGTTATAAGCGGGTCGGTTCATCCTTGATTGACCGTGCGCGGCGTGATAAGTTCGGGGCCGACCCGTAAGCCGGACAGTTTATCTACGACCCCCGCAGCCACGTTGCAACGAACAGACGTTTTTGACGGATTCGGCCGCGAGCCTCCCCTGCACGCGGGCCGTGACAGTCTCCCCGGGGGCGCGCGCCGAGCAGCCCCGTGCGTGCCGCCCCGTCTCGCTCGAAGCAGGAGTTACAAACGGCCATGACCGACCGAAAGACCGCGCGCCTTCTGACCCTCGCACTCTCCGCCGCCCTCCTCTTCGCGGCCTGCGGGCCGCCCGTCAAGAAGAACGAATTCTTCGGCCAGGTCAAGCCGCCCGCGGGGCAGACGCTCCGCTACATCACGGGCTCCGAGCCCGAATCTCTCGACCCGCAGATGAGCACGGGGCAGCCCGAGGCGCGCCTGGACATCGCGCTCTACGAGGGGCTGGTCGAATACCACCCGAAGACGATGGAGCCCATCCCCGGCGTCGCCGAGCGCTGGACGGTGAACGGGGACGCGAGCGAGTTCGTCTTCTCGCTCCGCCGCAACGCCAGGTTCTCGAACGGCGAACCCATCACCGCGCGCGACTTCGCCTACACCCTGCGGCGCGGGCTGCGGCCGGAACTCGCCTCGCGCGTCGCCTTCCTCGCGTACGACATCAAGCACGCCGAAGCCTTCAACAACGGCAGCGCCTTCGTCCGCGACCCGAAGACGGGCCGCTTCGTCCTCGCCTCCGAAGCGCCGAAGGCCGAAGCCGCGGAAGGCCAGGCGCAGTCGGTCAACGCCCCGACCGCGCCGCCCGACTTCGAGGCGCTGCACAAAGCGGAACTCTCGAAGAAGGGCGAGGACGCCGCGCCCGACACGGACTTCCACCGGCGCATACACGAGCCCGAGCGGCTGGTCGTGCCCGGCGACGAGAAGGAGCGGGAGAAGGCTTTCAAGGCCAACCCGAAGCTCGCCGCGCTGGTCGGGGACAAGGAACTCGTCCCCGTCAAGGCCGAAGACCTCGGCGTCGAGGCCGTGGACGACTACACCCTGCGCATCACGCTCCGCCAGCCCGCCCCCTACTTCATGGGGCTCATCCAGCACCAGTTCTTCCGCGTCGTCCACGAGCGCACGGTCGAGAAGTTCGGCGTCAACTGGACGAAGCCCGGCAACATCGTCACCAGCGGCACGCACATGCTCGCCGAGCACCGGCCCTACCACCAGCTCGTCGTCGTCAAGAACCCGCACTACTGGGAGGCCGACAAAGTCCGCCTGGAGAAGATCATCTTCTTCCCGCTCGACGACCAGACGACGATGATGAACCTCTACAAGGCGGGCGAGGTGGACGCGACCTACAACCACACCGTCCCCGCCTCCTGGCTCAAGGCCGGCCTGCGCTACGCGAGCGACTACATGGACGCGCCGGAGAACGCCTCGCAGTACTGGCAGATCAACACCACGGCGCCCCCGATGGACGACAAGCGCGTGCGCAAGGCGTTCGCCATCGCCATCGACCGCAAGGCGCTGGAGAACTTCCGCGCGGTCTCGAAGGCGAACGAGGTCTTCGTCCCCTCGGGCATCCTGCACGGCTACGAGAGCCCGCCGGGCTACAAGTTCGACGTGGAGGCGGCCAAGCGTCTGCTCGCCGAGGCGGGCTACAAGGACGCGTCGGGCAAGTTCGACCCGGCGAAGTTCCCCGCCAACACCGTCGAGGTCATCTACAACACGAGCGAGTCGAACCGGCAGATCGCCGAGTTCATCCAGGCGCAGTGGAAGCAGAACCTCAGCGTCACCATCGGCCTGCGCGCCATCGAGTGGAAGACCTTCGTCAACACGCGCGCCAAGCTCGAATTCAAGGGCTTCGCGGGCGGCGCCGGCTGGGTGGGCGACTACATGGATCCGTACACCTACCTCGGGCTGTTCGCCACCGACGGCGGCGACAACGGGACGGGTTGGTACGACCCGAAGTTCGTCGAAATGCTCAACGCCGCGAACCGCGAGCCCGACCAGGCCAAGCGCTACGCGATCCTGACCAAGGCCGAGGCGTACCTGCTCGAAGAGGCGCCCATCATCCCGCTCCTCAAGCCCGCGACGAGCTGGATGAAGAAGCCTTACGTGAAGGGGCTCTACCCGAACCCGGCGACGCTGCACGCGTGGAAGTTCGTCTACATCGAGCACGACCCGGCGAAGTGGGACAAGGGCATGCCCGACATGACGACGCCCGAGCCGGAGCTGGCCGACCTGAAGGAGTAGCCGAGAGATGTTCCGCTTCATCGTCCGCCGAATGCTGGTGACCGTGCCGATGGTGCTCATCGTCATCTCGCTGACGTGGGCGCTCATCCGGCTCGCGCCCGGCAACTTCTACGCGAGCGAGCGGAAGCTGCCCGCCGCCGTCGAGAAGAACATCCGCGCCAAGTACGGGCTCGACCAGCCCTGGTACGTGCAGTACGGCCGGGTGATGAAGAACATCCTCAGCCTCGACTTCGGCCACTCGCTCCGCTACGAGACCGAGACGGTCAACGACGTGCTCAGGCGCACCGTGCCCGTCTCGGCCGCCATCGGGACGTGCGCGTACCTGCTGGCGCTCCTCGTCGGGACGACGATGGGCACGGTCGCGGCGCTCAAGCAGAACTCGAAACTCGACTACGCGGCGATGGGGCTCTCGATGCTCGGCATCAGCATGCCGAACTTCGTGCTGGGGCCGATCCTCGTCCTCATCTTCTCGCTCTCGCTCTACTGGCTGCCGCCCGCGCGCTGGAACGGCTTCCCGTCGTGGAACGTCGTGCTGCCCGTCCTGACGCTCTCGGCCATCTACATGGCCTACATCGCGCGGCTGACGCGCGCGGGGATGCTCGAAGTCCTGCGCTCGGACTACATCCGCACGGCGCGCGCCAAGGGGCTGACCGAGCGGCAGGTCGTGATGCGCCACGCCCTGCGCGGGGGATTGCTCCCCGTCGTCTCCTTCACGGGCCCGGCGCTCGCCATCCTGATTACGGGGACGGTCGTCGTCGAGCGCATCTACGCGCTGCCGGGCCTCGGCACCTACTTCATCAACGCGAACCTGAACCGCGACGAGCCGCTCATCCTCGGCATCGTCGCCTTCACCTCGATACTCGTGCTGGTCTTCAACCTGCTGGTCGACGTCGCCTACGGCTTCATCGACCCGCGCATACGCTACTGAAGAGATGAGCGACGAGAGAACACCGCAGGTGCCGACCGAAGAGGGGCGCTCGCAGCCGAACACCTGGGAGGCGGGCGAGCCGGCGCTCACGCCGAAGGGTACGCCACAGGCGCCCCCCGGCGCGGCGCGGCGCGGAGACGAGATTCACGCCTTCCCCGAGACGGCCGTCGGCGAGGGTGACGTGCGCACGGAAGACGTTGCGGCGGCCCCGGCCAGGGGGACTTCGCTGTGGAAGGACGCGTGGAAGCGTCTGTTGAAGAACAGACTGGCCGTCTTCGGCATGTTCGTCGTCGCGTTCATCGCCGTCGCGGTGGTCGTCGGCCCGCCGATCATCAAGGCGGCGACGGGCTTTACCTACGACTACATACCGTCGGGGCAGACGCTCTCCTACCCGCCGTTCACGGCCCCCGACGGCTCCTTCTCGTGGACGCACCCGATGGGGACGGACGCCTCGGGGCGCGACGTGCTGGCGCGCGTGCTACAGGGCGGGCGCATCTCGCTGATGGTAGGCGTCATCTCGACCTTCGTCTCGATCCTCATCGGGGTGACGTGGGGCGCGACCGCGGGCTATCTGGGCGGCAAGGTTGACGACGTGCTGATGCGCATCGTGGACGTGCTCTACGCCATCCCTTACATGATGGTCGTCATCGTGCTGCTGGCCTTCTTCGGCGGGCGGTCGCCGCTGCAACAAATCTTCCTGCTCTTCGCGGCGCTCGGCGCGGTCTCCTGGCTGACGATGGCGCGCATCGTGCGCGGGCAGGTCATCTCGCTCAAGAACCAGGAGTACGTGCTGGCCGCGCGCGCGACCGGCGTCTCGACGCCGCGGATCATCTTCCGCCACATCGTGCCGAACGCCCTGGGGCCGGTCATCGTCTACGCGACGCTGACCATCCCGTCCGTGATGTTGCAGGAGGCGTTCCTCTCCTTCCTCGGCCTCGGCGTGCAGGCGCCCTACGCGTCCTGGGGGAGCCTCGCGCAGGAGGGCATCCAGAACATCGCGGTCTTCCCCTGGCAGCTCATCTTCCCCGGCGTGACGATGGCGCTGACGCTCTTCTCGCTCAACTTCCTCGGCGACGGCCTGCGCGACGCGCTCGACCCGCAGATGAGAAAGTTCTAGGAAAGGTGTTGGGTGTTAGGTGTTGGGTTTTGGTTTTAAGCATTTCCCCGACACCTACAACCCAGAACCCAGAACCCACTGTATGAGTCACGACGGCAACCTTCTTTCAGTTCGAGACCTGCGGACGTACTTCGAGACGGAAGACGGCACCGTGCGCGCCGTGGACGGCATCAGCTTCGATTTGAAGCGCGGCGAGACGCTCGGCATCGTGGGTGAGTCGGGGTCGGGGAAGTCCGTGACGAACCTGTCGGTCATCCGCCTCATCCCGAGCCCGCCCGGCAAGATCGTCTCGGGCGAGGTGCTCTTCCACGGGCAGGACATCCTGAGCCTGCCGGACGACGAGGTGCGGAAGATTCGCGGCAAGCGCATCAGCATGATCTTCCAGGACCCGATGACCTCGCTCAACCCCTTCATGCGCATCTCGCGGCAGTTGATGGAGATCACGCAGCTCCACCTCGGGCACACACGCGAGCAGGCGTATGAGCACGCCGTCAAGATGCTGGAGACGGTCGGCATCCCCGAGGCGCGCTCGCGCGCCAACTCGTACCCGCACGAGTTCTCGGGCGGCATGCGGCAGCGCGTGATGATCGCGATGGCCCTGGCCTGCGAGCCCGAGTTGCTCATCGCCGACGAGCCGACGACCGCGCTCGACGTCACCATCCAGGCGCAGATTCTCGAACTCATCAAGAACCTGAAGAGCGAGACGGGCA
>DAIRFV010000103.1:0-18471 GCA_036794905.1 Pyrinomonadaceae bacterium | reverse complement strand
AGCGCGTGGCGGGGCGCGAGGTCGAGGGCGCGCCGCACGAGACGCTGCTCGTCGTGGACGCCGTGACGGGGCAGAACGGTCTGGAGCAGGCGCGACAGTTTTTGAAGACGGCGGGCGTGACCGGCATCGTCTTAACGAAGCTCGACGGCACGGCCAAGGGCGGCATCGCCGTCGCCATCTCGAAGGAGCTGGGGCTGCCCATCCGCTACGCCGGCATCGGCGAGAAGGTGGACGACCTCGTCGTCTTCGACCCCGAGCAGTACGTCAACGGCCTCTTCGCCTAACGTTTCTTGACCCCAGACTCAGGACAACAGACTCCGGACTCATTCGACGAGCGCATGATGGCGCGCGCGCTACACTTGGCCGCGCGCGGCGCGGGGCAGGTGAGCCCGGGCCCGCTCGTCGGCTGCGTCATCGTTGACCAGCGCGGCGAGGTTCTGGGCGAGGGCTTCTACCTGTTCGAGGGCGTGAAGCACGCGGAGACCCTTGCGCTCGAACAGGCGGGCGCTCGTGCGCGCGGCGCGACCGCCTACGTCACGCTCGAACCGCACGCGCACACGGGGCGCACGCCGCCGTGCACGACCGCGCTCATCCGCGCGGGCGTGGCGCGCGTCGTCGCAACGGGTGAAGACCCGAACCCGCTCGTCTCGGGCCGCGGGTTCAGTGAACTGCGCGAGGCAAACATCGACTTGACGGTCGGCGTGCTCGCCAGAGAGGCCGAGCGGCTCAACGAGAAGTACTACCACGCGCTGCGGCGCGGCCGACCCTTCGTCCACCTGAAACTCGCGTGCTCGCTCGACGGGCGCATCGCCACCAGCACGGGGCACGCGCGCTGGATCAGCGGCCCCGAGTCGCGCGCGCGCGCGCACCGGATGCGCCGCGAGTACGACGCCATCCTCGTCGGCTCGGGCACGGCCGCCAAGGACGACCCGCTGCTCACAGACCGCAGCGGACTGCCGCGCCGCCGCCCGCTCCTCCGCGTCGTGCTCGACGAACGACTGCGCCTCGGCCCGCAGTCACAACTCGCGAGGACGGCGCGCGAGACGCCCGTCCTCGTCTTCACTTCAGAGAAGGCCGACGCACACGAAATCTCTGAGCTTGAGGCGTGCGGCGTCGAGGTTCTAAAGGCCGCGGCGGGCGGGCGCGACCTCGCGGCCGTGTTGGAAGAGCTGCGCCGCCGCGAGGTTCAAGGTCTCATCGTCGAAGGCGGCGCGGGCGTGGCCGGCGCCCTACTGCGCGCGGGGCTCGTGGACAAGGCGAGCTTCTTCGTCGCCCCGCTCATCCTCGGCGCAGACGCCCTCGGCGCCGTCGGCGGCGCCGGCCCGCTCACCGTTGACGCCGCCGCGCGCCTCCGCGACGTTGAGGTCACGCGCCACGGCGACGACGTTGAGGTCACGGGCTACCTCTTTAAAGAGGCGTGAACCGTCAACCGTCAACCGTGACAAGAAAGAGCTGGTCTTAACTTGTCACGGTTGACGGTTGACGGTTCACGCTCTTATTACCTATGAATCTACCGCGGGCGAAAAAGAGGCTGGGGCAGAATTTCCTGGTTGACGAGTCGTACGCGCGGCGCGTCGTCGGCGCGCTCGGGCCGCGCGCGGGCGAGACGGTTTTGGAGATCGGGCCGGGGCGCGGCGTGTTGACGAGTCTGTTGTTGGAGAGCGGCGCGCGCGTCGTCGCCGTCGAGCTGGACAGGGAGTTGGTGCCCGTCCTGCGCGAGCGCTTCGCGGGGCGCGAGGATTTCAAGCTGGTCGAGGCCGACGCGCTCGGCGTGGATTTCTGCGCGGCGGTCGAGCCCGCCGCGTCGGCGCGCGTCGTCGCGAACCTGCCTTACAACATCTCGACCGCCATCCTCCAGAGACTCTTCGAGCAGCGCGGCTGCGTCCCCGAGATGGTCCTGATGCTTCAGCGCGAGGTGGTCGAGCGCATCACGGCGCCGCCGGGCTCGGCCGCGCGCGGGTATCTGACCGTGCTGGTCGAAGCCTTCTGCCACGCGGAAGCGCTCTTCGACGTGCCGCCCGGCGCCTTCCGGCCCGCGCCGAAGGTCTGGAGCACGGTCGCGCGGCTGCGCGCGCGCGGCGGCGTGGACGAGAGTTTCGACGAGCGACTGTTCCTGCGTCTCGCCGGCGCGGGCTTCGCGCAGAAGCGCAAGACGATCTTCAACAACCTGCGCTCCGCGCCCGAAGACCTGCGCGCGCTCGTCGAACGGGCGGGCGGCCCCGCCGCGCTGCTCGAAGCCGCGGGCGTGGACGCCGGGCGCCGCGCCGAAGCGCTGACGCTCGCCGAGTGGATTAATTTGCTGAAGACTTTGACGACGCGCGGGCGCTAGCGCGCGAAGTGAGCCGGGGGCTTGTGCTATACTCGACGTTCGCGCCCCCTTTTATATTCGCGGCGGAAGGCTTTGGGCCAACGCCCTATCGGAGAGAAGTGTAACAAGTGAGTAACGTAATTGAAGTGATGCCCCTCGGCGGAGTCGGCGAGTTCGGCTGCAACTGTATGGCCGTGCGCTACGGCGACGACATGATCCTCGTCGACACCGGCATGGGTTTCCCCCAGGAGACCGCCTACGGCGTGGACGTGGAAGTCCCCGACTTCGACTTCCTCGAAAAGTACCGCGAGAACATCATCGCCGTCGTCATCACGCACGGCCACGAGGATCACATCGGCGCGGTGCCTTACGTCCTGAAGAAGTTCAACGTGCCGCTCTACGCCTCGCACTTCACGATGGGGCTCATCGAGTCGAAGCTGGAGGAGCACGGCATCCTCGGCGACGTGCTGCTGCACCGCGTCGAGCCGCGCGACCGCGTCGAGATCGGCGAGTTCGAGGTCGAGTTCATCCGCGTCTCGCACTCGCTGATCGACTGCTTCGCGCTCGCCATCAACACGCCCATCGGCACGCTCATCCACACCGGCGACTACAAGGTGGACGAGACGCCCGTCATCGGCGAGCCCATCGACCTGCGCACCCTGCGCCGCTACGGGCAGGAGGGCGTGCTCGCCCTCACGTCCGACTCGACGAACGCCACCGTCCCCGGCCGCACGCCCTCGGAGCGCGCCGTCATCCCCGACTTCGAGGAGATTTTCTCCGAGGCCGAGGGGCGCATCTTCGTCGCGACGTTCGCCTCCTCCATCCACCGCCTGCAGATCGTCATCGACGTGGCGCAGCAGTTCGACCGCAAGGTCTGCGTGCTCGGCCGCTCGATGATTAAGAACGTCGAGATCGCCGAGCGGCTCGGCTACCTCGACCTGCACGAGGGCATGCTCGTCTCGCTCCAGCAGGCGAAGAAGCTGCCCGCGGGCGAGATCGTCTACCTCGTCACGGGCTCGCAGGGCGAGCCGCGCGCGGCGCTCTCGCAACTCTCGAACGGGTCGTACAAGGGGCTGACGATAGCGGACGGCGACACGGTCATCCTCTCGGCGCGCATCATCCCGGGCAACGAGCGCTCCATCTCGCGCCTCATCGGCGAAATCTACAAGCGCGGCGCCGCCATCATCGACGAGAAGCGGCGGCTCATCCACGTCTCCGGCCACGCCTCGCAGGAGGACATCCGCATCATGACCGAGGCCGTCCGGCCCGAGTTCGTCATCCCCGTCCACGGCGAGTACCGGATGCTCTACCGCCACAAGGAGTTTCTCAAAAATCACTGCGACTTCCCCGAGGCGAACATCATCCTCATCGAGAACGGCGACACGCTCGAGCTCGAGCCCGGCCGCGCGAAGGTCGTCGAGAAGCGCGAGATCGGCCGCACCTTCATCGACGAGAGCGGCTTCGAGGAGATAGACGGCGAGGTCGTCCGCGAGCGCCGCCAGCTCGCCTACGACGGCGTCGTCACGCCCGTCGTCACCATCGACGAGGAGTCGGGCGAGCTGGAGGGTGAGCCCGAGGTCGTCGCGCGCGGCGTGCTCGGGATAGACGGCAACGGCGGCTCGGCGGAGCTGCTGCGCGACATGCGCCGCGTCGTCACGGCGACGGTCGAGGCCGCCTCGCGCGACGAGCGCCGCGACTCGTCCGTCCTCAAGGAGCGCGTCCGGCTCGATCTCAAGCGCTACATCCAGAAGCAGACCGGCGCGAAGCCCGTCATCCTGCCGGTCGTCATTCAACTTTGAAGAAGAGTAGGCGGTAGGCGGAGGGCAGTCGGCAGCCGCTCCGCGTTTCGGACGTTGAAAGGTTAACTCGAAGGTTTCGACAGCGGCGCTCTCAACTGCCATCCGCCTACCGCCTACTGCCGACTCTCCTATGCCCGACTCTGCGGAACTACTGCGCCGCGCCCGCGTCGAGGTCGCGCCCGAGACCTACGTGCTCGCCGGGATGCGGCACGAGGACTGGGCGCGGCTGCTTGAGAACCCCGAGCTGAGCCCGCGCCCCGAGTCGAACTTCATGCTGCTGCGCGACCCCTTCGAGGTGACGCTGCTCATCGAAGAGTCCGACTGGCGCGCGATGCGCCACGCCGCGCGCGACGCGAAGGTCGAAGCGGGCTTCCGGCTGTTGACGCTCGACGTGGAGTTGGGCTGGGACGTGGTCGGCTTCCTCGCCCACGTCACGCGGATACTCGCCGAAGCCGGAGTCCCCGTCGGCGCGCTCTCCGCCTTCTCGCGCGACCACCTGCTCATCAAACAGGACGACCTCGGGCGTGCGCTCCACGCCCTCGGCGAACACGTCGCGGAGCTTTGTTGAGAAGATACTCGCGTGGATTGGTTGAGTCTTGTGAACGCGCTGGCCTCGATTGCCACCGCCATCGCCGTGTTCATGGCGTGGTGGCAGATTCGGCTCGCGAAGCAACTGGCGAAGACGCAGTTCGAGGACGATCTCTCCAGGCAGTTCCGCGAGATCATCCAGAAGATTCCGGTCGACGCGCTGCTCGGGAAGGAGCTGGACGAGGAGAGCTATCGCGAGTCGCGCGACGACTTCTTTCGTTACATCGACCTCTGCAACGAGCAGGTCTTCCTGCGCATGAACGACCGCGTCAGCGACGCGACGTGGAAGCTCTGGAGCGACGGCATCAGGGCCTTCCTGAACCGGCCCGCCTTCAAGCGGGCCTGGCTGGAGTTTACGAAAGAGTCGCCGGATATTTTTAGGGAGCTGCGGGTCGTGTACGACGAGGATTTCAAGTTCGACCCGGAGAGCGGAAAAGAGAAGCGGCTGCAGGCTTAGGGCGACATAAAAGATGAAGGTGGATTGGAGTCAGAAAGTAGTCCTCATCACCGGCGCGTCGTCAGGGATAGGGCGTGCGCTGGCGCTGGAGTGGGGGAGGCGCGGCGCGCGTCTGGGGCTGACGGCGCGGCGCGGCGAGGAGCTGCTGCGGCTGAGCGAGGAGATCGAGCGCGCGGGCGGCGAGGCGCTGGCGCTGCCGGCCGACGTGCGCGACCACGCGGCGTTGAACGCCGTGGCCGAGCGCGTGCGCGAGCGCTGGGGCCGCATTGACGTGCTCGTCGCCAACGCCGGGATGAGCAGCACGGCGGCGGCGACGAAGTTGAACGCGGGCGAGGTCGGCGACTTGATCTCCATCAACGTCATCGGCGTCGTCAACAGCGTCGCGGCCGTGCTGCCCGCGATGTTGGAGCGCGGCTCGGGCCACCTCGTCGCCATCTCAAGCCTCGCCTCCTACCGCGGCATGCCGAAGTCCGGCGCCTACAGCGCGAGCAAGGCCGCCGTCTCGACCCTCTTCGAGAGCCTGCGCGTCGATCTGCGCAAGAGCAACATCGCCGTCACCACGATTCACCCCGGCTTCATCCGCACGCCGATGACGGCCGGCCGCAAGAAGAAGCTGCCCTTCCTGCTCGAACCCGAAGACGCGGCCTGCCGCATCATCCGCGCCGTCGAGCGTCGCGCGCGCACCTACGCCTTCCCCTGGCAGCTCGCCGCGCTCGTCCGCGTCATCCGACACATCCCCGGCGCCGTCTACGACCGGCTCGCCTCGAACTCCAACTTCAGAGAGTAGACAGTAGACGGTAGTCAGTAGTCAGTAGCGCTCCGCGCCGCCGACATTGACGCTGATATTGCTGACGGTTCACCTAACGAATGCTCTTCTACTGACTACTGACTACTGACTACTGTTAACTATGAACATCCTTCAGGCAATCGTCCTCGGCATTGTCCAGGGGCTCACGGAGTTCATCCCCGTCAGCTCGACCGCGCACCTGATCTTCGCGACGCGCCTGACGGGTCTCTCGCAGTCGCTCGCGGCCGAGCAGCAGACGGCGGTCATCGCCGTCACGCAGTTGGGGACGCTGGCCGCCGTCTTCGTCTACTTCGCGCGCGACATCTGGAACATCTGTTACGCCTTCGTGCGCGACCACCTGCTGCTGCTGCGCGGGCGCACGCCGCCGGACATCGAGGGGAGCGGGTTTCTGGGCAGCCGCATGTCGCCCGACGCGAAACTCGGGTGGCTGGTCTTTCTGGGCTCGCTCCCCATCGGCGTCGTCGGGCTCATCTTCAAGGACGAGATCGAGGGGACGTTCACCAAGAACCTCTGGGTCATCGCGACGATGATGGTCGTCGTCGCCGTCCTCCTGCTCGTCGCCGAGAAGACGGGGGCGCGGCGGCGCGGGATGAAGGAACTGGGCCTCGGCGACGCGGCGGCCGTCGGCTTCGCGCAGGTGCTCTCGCTCATCCCGGGCGCGAGCCGCTCGGGCTCGACCATCATGGGCGGGCTCTTCGCGGGCGAGACGCGCGAGACGGCGGCGCGCTTCTCGTTCCTGCTCTCGATCCCGGCGATCACGGCCAGCGGCCTGCTCGAACTGAGGGAGGCCGTCCACAGCCTGCCCGCGGGCAGCGCCGTGCCGCTCGCCGTCGCGACCGTCGTGTCGGGGATCATCGGCTACGCCTCCATCTGGTTCCTCTTAAGGTTCCTGCGCGAGCACTCCACCGGCGTCTTCATCGGCTACCGCCTCGTCGTCGGCGCGCTCATCCTGTTGCTCCTCTACACCGGCGCCATAAATCCTTTGTGATGAGTTCAGGTCAGAACCACCCGCGGGAGCGGGTGAGTTCGGCGGGCACGGCCGGGTGATTGATGACAGCACGCCTCTCATCAATCATCAAGCCGACCTCATAACGCCCACCCGCTCCCGCGGGCGGTGCTGACCTTTATACCAATGCCCTCGGGCTCGCGCGCCGCCGCCGCATCGGTTAAACTTAAGTCGCCCCTCCCGTTTCGAGCAGCTAACCCCCAACGGATCGGAAGGCGACCAGTTAATGAGCGATACAACCAAGACCGACCCCCCTTCGCAGCGCCCGCGCAGCCCGCGCGTGCCGGTCAACTTCACCGTCGAGCTGGAAGGCGTTGACGACGATGGTAATCCCTTCAAAGTCTCGGCCGAGGCCGTCCGCGTCAGCCGCGGCGGCGCCACCCTCGTCACCGACATCCCCGCCGAGGTCGGACTTCGCGTGCGCCTGACGCCCCCCTTCGGCCGCGCCCTCGACGCCGAGGTCAACGGCGTCTGGAAGGAAGGGGAGGACGCCCGCCAGCACATCGGCGTCCGACTCCTCGACCCCAACGGGTGGTTCGCCGAATGACGGGTACCGTCACCCGCGCGAGAGACCTCGGGCGCCGCTGGGTGCCGCGCCGCGCGGCCGCCGGAGACGCCGCGCGGCTCGCGGCCGCCGCAGGCGTCTCCGAGACGGTCGCGGGCGTCCTGGCCGCGCGCGGCGTCGAGACCGCGGAAGCCGCCCGCACCCTGCTTGAGCCCTCCCTCGGACAGCTCCACGACCCCTCGCTCATGCTCGGCATGCGCGAATCGGTCGGGCGCGTGCTGCGCGCGGTGGACGGGGGCGAGCGCATACTCGTCTACGGCGACTACGACGTGGACGGGACGACGGGCACGGTCGTCTTGCGGCGCGCGCTCGAGTTCCTCGGGGCGAAGACCGGCTACCACGTCCCGCACCGCTTCACCGAAGGCTACGGCATCCGCCGCGACGTGCTCGAACGCGCGAAGGAGGACGGCTACAAGCTCGTCATCAGCGTGGACTGCGGCATCCGCGCCTTCGAGCCTTTGGAGTGGGCGCGCGCGAACGGGCTCGATGTCATCATCACGGATCACCACCTGCCCGACGCAGACGAAGGCGCGCCGCCCGCCTACGCCGTCCTGAATCCGAACCAGAAGGCTTGCCCGTACCCCGACAAGAACCTCGCGGGCGTCGGCGTCGCCTTCAAGCTCGCGCACGCGCTCTTCCGCGAGCGCGGGCGCGAGAGTCAGGTGCCCGGCTTCCTCAAGGTCGTCGCCATCGGCACGGTGGCCGACGTGGCGCAGTTGACGGGCGAGAACCGCGCCATCGTCGCGCTCGGGCTCGCGGACTTGTACCACGCGAAGAATCCGGGGCTGCGCGCGCTGATGGAGGTCGCGGGCTGCGGCGACGGCTCGGGGCTGAGGGCGTTCGACATCGGCTTCCGGCTGGGGCCGCGCATCAACGCCGCCGGCCGGATGGACGCCGCGCGCGCCGTCGTCGAGCTGTTCGAGTCGAAGAACATGACCGAGGCGCGCGCGCTAGCCTCCCACCTCGACGCGCGCAACCGCGAGCGGCGTGAAGTGCAGCAGCAGGTGACCGAGCGCGCCGTGGCCGAGCTTGAGTTGAGCGGGCAGGAAGCGACCTCGGTCGTCGTCGTCGCCGGCGAGGGGTGGCACCGCGGCGTCATCGGGCTGGCCGCGTCGAAGATCGCCGAGCGTTTGCAGCGCCCGGCCGTCGTCATCTCGCTCGACGAGGACGGCACGGGGCACGGCTCGGCGCGCAGCGGCGAAGGCTTCCACATGCTCGACGCCTTGACCGAGTGCGCCGACATCCTCGAAGCCTTCGGCGGCCACGCGCACGCCGCCGGCCTCGGCGTCCGCCGCGAGAACGTCGCGGAGCTGCGCCGCCGCCTCAACGAGCACGCCGCGCGCCTGACGGGTGGAGAGCCGGCCGAGCCCGTCCTCGAATACGACCTGGAGCTGTCCGGGGACGCGCTGGGCCTCGACCTCTGCGCGGAGCTTGAGGCGCTTGAGCCCTTCGGCGCGGGCTGGCCCCGCCCGGTCTTCGTCACGCGCGGCCTGCGCGTCGTCGGCGAGCCGCGCGTACTGAAGGAGCGCCATCTGAAGTTCGGCGTCGCGGCCGGCGGGCGCGTCCACGACTGCATCTGGTGGGGCGGCGCCGAGCGCGCGGCAGCAACGCCGCGCCCCGGCGCGCGCATCGAACTGGCCTACTCCGTCGAGGCCAACTGCTGGAACGGCAACACGCGTTTGCAATTAGTCGTCGAAGATTTGAAGGAAGATAACCGTGAACCGTGAACCGTAAACCGTGACAAGAAAGTGCCGGTTTCAACTCGTCACGGTTTACGGTTCACGGTACACGGGTTTTCATATGCAAGAGATCGGACGCAAGAAGGTGTGGGGGCTGGGGCTGCGGATCGCGGCGCCGAAGCTGGGGCGCGTGCTGGCGCTGCTCCTGCTCGCCGCGGGCGTGGCGGCCGTCGCCGTCTCTTACTGGCGTCTGAAGGATCACACGACGTTCAGGCTCCGCCCCGGGCAGGCGCAGCTCTCCAACGAGGTCGTCGGCGTCATCGACCGTCTCGAACACCGCGAGATGAAGGGCGAAAGGCTGTGGGTTCTGCTCAAGGCCGACCGCGACGTTAAATATTCCGACGGCCACCACCAGCTGGAGAACGTCTACCTCGAAGTCTACCCGGACCACGGCGACCGCCCCGACAAGATCAGCGCGCGCCAGACGCTGACGAACGAGGACAACACGCAGTTCCTCTTCACCGGCGACGTGCAGATCGAGACCCGCGACGGACTGAAGACCCGGGCCGAGTCGGTCGAGTACGAGGTGAAGACCGAGCTGGCGCGCGTCACCACGCCCGTCAGCTTCGAGCGCGAGAACATCGCCGGGCGCGCCGACTCGGCGAACGTGGACGCGAAGGCGAAGAGACTTGAGTTGAAGGGCGCGGTCGAGATCACGGTCAGCCCCGAGTCGGGCGCGCAAGCCCAGAGCCCGCAGCCCGGGGCGATTCCGAAGGTGAACCTGCGCCAGCCCTTGACCCTGAAGTCGGCGCAGGCCGTCTTCGACCAGGCGGCGATGAAGATCGACTTCACCGGCGGCGCCACGGCCGAGCAGGGGCGCGACGTGATGAGCGGCGAGACCCTCGCCGGCCAGCTCAACGAGCAGAAGCGCGTCAAGTTCATCGCGGCGAGCACGAACGCCTACCTGCGCTCGATGAACGAGGGGAAGTCCGCCGAGGTCTTCGCCGATCAGCTCGACTTCTACTTCAACGAGGAGCAGAAGCTCACCTCCGCGCACGCGCTGCGCAACGTCCGCGCCAGGACCATCGACGCCGACTCGGACGCCGAGCTGGTGACGGGCGAAGCCGTGCACGTTGACTTCGTCATCCAGAGCGAGCGCAGCGTCATCAAGGAGATGCGCGCGGGCGGGCGGCCCGTGCTGACGCTGGCCGCGCCGAAGTCGAAGGCGGGCGACCCCCGGTCGGCTAACAAACGCCTGACGGCCGACTACGTGCGCCTGTTCTGGCGCGAGTCGGGGCGCGACCTCGAACGCGCGGAGGCCGACGGCAACGCCGACCTCCTCGTCGAGCCCGTCCGGCCGAACCCGGCGGCCGACCGCAAGCGCCTCTACGCGTCGGCCTTCAAGTGCTACTTCCACGAGTCCGGCAACCTCGCGCGCAACTTCGACGCGTCGGGCGACGCGAAGGCCGTCGTCGAGCCGTATCAGGAGACGGCGAAGCGCGCCACGCGCACGCTCACGTCGTCCGAGATGGCCGCGCAGTTCTTCCGCGAGACGCAGGACGTGGAGAGCTTCGTCGCCGCGGGCGACGCCAGGTTCACCGAGCGCCAGCGCACGCTCACCTCGCAGAAGATGACGGCCGTGTTCGCGCGCGAGACCTCCGCGCTCGACAGGGTCGAGGCCGCGGGCGACGCCAAGTTCAACGAGCTCGACCGCAACGGCCAGTCGGCCACGATGACCTACGCGGGCGGCGACGGCGTCGTCAGACTCCGGGGCGGCGAGCCGGTCGTGTGGGACTCGCGCGCGCGGCTGAAGGCGGCCGAGATCGACTCGGACACCGTCAACAAGGTCTCGAACGCGCGCGGGAAGGTCTTGACGACCTACTACAGCCAGGAGCAGACGGGCGGCGCGGCGCCGTTCAAGAACACGAAGAGCCCGGTCTTCATCGCGTCGAACGCGGCCGAGTTCCACCACGACGCGGGCGTCGGCGTCTACACCGGCAACGCGCGCGCGTGGCAGGACGACAACTTCGTCAAGGCCGACCGCCTCGTGCTGCGCAACCAACAGAAGCGCATGGAGGGCGACGGCAACGTCCAGAGCGCGCTCTACCAGGCGCGCCGCAAGGAGGCGAGCGGCGAGCGCACGGTCGTCCCCGTCTTCGCCGCCTCGCGCTCGATGACCTACAGCGACGCCGAGCGCCTGCTCCACTACGCGGGCGAGGTGGACATCCGCCAGGGCAACGACCGCATCACGAGCGAGGTCTCCGACGTGTTCCTTCAGAAGGAGACCTACGAGGTGGAGCGCACCGTCGCGCAGCGCAGCGTCGTCGTCACGCAGCCCGGAAGGCGCGGCACGGGCGACCGCGGCGAGTACACGGCCGCCGACGAGGTGGTCGTGCTCACGGGCAACCCGGCGCGCGTCGAGGACGCCGAGCAGGGCTCGTCCGAGAGCAAGCGGCTGACCGTCTACCTCCGCGAGAGCCGCGTCGTCAGCGACAGCGGCCCCTCGCCGCAGTCCACGGGTCGTGTTAGAACAACGCACAAAATCCGTAAACCGTGAAAGGCCGTGAACCGTGAACCGTGAACCGTGACGAGAGAAGGACAGGATTTTTAACTCGTCACGGTTTACGGTTCACGGTTCACGGCTTTATTCTTGTCACGGTTCACGGTTCACGCTCTGATGGCAACTGAAGAGATCATCGAGGCGCGGGGCGAGGCGGCGGCGGGCGGGCGCGAGGCGCGCGACCTGCGGGTCGCGTCGGCGCAGGCGCTGGCGGCGTCCGACCTCGTGAAGACTTACGGGCGGCGGCGCGTGGTGGACGGCGTGAGCCTGCACGTCGAGCCGGGCGAGGTCGTGGGACTGCTCGGCGCGAACGGGGCGGGGAAGACGACGACCTTCTACATGATCATCGGGCTGGAGCGCGCCAACGCCGGCCGCATCACGCTCGCGGGCCGCGACGTCACGAAGCTGCCCATGTACCTGCGCGCGCGCCTCGGCGTCGGCTACCTGCCGCAGGAGCCCTCTGTCTTCCGGCGCATGACGGCCGCCGAGAACATCCTCGCCGTGCTTGAGACTCTGGGGCTGAGGCGCGGCGAGCGGCTGAAGCGGCTGGAAGAGCTTCTGGCCGAGTTCGGCATCCAGCACGTGCGCAACACGCGCGCCGACGCCCTGTCGGGCGGCGAGCGCCGCCGCACCGAGATCGCGCGCGCGCTCGCCACCGAGCCGCAGTTCATCCTCCTCGACGAGCCCTTCGCGGGCATCGACCCGAAGGCGGTGGACGACATCCAGCAGATGATCCTCTACCTGCGCCGCCGCGGCATCGGCATCCTCATCACAGACCACAACGTCCGCGAGACGCTGGGCGTCACCGACCGCGCCTACATCATGGCCGACGGCCGCATCTTCCGCTCGGGCGCCCCGCTCGAACTGACCGAAGACCCGGAGGTGCGCCGCCTCTACCTCGGCGAGAAGTTCCGGATGTGAAGGGCCGTGGGCGGTGGGGGGAGGAAGACTTTGCCGTCCGGAATTTTGCTGAAACGTGCAACCCGGGTGACGCGGAGCGACCGCCATCTGCCTGCTGCCTACTGCCTGCTGATTCTGCTATAATCTCTCCCGAACCGCGTGACGGTTTCTTGAAATCAAATAACCGATAATTTAAGAAGCACTTTTTCAGCAGACTATGTCGGTCAAGCTCACAACAAACCTGTCGCAGCGACTCGTCCTGACGCCGCAGTTGCGCCAGCGCATCGAAATGCTGCAAATGACCTCTCTGGAGCTGACAGACCTTATCCAGGCGCAGCTCTTGGAGAACCCCGTCCTCGAAGAGGTGCAGTCGCAGGACGAGAAGCGCGAGCTTGAGAAGGAGATTCTCGACCAGCTCGCCGGCTCGCACGACGACGCGCCCACGGTCGAGGCGGTCGCCCCCGACTCGCTCAACGGCGACGCGGCCGGCAACGGCGCGGGCGACGCGGCGGTGGCCGCCGAGGGCTTCGACGCGCCCGAGTCTTTCGAGGCGGCCGAGACCTTCGAGGCGGCCGCGCCCGCCGACGAGTTCGGCGACGTGGCCGAGCCGGGCGAGAGCACCGGCGACGCCTTCGAGGAGATAGACTTCGGCCGCGAGTTCCAGGACTACCTCGACCCCGGCTACAAGACGCAGGAGTACGAGTACAAGGAGGACGCGCCGACCTTCGAGCAGTTCCTGACGCGCGCGCCCTCGCTCGCCGAGCACCTGGAGTGGCAGCTCCACATGACGCAGGCGCCCGCAGACCTCGTCGCCGTCTGCGAGTGCGTCATCGGCAACCTCGACGGCGACGGCCGCCTCAACGCGACCAACGATGAGTTGGCCGAGCTGTCCGGCTGCTCGTTCGAGCGGGTCGAGGAGGCGCGCCAACTCGTCCTCTATCTCGACCCGACGGGCTGCGGCGCGCGCGACGCGCGCGAGTGCCTGCTCGTCCAGCTCAAAGCCATGGGCGACGACGCCTGCCCGCGCGGGGCGGAGCGGTGTCTGGCCGCCCGCCTCATCGGCGAGCACCCGCTCTCGGAGCTGCAGCAGCACAAGCTGCCGAACCTCGCCAAGCAGATGGGCGTCGAGGTCCTCGAGCTGGTCGAGGAGCTTCAGCACATACGCAAGCTCGACCCGTACCCGGGGCGGCGCTACTCCTCGGACGAGCCGATCCTCATCGCGCCCGAGGTCTTCATCGAGAAGGTGGACGACGTTTACGAGATTTATTTTGCCGACGACGGCGGCCCGCGCCTGCGCATCAGCCGCGACATGCAGCACATGCTCAGCCGCGACGGGACGACGAAGGAGACGAAGGACTTCATCCGCGAGAAGCTGCGCTCGGCCGTCGATCTGCTGCGCAACATCGAGCACCGGCGGCAGACCATCTACCGCGTCGTCGAGTGCATCGTCCGCCGCCAGCACGAGTTCCTCGACAAGGGCGTGCAGTTCATCAAGCCGATGATGCTCAAGGACGTGGCCGAGGACACGGGGATGCACCTCTCGACCATCTCGCGCGTCGTCAACCGCAAGTACGCGCACACGCCGCAGGGCGTCATCGAGCTGCGCCGCTTCTTCACCGAGGGCATGCTGAACGAGGAGGGCGAGGAGGTCTCGACCCGCATCATCAAGCTCCGGATCAAGAAGCTGATCGAGGAGGAGGACTCGCACAACCCCATCACCGACGACCAGGTCGTCAAGATTCTCGCCAAGGAGGGCATCAAGCTGTCGCGCCGCACCGTCGCGAAGTACCGCGACCAGATGTCCATCCCTGGCTCGCGCGAGCGCAAGGCGGTCGTGTGAGGTGGGGTGTTAGGTGTTGGGTGTCGGGTTGACGATTTAACCAACACCTCAAACCCAGAACCCAACACCCGGGGCTTTAGCAGTACACAATCAGGCACAAGGCCCGCGCGGACGGGGCGGGAGCAGATTTTTGAAGCCCCCGTCCGCCCCGCGTGCGGGCGGAAAGGTCACGTATGGATTTCGAGTACACGGGGCGACACATCGACGTTACGCCCGCGCTGCGCGCGCACGTCGAGGAGCACTTCGGCAAGATCGCTCAGCTGTTCGGGAACGCGAGCACCGCCCGCGCGCACGTCATCATCGACGTGGTCAAGAACCGGCACATCGCCGAGATTCTCTTCCACTGGCGCGAGCACACGCTCACCGCCCGGGACACCAACGCCGACATGTACCAGGCGCTCACGCGCTGCATCGACAAGATCGAGAAGCAGGCCCTCAAGCTCAAGAAGAAGATCATCGAGCGCAAGCAGGACGCCGCCCCGCTCTCGGCCGTCGCGCCCGACACGACCGCCGACGCCGACGAGACGGGGGCGGGCGCGCCGGGCAGCGCGGAGCGGAGTGCCGGGCGCATCATCGCGGCGCGCCGCTACAAGGTGAAGCCGATGACGGCCGAGGAGGCCGTCATGTCGCTCGCCGAGGACGGCGACCAGTTCGTCGTCTTCCGCGACTCCGACACCGACCGCCTGAGCGTGCTCTACAAGCGCAAGGACGGCAACTACGGGCTCATCCAGCCCTGAATGAGTCGAAAGATGAAGGCGGAAGGATGAAGGGGAGCAGGCAGTAGGCAGACGGCGTTGGCAGTCGCTCCGCGTCACGGACGACGGAAGGTGCAATGAAAATTCCCGACGGCGGGTCTTTCAACTGCCTACAGCCTACTGCCTGCTGCCTACTATTTCTCCTGCATCCTTCCGCCTTCGTCCTTTCAGTTGATGACGACGACACCCCAGAACGGCGAGAGCCCAATCATCACGGTCGGCGAGTTCGTCGCGCGGGCGCCGGAGGGGCTGCCGCTCGTCTTCGTCGCGGGCTCGCGCGGCGCCGGGGCGCGCCGGCTCCGCACGCCGCGCATCCAGAAGCTCGGGCTCGCGCTCGCCGGATTCCCGCACTACGTCCACGAGGGGCGCGTGCAGATCGTCGGGCAGAGCGAGTTGCAGTTCCTCGGGCAGCTCTCGGCCGAGGACCGTCGCGCGGCCGTCGCGCGCCTTGAGCTTGAGAAAATCTCCTGCATCCTCGTCACCAAAGGGCTGATGCCGCCGCCCGAGCTAATCGAGGCGTGCGAGCGGGCGGTGCTCCCGCTCATCCAGACGCCGCTCGTCAGCTCCCTCGCCATCACCGCCATCACGGAGTACCTCGAAGAGGTGCTCGCGCCGCGCGAGACGCGCCACGGCGTGCTCCTCGACCTCCACGGGCTGGGCGTGCTCATCGAGGGCAAGTCCGGGGTGGGGAAGAGCGAGTGCGCGCTCGACCTCATCATGCGCGGCCACCAGCTCGTCGCCGACGACCTCGTCGAGATACGGCGGCGCCGGCCCGGCCACCTCGTCGGCGCCGCGCCCGACCTGCTGCGCGAGCACATGGAGATTCGCGGCCTCGGCATCCTCAACATCCGCGAGCTGTTCGGCGTCTCGGCCGTCAGCGGCCCGAAGCAGTTGGGGCTCAACATCAGGCTCGAACGCTGGGAGGACGCGACCGAGGTCGATCGGCTCGGCCTCGAAGAGCGCACGGTTGACATCCTGAGCGTCGCCGTCCCGTACTTCGTCCTGCCCGTGAGCCCCGGGCGCAACCTCGCGACGCTCGTCGAGACGGCGGTGCGCGTACACCTGATGCGCCTGCGCGGTTACAATGCGGCCGAGAGTTTCGTGGCGCGGCACGCCGCGAGTTTGCAGCGCGACGGCGACCCGGGGCGCGGGCGCGAAGGGGCTGAGGATGAGTGAGAAGGGGCAGGCGGGCGAGGCCGGCGGCGGCGCCGAGGCGGCGGGCGCGCCCGACGTCGTCATCATCACGGGCCTCAGCGGCTCGGGGATGTCTTCGGCGACGAACGCCTTCGAAGACCTCGGCTACTTCTGCGTGGACAACCTGCCGCTCACGCTCATGCCGACCTTCGCGCGGCTCGTCCAGCCCGACGAGCACAACCGGCCGCACATCGAGCGCGCCGCGCTCGTCGTGGACATCCGCGAGGGCCGCTTCCTCAGCGAGTTCCCCGAGCGCCTGAAGGAGCTGCGCGCCTCGGGCCTGCGCGTCTTCGTCCTCTTCTTCGAGGCGTCGGACGAGGCTCTGGTGCGCCGCTTCAGCGAGACGCGGCGGCCGCACCCGGCCGAAGAGGGCGACGGCCTGCTCGAATCCATCCGGGGCGAGCGCGGCGCGATGTCCGAGATCCGCCAGCTCGCAGACCAGGTCATCGACACCTCCGAGCACACCGTCCACACGCTCCGGCGCCTGCTCCTCGAGCGCTTCGATTCGGAGCGCGGCGGGGCGCGGATGCGCGTGCAGGTCTACAGCTTCGGCTACAAGCACGGCTCGCCGCACGACGTTGACTTGCTCTTCGACGTGCGCCACCTGCCGAACCCGCACTTCGTCCCGGAGCTGCGCGACCTCTCGGGGCACGACCCGCGCGTCGTCCGTTACCTGAACGCGAGCGACGAGGTGCGCGAGACGCTGCGGCGCTTCACGGAGCTGATCGATTACCTGCTGCCGCTCTACCGGCGCGAGGGCAAGTCCTACGTCACCATCGGCATCGGCTGCACGGGCGGCCGCCACCGCTCGGTGATGACGGCCAACGCCATCGCGCGCCACCTCCGCCGCGGCGGCTACGAGGCTTCGGCCGTCCACCGCGACGTGGGGAAGACGAAGAAGTTAAAGTCGGGAAGTGGTAAGCAGAAGGCGGGTGGGAAGTAAGTTGCAAGCGGCGTCGGAGCGGCGTCGGCCGCGGCGGATTGAGGTGGAGGTTTTTGATGCCTGACAAACCTAAAGAGGAAGGGGCGGCGGGGCGCGTGGCCGGCGTCATCGTGTCGCACGGGCAGGTGGCGAACGAGCTTTTGTCGGCGGCCGAGACCATCATCGGCAGTTTCAAGCACATCACGGCCGTCTCCATCGGCTGGCACGACGACGTGGAGGCCGCCAAGAACGAGATCCGCCGCGCCATCGAGCGCGTCTCGGAGGGGGGCGGCGTGCTCCTGATGACCGACATGTTCGGGGGGACGCCGACCAACATCGCCTCGATGTTCTTCCAGCAGGGCTCGGTCGAGGTGGTGACGGGCGTCAACCTGCCGATGGTCATCAAGCTCGCCGGCCTCCAGCCGGGCGTGCCGCTCGAAGAGGTCGCGCGCCTCGTGCGCGACCAGGGGCGGCAGGGCATCTACCTCGCGGGCGAGCTGCTCGCGGGCGGGGGCCGCAAGGGCTGAAGGATTTTACGCGCGGGCGAGGGAGTCGGCCTTGGTCGAGTGTCGCGTCACCATCGTCAACCGCCTGGGGCTGCACGCGCGCGCGGCGGCGAAGCTCGTGCGCGCGGCGACGGCCTTCCGCTCGACGCTGAAACTCGTCCGCGTAGACCGCAGCGCGACGGCCGACGCCAAGTCCATCCTGAGCGTGCTGATGCTGGCGGCCGCGCGCGGCACGGAGTTGCAGATCAGGGCCGAGGGGCCGGACGAGGGGCCGGCGCTCGACGCCTTGTGCCAGCTCATCGGCGGCGGGTTCGGGGAAACCGAGGAGTGAGCAGTAAGAGGGACAGGAGCGAGCGCCGCTGGAGCGGCGTGGCCGTCTCGGACGGCGCCGTCACGGGGCGCGTGCTGCGCGTGCACAGCGGCGGACGCACGAGCATCTACCGCGTCACGCTCGACGCGCAGGAGGTCAACCGCGAGGTGCGCCGCTACCAGGCGGCCGTGCGACTCGCGCGCCGCCAGCTCCTCGCGCTGAAGAAGCGCGCCGCGCGCACGCTCGGCGAGGAGCACGCCTACATCTTCGACGC
>DAIRFV010000102.1:0-18513 GCA_036794905.1 Pyrinomonadaceae bacterium | reverse complement strand
CGGGTGCAGCCCCTCGCCGGCGAGCATCACGCCCGCCTTCACCAGCTCCTCGTTGAACTTCCCCATCTCGGCCAGCATCTTCTCGCCCGGCAGGACGCCCGCCTCCGAAACCGCGTTCGCCTTGATAATCACCATGACCCTCATCTCGATTCTCTCCTTAAATGTTATTTGTCTTCCGCTTCGAGCCGGCCTTAAACCCGCCCTCTACATACACGACGAACGGGCGGCGGCGGAATCGACACGCGGGCTGATTTTTTCGAAATATTTTTTAACCCGCCGCGCACCGGCGCGTCCAGAAAAGGCGCATTAACCACAGAGGCACAGAGGCACGGCTTGAAGTTATAAGACCTCAAGCCGTGCCTCTGTGCCTCTGTGGTTAATTCCCTTCCGGCTACACTCAGGCCGTCGCCTGAACCGTCTGCCCGAGCACGGGGTAGTCCGTGTAGCCGCGCTCGCCCGGCGTGTAGAAGGTCGTCTGGTCGGGCTCGTTGAGCGGGGCGCCGAGCCTGAACCTCTTAGGCAGGTCGGGGTTGGAGATGAACTTGGTGCCGTAGACGACGGCGTCCGCGAGGCCGCCCGCCAGAAGCCCCTCGCCCGCCTCCTTCGTCAGGCCGGCGCCCGCGAAGTAGACGCCCTCGTAGACCGGGCGCAGCCGCGCGTGCCACCCCTCGCCGGTGAAGTCGCCGACGTGGACGTAGGCCAGCCCGCGGCCGTTCAACCTTTCGAGGACGTAAGGGTAAAGCTCCTCCGCGTCCGCCTCTTCAATGTCGTTGAAGGGCATGCGCGGCGAGAACTTCACGCCGACGCGTTCCGGCCCGACGGCCTCCGTCAACGCGTCCAGCACCTCGAACAGGAAGCGCGCGCGGTTCTCGATTGAGCCGCCGTACTCGTCCGCGCGCAGGTTCGCGTTGGTGGAGAGGAACTGCTGGACGAGGTAGCCGCTCGCCGCGTGCAGCTCCACGCCGTCGAAGCCCGCCGCGACGGCGTTCGCGGCCGCCGCGGCGAAGTCCCCCACCGTCTGCGCGATCTCCTCGCGCGTCAGCTCGCGCGGGGTCACGAACTCCTTCATCCCCTCGTCCGTGTAGTTCTGCCCCCTGGCGCGCACGGCGCTCGGCGCGACGGGACGGGCGCCGCCGGGCAGGAAGTCCGGGAGCGCGATGCGCCCCGTGTGGAAGAGCTGCATGAAGACTTTGCCGCCGCGCGCGTGCACCGCCTCGGCGACGGGCCGCCAGCTCTCGACCTGCTCGGGCGCGTAGACGCCCGGCGTGCGCACGTACCCTCGCGCCCACGGCGAGACGTTGGTCGCCTCCGTGATGATGAGCCCGGCCGAGGCGCGCTGGCGGTAGTACTCGGCGACGAAGGCGGGCTGCACGCCGCGTTCGTCGGCGCGGCTGCGCGTCATCGGCGCCATCACGATGCGGTTGTCCAGTTCCATCCCGCCGACCCTGAGCGGTTCGAAAAACGTTGTCATAGACTCCTCCGTTAATCTTTTCAGAAAGTTCGTCAGACCGCCGCCAGGACTTCCGCGGCCTCGCGCGCCGTCAGCTCCTTGTTGTAGACGGCGGTGCCGACCTGCTGCCGCCGCCCGCCGCTGCCGAGCGCGCCCGTGTCCACGGCGGCGAAGCCTATCTCCTCGACGAGCCGCGCCACCAACTGCTTCGCCTCCGCGTCGTCGCCCGCGATGAAGATGGCGCGGCGCTCCTCGGTCGGCAGTCCCGCGTCGCCCTGCTGCGCGAGGTGCTCGAACCAGATGGTGTTGAAGCCTTTGACGAGGCGCGCGCCCTTCAGGTGCGCGGCCAGCAGCTCGCTCGAAGTCGTTTGGCCTCCGTCCAGCTCCGCTAGATGGCCGTCGCGCTGCGGGTAGTAGTTCCCCGCGTCTATCACGACCCGGCCCTCGAACGCCTCCGCCGGCAGCGCCTCGTACTTGCCGAAGGGGACGGCGACCAGCACGACCTCGCCGAAGCGCGCGGCCTCCTCCACGCCCGTCGCACGCGCGCCGCCGCCGAGCTCCGCGACCAGAGCCTCAAGCCCCGCGCCCCCGCGCGAGTTGCTGAGCGCGACCTCGTGCCCCGCGCGCGTAAACAGCCGCGCCGCGGTCGCGCCGATGTTCCCCGCACCGATGATTCCTATCTTCATCTCCGCTTATCCTTTCGCCTTCGGATTCATTCAGAATGTCGGGCCGCGAACTTCACGCCGCCTCGGCCTGCGACACCGCCCCCTGACTCGCGCCGACCTCGGCCGGGACTTTGAGCCCCGTCACGCCGCCGTCGGCGACTATCTCCGCGCCCACGAGGAAGGACGAGTCGGAGCTGGCGAGAAAGACGACCGTCCTCGCGATCTCTTCCGGCCGCCCCAGGCGCCGCAAAGGCACCTGCGCCTCGAACCCCTTCAACGTCTCTTCGCGCGCCTCCGGCGCGAGCCCCATCCGCCCGAAGATAGGAGTCTCGACGGGGCCGGGGCTGACCGCGTTGACGCGTATGCCGCGCCCGACCAGGTCGGCCGAGAGCGTCCGCACGAGCGAGAGGAGCGCGGCCTTGCTCGCCGAGTAGACGCTCGAGTGCGGGAATCCGACGTGCGCGACGACCGACGTGTTGAGAACGACAGAGGCTCCGTCGGCGAGGAGCGGCAGCGCCTTCTTGACGGTGAAGTACGCGCCCTTGAAGTTGATGTCCATGATCTGGTCGAAGAACTCTTCGTCGGTCTCCTCGACCGACGCGAACTTGCCGACGCCCGCGTTGACGAAGAGCACGTCCACGCGCCCGAACTTCCCCCTCACGGCGGCGAACAGCTCGTCGATGTCTGCGAGGCTCGCGGCGTCCGAGCGCAGCGCCAGCACCTCGCCGCCGATCTCGCGCGCCGCCTCGGCGAGCGTCCGCGCGTCGCGCCCCGTGATGACGACCCGCGCGCCCTCGCGCGCGAACTCCTTCGCCGTCGCCAGCCCGATGCCCGAATTCCCGCCCGTGACGACCGCCACCTTGCCTTCCAGTTTGCCCGACATTTTCCTCTCCCCCTTCCCGGTTTCTGGAACATTCATTCCAGAACTCGGCAAAAAAATTTAGTCCAGCACCGAGAGCGTCACGCGCACCACGTCTTCGAGCGTCTTGCGGTCGCGCGTCGCCTTCGACATGAGTTGTAAGCCCTGCAAGCTGCTGTAGAGGAACCGGGCGACGGCGCGCAGGTCGCGCCCCCCGCCGATCTCGCCCTCCCGCTTCCCGCGCAGCAGCGCGCGGTACAGAGCCTCCTCCGCCGCGGCCATGTTGCCGCAAGCCTTCTCGGCCGTCTCGCGGCAGCGCCCGGCCAGCTCCGACGTGGCGTTGCCCACGAAGCACCCGCGCCGCTCGCCGCCGCCGAGCGAAGCCTCGACGACCAGCCCGAACAACTGTTGCAGCGCGCGCTTGACCGGGCCGGGGCGCTCCAGCAGCTCGAACATCTTCCGGCCCTCCACCTCGCGGTAGCGGTCGAGCGCCTGGAGGTAGAGCGAGTGCTTGTCGCCGAAGGTGTCGTAGAGGCTCTGGCGGTTGATGCCCATGTGCTTGACCAGTTCGCCCACGGACGCGGCCTCGTAGCCGCGCGACCAGAAGACCTCCATCGCGCGCTGGAGCGCCTCGTCCCGGTCGAACTCTTTGTGCCTCGCCATCCGGTCAATCAACCTCGTCCGCAGCTTATACTCTTTCTGGAACGATTAGTCAAGAATGATTTTGCGCCGGGTCAGTTCGGGCGCGGGCGCCGAAGCCGCCCCCGCCAGCCCGGTCAGCTTGCGCGAGGCCAGCACGAAGTAGATGCGCTCGATCAGGCCGTCGCCGTCGAGCTGAAACAGCGCGGCCAGCCTCCCGGCGAAGCCGGGCGGGGCGTCCTCCCTTTCGGTGAAGACCGCGAACAGGCCGTTCAGCTCGACGACGCGCGTCTGCGAGGTCAGGCCGGCGGCCGCCTTGTATAGCTTCGACAGCAGCAGGGCCACCTTCGCGCGCCCGACCACGGGCACCTTCGCCGCGAAGAACTCGCCGCCGCCGTCGCTGACGCTGACGACGTTCGCCGCCAGAAGCCTCGCCGCGGCCTCGGTGTCCCGGTTGGTCAGGAACTCGACCAACTGGCCGACGACCAGCCCGGTCTTCTCGACCAGCGACTTGCGCGGCACGAACTGCTTCTCCTCGTACTCGCGCATCACCCGGCGCGCGCGGTGGTGCGTGGTCTTGACGTTCTGCTCGGTCATGCGCAGGGCGCGCGCGGCCTCGGCGACGTTGAAGTCGAACACGTCGCGCAGGAGCAGCACGGCCCTCTGCGTCGGCGTCAGCAGTTCGAGCGCGAGCAGGAAGGCGAACGAGACGCTTTCGAGCATCTCGTAGCGCGCCGAAGGGTCGGCCGCGCCGTGTGCGCCCGGCTCGGCGGCGAGCGCCGCCCAGAGGTCTTCGTTGTTCTCGGTCTCGAACGGCGCGGGCAGCCACTGCCCCGTGTAGCCCTGCCGGCGTCGGCGGCGCAGGGCGTCGCGGCTCAGGTTCAACGCCACGCGCACCAGCCACGGGCGCAGCGGCTCGTCCGTGTTCGCCGGTGGCTTCTGCAACAGGCGGACGAAAGTCTCCTGAAGGATGTCGTCCGCGTCGGCCGCGCTGCCGGTCATCCTGTAGCAGAGGCCCCACAGGAACCTTCGATTATCCTCAAAAATCTGTTCGAGCTGCATGGTGTTCAAAGCGCCGCGCGCGTCCCGCCGCCAGGAGCCCCGCGGCCGCGGCGCCCGCGATCTCGGACGCGGCGAGCAGATAGGCCGTGACCTGAAACGTCGCAGCCCAGAAGGCGGGCCGCAAACGCGCGACGTGCGCGACGTGGTCAATCGTGTCGGCGACGAAATGGTAGTAGAGGCCGAAGGCGAACGAGCCGGACATCGAGACCAGCAACAGTAGAGCCCCGATTCTCTCAAACTTCGGCAGGACAACCCCCGCGGCCAACGGCGCGACGATGATGACCGGGACGATGAAGGCGAGCTGCGCCCGGGTCGCCTTGACGGCCAGAATCTCGTGCGCGACGGAATGCAGGACGACCACGAGGAAGTGGAATCCGACGAGCCCGAGGGCCGTCAACTTTAACGTCCGCGTCTTTCGTTCGTTCATCCCCCGGCCTCCTCAGCCCGCGAAACCTTCGTTGCGCCAGACCCCGACCACCTCGCCGAGGCCCGCGCCGAAGGACGAGTACCGCGGCGACCAGCCGACCTCTTCGCGGAAGAGCCGGTTGGAGGTGCGCGTCGAGCGCGTGAAGAATTCAATCACGCCCTTCCAGACGAAGAGCCTTGCGAGCCACAGAGGAATCCTCCGCGGCGCGGGCGCGCCGAGCGCGCTGGCGAAGGCGAGCAGCATCTCCCTGATTGTGGTCGGCTCGTCGTCCGTGACGTGCCAGAGTCCGCGCCGGCCGGCCTCGGCCGCGGCGACGAACGCGGCGGCGGCGTCGTCCGCGTGCAGGTTCGCCGAGACGGCCGCGCCCCCGCCGATGAGCGGCAGACGGCGTTGCAGAATGCCCTGCGCGAAGAGGCGCGTGTGGCTCGCGTCCGGCGCGTAGAAGCCGCCGCAGCGCAGGACGGCGACGTGGAAGCCGCGGCGCGCGCCCGCCTCGGAGGCGATGCGCTCGCCGTCGAAGGCCGAGCGGTACAGCTCGTCCGGCTCTTTCACCTCGGTCTTCTCGTCGAAGAAAGAATCGTCCGCGGGGCGCGCGACCCAGACGATGCTCTGCTGGACGTAGGTCTGCGCCCCCAGTTTCGCCGCCGCGCTCGTCAGCGCACGCGTCCCCTCGCGCCGCAGACGGTCGTTCAGCTCCCAGTCGGCGCGGTTGCTCGAAACCCTGGCGGGGATCGAGGTCGCGGCGTGGATGACAACGTCGGCCTGCCCGACGGCCGCGGCCATCGAGTCGGCGTCGAAGATGTCGGCGACGATTGCTTCGCCGCCTAAGCGTTGAATCGTCCGCTCCCCCTTTTCGTCGCGCGCCAGGCCGACGACGCGGTGGCCGCGCTCCAGGAACTGCCGCACCATTCGGCGGCCCAAGACCCCGGTCGCCCCTGCGATAAAAACTCTCATCTCACTTCACCTCCCGGCTTCATTCAAACGCCTTACAACGACATCACGTTTGAGCCGCGCGGAAGGTTACAGCCGCGGATAAAATTATTGACAGGCGGAGGGGGTCGGGGCCGTCTTAATGAAGACCGCGCCGCGTGTCGCGCAAGACTTTGAAATGAACTAAAGTGAGCGTGCGCCGCCGGGACGCGGCACGATAGTCCGCGCCCCGCGCGCCTGTCAACGTGTTTACGGAACCGCTTACGACCTGAGACGTGTTCTCACCGTGCGGGCGATCCGTTGCGCGCCCGCGCCCGACTCACGTCAGGAGATCAGAGAATGTCCAGAGCACCTCGTTTGCTTTACGCCGCATGCCTTGCGCTATGCCTCTCTCTTACCTTCGCCCGGGAGTCGGAGGCGCAACAGGACGGCGAATACAAGGCGCAGGCGATCCAGTTCCTCGCCACCCGCGAGCCGCAGTTGCAGACGCTGGCCGACGAGCCGAATGAGAAGATACGCCTGAGTAAGAGGCTGCATCTGCTGATCGGCCTCGCGCCCGCGGCGCTCTACGCGGGCGAGTCGGCGAAGGCCGCCGCGTACGCTCAGGAGTTGTTGCCGCTCGGCGAGCGGTTGCAGGACAGCCCGGGCTTCGGCCCCGGACTGTACAGTGACGCCACGCACGTCGGAAACCTCGTGCTGGGTCGGCTCGCCCTGATGGCCGGCGACGTGGGCAAGGCCAGGGAGCACCTGCTGGCGTCGGGGCGTGTGCCGGGCTCGCCCGTGCTCAAGTCGTTCGGGCCGAACATGCGGCTGGCGCGCGAGCTGATCGAGAAGGGCGAGCGCGACGCGGCCGTCGAATACCTCGACCTGTGCGCGAAGTTCTGGGAGAAAGAGGGCGGGAGATTGGCGGGCTGGAAGGCGGTCATCAAGGACGGCGGGATGCCCAACTTCGCGCAGAATCTGGGCACCCAGCTCACCAGTTGGCGGTTCGCGAAGTGAGGCGGCTCAACCTTTCAGGATGAGTTGAAACCCCGCGCCGCCTCCCTTTCACCGCGGCGGTGTGATGAAGGGACGCGGCTTGAGCAGTCCGGCGCGCCATCACGCCTTGAGGCTGAACGGGTTGAAGTCCGTCCCGCGGTCGTAGTAGTCCTCTCGCTCGGCGCGCTTCAGGAACCCGACCACGAGGTAAGTCACGGGCGTCATCAGCGTCTCGACGCCGACCTTCACGAAGAAGTTCGAGACCATCACCGCCACGACGAGCCGCGGCGGCCACTCGCCCCAGAACGCCAGCGGGTAGAAGATGAGCGAGTCGAGGCCCTGCCCCACCACCGTCGAGCCGATTGTCCTCGCCCAGAGGAAACGCCCCCCGGTCTTCACCTTCATCCTGGCCAGCACGAACGAGTTCACGAAGTCGCCGGCCCAGAAGGCCGCCAGCGACGCCGCCACGATCCTCGGCGTCGAGCCGTAGACGAGCGCGTAGGCCGCCTGGTGCGGCCAGTCGGGCGCGGGCGGCAGCGCGATCACCGCCCAGCTCATGACCGACGCGAAGATGAGCGCCGCGAACCCGGCCCAGATCACCCGGCGCGTGCGCGCGTAGCCGTAGACCTCCGTCAGGATGTCGCCGAAGATGTAGCTGACGGGGAAGAAGAAGACGCCCGCGCCCACCGAGTACCCGCCGATCTGGCAGACCTTGCCGACGCCGATCAGGTTCGAACAGAGCAGCACGGTGATGAACGCCGCCATGACCAGGTCATAGTACTTGTACACGCGCCGCGCCGTGTCCCCCGCCGTGTGACTCGAAGTTTCGGTCATCGTCAAAGTAACCCGCTACTCGATGGTGTTCGTGTCGCGATGCGTGTGTCGGGCCGTCAGAAGGCCCGGCGCGGAGAGCATGTAGACGGCGAAGGTGGCCAGCCAGTGTTCCCCCGCGTAGTCGCTGCTGGTGACGTGCGGGAGCGTGGCAAGGGCGTGGAGCGCCGCGGCGCGCTCAAGCAGGCCGCGCCGGGGTGAGTCCTCGGGAAGCGCTCCCGCGATGCTCCGCATGCACCACGCGCGGCTCAGGTTCAGGCCGTCGAGGTGGACGATCTTCGGGTCGGAGCGGTCGGTCACGTCGGCGGGCGCGAGCAGGTTCGCGTATCTCCCTTCCTCCAACCCGGGCAGGAATTCAGCGAACCAGCGCGGGAACTCTTCCGCGCCGAGGACGCGCCGCATCAGGTCGGCCTCGACGAGGCTCGGCGAGAGGAAGTCGTCACCCGCAGGCTCCCAAGCGGCCGGGGCGTCGCGGTCATTTGCGAAGTACGTGCGCGCCCGCTCGGAGACGAGCCGCCGCAGGAGGCCGTGTTGTCGGAGCGACGCGGCGTCGAGAGTCCGCTTACCGAAGCCGTCCGAGAGAGCCTCGGCGTAGTCCCACGCGAAGGCGAGGCCGAAGGCCGTGTTGAAGTGCGTGCCGACGCGGACGGGATACTTCTGCTTCGGGAAGAAGGAGAGGTACTTTTCGACGACGGTCGCGGCGAGCGGGCGCAGCGCTTCGAACCAGCGGGCGGCGTCCGGGTCGTCCCAGCGGTACAACTCCTCGTGCAGCTTCAGCAGCCAGGCCCAACCGTACGGGCGCTCGTAAGGTGCGCGGCCCGGGTCTCTGAGATATGCGTCCTCGACCCTGAGGTTCGCGGCCGTCAGGTTCTCGGCGAGCGCGCCGCGGATGTCGGCCTCGGGCAGCGCGGCGGGGGACGTGCGCAGCAGGCGGGCGAGCAGCCAGTGGCCGTGCACGGCGGAGTGCCAGTCGTAACAGCCGTAGAAGGCCGGGTGCAGTTCCCTCGGCGACCCGACCTGCGAGGCGTCTCGCATGACGTGGTCTAGCTTGTTCGGGTACTCCCGGCGGACGCACGCGAGCGCGAGCGCGGCGAACCGCGGGAGGTATGCGTCGGGGCCCGAACGCGGCCCCGTCGCCTCATCAGTCAGCGACATAGTCTCTCCCTAAAGCAATGGGCAGTTGAGTGTAACTGAAAAGCGTTAACCACAGAGACACAGAGGCACGGCTAAAACGCTTAAAGCCGTGCCTCTGTGTCTCTGTGGTTAATCCTCCTTCATCTTCACCCAAGTGAAACTGCTTTAAAGCAGCCGAATCATCAGCCACAGCACCAGGACGTGCAGCACCCACATCGTCAGCGCGAACGGCACCTGAAACTTGATGACGCCGTACTGGTCGCGCATGTTGAGGAGCGCCGCGGGCACGATGTTGAAGTTCGCGGCCATCGGCGTCATCAGCGTCCCCGTCGAGCCCGCGGTCAGAGTGATGATGGCGGCCATCGCCGGGTCTACGCCGAACGGCCTGACGATGAGCGGCACCAGCACGCCGGTCGCGATGACGGGGAAGGCCGCGAACGAGTTCCCCATCACCAGCGTGAACAGCGTCATGCCCAGACAGTTCGCCGCGACGAGCAGGAAGAGGCTCTCGCCCGGGATGACGCCCTTGATGCCTGCGGCGATGAGTTCGCCCACCTTGCTCGCCGTGAAGATGACGCCGAGCGACGCGAGGAGCTGCGGCAGGATGATGACCGAGCCCATCGAGTCGTTGAGCCTCCGGCCCTCGTTGAAGGCCTCGTGCGCGGTGCCCTTCGTCAGCCAGAGTCCGGCGAAGAGCGCGGCCGCGCCGCCGAAGCCCAACCCGACGAGCGCGCCGCGGCTCGTGTCGCCGCCCGCGAAGCGGAAGACGATGGCGAAGCCGAAGGCGAGGAGCGGGATGAGCAGCACCGGCAGGAATATCCTGTTCCCGAGCGCCGTCTCCTTCGGCGCGGCCTGCCCCGACTTCGTCGCCTCGCCCTCGCGCGGTTTATGCCCGACGCGGCCGGCGCCGTCGAGCCCGACCATCAGGAGCACGAGCAGTCCCGTCAGCCAGTGCGGCATCACGCTCCCCAGCAGGAAGATGGCCCCGAGGACGAGCCAGAAGAGGGCGCTCCCCCTCCGGCTGGCGTTGTCGCGGTCGCGGAAGTTCAGCGCCGCGAAGACCCAGAGCACGAGCCCCGTCAGCACGTAGACCGCGTCGAGGCTGAAGAGCGCGGCCGCGATGTTAGTCGGTGACGGCATGAGCACTCGCCCCCTCTGAACCGACTTTCGACAGGCGCCTCCGCAGGAGCCGGTCGAGCAGGAGGAACTGCGCGGCCGCGACCAGCACGGAGAGCGCGGCGATGGGGATGGCGTAGAGCACGATGCTCCAGAGGCTCACGGCGTACCCGAGGGCGGGCGCGTTCAGAGTGCCGTAGACGAGCAGGATGCCGGCCTGCACCGGCGAGAGGTTCTGCCCGTAGAAGTTGCCGTAGTTCTCGCTCGCGGCCGACCCGGCCTTGATCCTCTCGATCTCCTTTTCGGGCAGAGACTCGACGCTGCGGGCGCCGGCCTCGGCCTCGGCGGCGCCGAGCGCCATCGGGAAGACGAGCGGGCGGACGAAGGCCGGGTGCCCGAGCAGGCGGATGCCGAGGATGCCCATCAGCACGCGGAAGAGTTGGTAGGTGATGAGGAGGCGGCCGACCGTGGCGGCGCTGACGCGGCGGATGAAGCGCGCCGACTGCTCCTGCAACCCGTAGCGCTCGGCCAGCCCGATGGCCGGCAGCGTCACGATGAAGAGCGTCATCAGGCGGTTGTCGGCAAACGCCCGCCCGAGGATGTTGATGATGCCCTCCTTGCCGGGGCTGGTCAGGAGGGGGACGCCCTCGAAGACGCCCACGCCCGACAGGAGCGGGAGCCCCGCGACGAGCCCCGTGACGAGCCCCGCCGCCGCGACCACCAGCGTCGTGCGCAGCCGGAGCGCGAGGCCGACGACCACGATGACGATTCCGGCGAGCTTGAAACTTTCCGGCACGTTCGTATCCTCCGTGGAGAGTAAGCAACCGCACCCGCTTCAGAACATTTCACGTCGCTTGAGGACTTTTCAGCGTCCGACGCCGTAGAGTGGGGCTAGTATACGCGACGCAGGGCGCGCGGCGGACGCCCGTGAGGCGCGCCGGCCTTGAACCTCGAAAGCACAGCTAAGACTATAAGGACAGACGGACGTGACAAAAACGCGTGTTGAGTCAGACGGCGGAAGGTCGAACACTTCCAGCACGGCGACGGGTGGGTTTGCGGCGGGCGCGCTCTTGCTGCTGCTGGCGGCGCTCGTCTGCGCCCCCGCGTACGGCGTGACGCCGCAGGCGCCGGGGGCGGCTCAGGCGCAGGGTGCGGCGGCCGGCGCCGACACGCTCCCCGCCCTGCTGGCCTATGACGGCCGGACTCCGCCGGTGGTCAAAGTCGTCGGGACGCAGGCGCGCGACGGCGTGACAATCGAGGACGTGACGTTCAAAGGGCCGGGCGGCGCTGCGGTCGAGGCTTACGTGGTGCGGCCGTCGGAGGGGCCGGGGCCCTTCGCCGCCGTGCTCTTCGTCCACTGGTTCTCGCCGCCCCACCCCACCTCGAACCGCACGCAGTACCTCGAAGAGGCGCGGGCGCTCGCGCGGCGCGGCGCGGTCTCGCTGCTCGTCTCGACCTTCTGGTCTGACCCGGCGCGTTACCGCGCGCGCCGCTGGCAGGACGACTACCAGAACACTCTCAACCAGGCGCTCGACCTGCGGCGGGCGCTCGACGTGCTGCTCTCGCGCCCGGGCGTGGACTCGGCGCGCGTCGCCTACGTCGGGCACGACTACGGCGCGATGTTCGGGGCGCTCGTCGCGGGCGCCGATTCGCGCCCCAGGGCTTACGCGCTCATCGCGGGCGCGGCGCGCTTCCCCGACTGGTACCTCTTCGGCACGGCGAGCGGCGTCCCCGCGGGCGAAGACCTGGAGGGCTTCCGCAAACGGTTCGCGCCGCTCGACCCCGTGAGCGCCGTCCGCCAGTCGAAGGCCGCTTTCTTCTTCCAGTACGGCGAGGACGACCGCTACACGCCGCGCGAGAACTTCGTCGAGCTCTACCTCGCCGCGCCGGCCCCGAAGCGTCTGGCGACCTACGCCTCCGGCCACGAGATGGACGCCGAGGCCATACGGCGCGACCGGACTGAGTGGCTGGCCGAACGTCTGAACCTCCCGCCACCCCCCGCGCCGGCCCGGGCGCGTTGACGCGGCCCGAACCGCCGTCAGTCTTCAACGCGGGTTCGTCTCCGCCTCGGTTGTGAACCCAGGGCCGGCATCCATCTCTTTTAAGAAATTTAATTTCTTAAAGCTGTGCCTCTGTGTCTGCGGTGGTTAACTCCTGCTCATTCGTTTAGCGGATGACACGGATGTCGCGCTCGCTGTATATCTTCCAGCCCCGGGCGGTCTTCCGCCAGCGCAACTCTTGGATGACTTCGCCCCGGCCGCTCTGCGGGCCGCCCCTGACCTCGTAGCGCTTGCGGAAACGCATCACGGCGGCGCTCCCTCCCTCCAGGAAGACGATCTCCGGCTCCTCCGCGCTGATGGCGACGGCGCTCGCTTTGGAGAAGACCCGCGACTTGTCCGCGCGCACGAAGTCCCGCGGGGTGTCGCGCGTCAGGTAGTAGGCCCGCAGCCTGGGGGCGTAGAAGTCCATCTGCCCGGCGATGTCTTTCACGTTGGTCGCTTCGACCCAGCGCCCCAGCTCCGCGCGCAGCGCGCCCGCCTCGGAGGCTTCGCCGCTTCTCTCCACGTGCTCGCCGGCGAGCGGCGCGACGACCGACCGGCCGGCGGTCGAATCACGCCGCGGCTCCCCGTAAATCTCCCAACGCGCCACGTCGGAAATCCTGTCGTAGACGCTGTGGAGCACCACGGGCTGGTTGAGTTCTCGAAAACTGATGCGCCTCGTGACGCGCAGGCGGCTCCCGCCGTCAACCGGGGTGAACGTCACCCTGTAAGATTCGCCCCGGCCGCTCTCCGAAGAGAGGGTCAGGCTGTCGCCCGCGAGGACGGCCCTCTCCCGCGAGGTCGCGCGGCCGACTCTCTCGACGCGCTCCCTGCCGTCGGCGTTGAAGGTCGTGCGCGGGGCGCGTGACGAAGCAATCTCCACGACACTGCCGCGGCGGCGGATGGCCAGTTGGTCGGGCGGCGTGATGCGTTCGGTGAGGTCGATGAAGAAGCGCTGCTGCTCGCCGAACGGGAGGTTGCTGGACGCCGACGAGACGACCGAGTAGAGCCGGTCGCTCAATTCGACGTTGAGGCGGTAAACCCCCGTCAGCCCCGCGTCGGCGGCGGCGGGCGCGCCGCGCCGCTGCTGCGCGCGGGCGGCGACGTGCGCCCCCGCGGCCACTGTGAACAGCAGAAAAAGTGTTGGGTAGAATCTCCGGCCGTTCATATCATCCTGCTCCGTCAAGGGATGAACCACAGAGACACAGAGGCACGGCTAAAAGCCTTAAAGCTGTGCCTCTGTGTCTCTGTGGTTAACGCTCTTTATAATCACTGACTTCACACGCACGCGCCGCCCCCTCTGACGACGCACAAACAGGTACTCTTCCGTCACCTCGGATGTCGGACTGTGAGAACCTTCTACGCGAGTTCTATGCCGCAGGTCAACCCGCCGCGACTGCCCCGTCATTGAGGATAGTGTCGGGGGTTCGGGGTGTGGCACGCATTCTGCCCTTACCCTCTCTTCAAGTGTCTTTCGTACCGAAACCGCGCAAACGGGTTTACGCCCCTCGGGTTCCGTGTGTACCGCGGCCGGTCATAAGGGAAGGCGGCTTCGTCAAACTCGACGTGTAGAAGGGTGGACATTTTATGAGGCGAATAACCGTCCCGGCTCTTTTGCTCGCGCTCTCCCAGACCGCGTGCGTGGTGGGCGGCTATAGCGGCGATGGCGGGTTCTTCCTCTGGCCGGGCAGCATCGTGTTGACGGTCGTGCTCGTCCTGCTCTTCCTGTACATGAGGCGTCGCAGGTGACGTGGGGGCTATGAACGACGCGCCCCGGCGGACACTTCGAGAGTTGATAGCCAGGCACGGGCCGGGGCTTTGCAGCGACGCGCGCCGCTGCGAGGGGCTGCTGCGTGACCTGTCCGGCGAACATCGGCGGGAGATAAATATTCTGGTCGGCGCTTTGCGCGAGCGCGTGCCGCTCGACCTGATGGCGGGGCGCAACTCCGTGCCGCAGGGGCTGCTCCTGACGCGGCTGGCGAAGCGACTGGAAGAGCATCTGGCACTGACCGGGGAGGCTTCACGCTGGGCCGTCGATTCGTGGGCGCTCGCGCTCGGCGTCGTTACGGAAGCCGAACTCCGAGAGATAGAGGGCAGGCGCGCCGAAGCGGCGGCGCGTGTCGAAGAAGCACCGACGCCCGCGGCGCGACGGCCGGAGGTGGGAGGTAAGGCGAACGCGGGCGGGCGGCCTGAAGCGATGCCACCTCGGGCGCGAACAAGCCCTACGCCCCCGGTCTCCCGCCCGCCCGCGGCTCCGACCCGCACCGGCGCGGCGGCGCCCCCCGCCCCCCGCGCGAGGCACACGCCCGCGCAGCAGCAGGGCGGCCCCATTGTCATCGCACAGCGTCCGGCTCCGCCGGTGCCTTCCGCGCCGCAGGCGTCGAACCCCGGCGGGCTCCAGTCGCCCGCGGCCGACCCAGCCCCGCGAGGCCGCGGCTTCCCACGGCGCGGGTGTCTGATCGGCTGCTTTCTGCTGGCGCTCCTGTCCGTGCTGCTGGCGGTCGCCGTCCCCTTCGTCGTCGAGGTTCTGCGCGAGGAGCAGCGGCAGAGGAATCTTGAGCCCTCTCCCGTACAGACGCGTTGAGCGAGTCGGTGCGAGAAAGACGGCCGGGGACGGTTCTGGTATATTGAACCGCATCCCCTTCAAGAGTTCGTGACGGACGGTTCCCTCCCGAGGGTCGGGACTGTTCGTGCGCCGCGTGCGGCGCGGTGTGGCGGCGGAGTTTGCTCCGCCCGAAGTGATTTCGAGAACAGACAAGGAGAACTGAAATTATGAGCAGACGACCGGGCGGCGAGTTGGCTTCGAGGCCGCTCCACTTCATCTGGATCGCAGACAGCTCCGGCTCGATGGAGCAGGACGGGAAGATACAGGCGCTCAACACGGCCATCCGCGAGGCCATCCCGCACATGCGGAAGGTCGCCGAGGACAACCCGAACGCGCAGGTCCTGGTGCGCGCCGTCAAGTTCTCGAACGGGGCGCAGTGGCACATCACGCAGCCGACGCCCGTGGCCGACTTCGCGTGGACAGACCTCGCGGCCGAGGGCGAGACCGACATGGGCAAGGCGCTCGAACTCGTCGCCGAACAGTTGAAGATGCCGCCGATGAGCGAGCGCGCGCTGCCGCCCGTCCTCGTGCTCGTCTCCGACGGGCAGCCGACCGACGACTTCGAGACGGGGCTCAAGGCTTTGATGGACGAGCCGTGGGGCAAGAAGGCCGTCCGCATCGCCATCTCCATCGGGCGCGACGCCGACCCGGAAGTCTTGCAGCGCTTCATCGGCAACACGGAACTCAAGCCGCTCGCGGCCAACAGCCCCGAGGCGCTCGTCCGCCACATCAAGTGGGCCTCGACCGCCGTCCTGAAGTCCGCCTCCTCGCCCGCGGCGGGCGCGGACAAGCCCGCGGGCGTTGACGCGCCCACGACGCCCGTGCCCATCCCGACTGCCGCTCCCGCTCCCGGCGCGCAGGCCGCGGCGGCGGCGCCGGGCGCGAGTCAGACGCCCGTGGACGACGAGGCCGCCAACAACCAGCAGACCATCGACGATGTCTGGTAAGGAGCCGGCGGCCGAACAACAGAGCCCGCCCGAATGGCGTGTGATGGGCGAGACCGTGCCCGGCGCGTCGCACCTGCGGGCGGGCACCCCGAATCAGGACGCCATCGTGCAGGTGCGCGAGTCGGGGCGGGGCTTGCCCGTCGTCGTCTCCGTCTCCGACGGTCACGGGAGCGACAAATGCTTCCGCAGCGACCGCGGCTCGCGCTTCGCCGTGAAGGAGGCCGCGCGACTCGTCTGGGAATTCCTCGACGAGTCGCCCGACCTCCTCGACCACGCGGCCATCGAGAGCCGGGCGAAGGACTATCTGCCGCGCGAGTTCGTGAGGCGCTGGCGCGAGGCGGTCGGGGCCGACCTCAGCGCGCGGCCGTTCACGGGGGAGGAACTCGAAGCCGTCGAGAAGAAGGACGGCCCGCAGGCGCTCAAACTGGTGGCGGGCAACCCGCTGCTCGCCTACGGGGCGACCTCTTTGACCGTCGCCGTCGAGGAGTCTTTCGTCCTCTGTCTGCAACTCGGCGACGGCGAAATCATCAACGTCAACGGGGCGGGCGAGGTCACGCGGGCGCTGCCGGAAGACGAACGCCTCTTCGCCAACGAGACCACCTCGCTCTGCACCCGGGACGCCGAAGAGAACTTCCGCGTCCGGCTCCAACCGTTCGCCGGCCACCCCCCGGCGCTCATCCTGCTCTCGACCGACGGCTACGTGAACTCCTTCTCCGACTCGGCCGGGTTCCTCAAAGTCGGGAGCGACCTGCTGGAGATGCTGCGCGCCGACGGCTTCGACTCCATCAACGCGAGCCTCAAGGGCTGGCTCGAAGAGGCCACACGCTCCGGCAGCGGCGACGACTGCACGGTCGCACTGCTCTGCCGCATGGACGCCCTCGGTAAGACCGGCGCGGCGCCGTCGGCGGAAACCGCCGAGGCGGCCCAGACGCCGGCCCCGCCGCCCGCGAGCCGACCGGCGGACGCTTCAGGCACGCCCGAGGTGGTCGCCGCCCCGGCGCAGCCGCCCGAGCCGGCGTCGGAACCCGGCGGGCAGGGCTCATGAACGATCAGCCGCGACAGAAGCTGCGGGAGATTGTCGCGCGGCACGGGCCGTCGGTCGTCCGGGACGTGCGGCGCTGCGAAGGGCTCCTGAAGGACTACTCCGCCGAGTACCGCCGCGAAGTCTCCGTGCTGGTGTCGGCGCTCGAAGAGCACGTCCCTCAAGACCTGTCCGCCGCGCCCGCCGGCACGCCGCGCACCGTCTTACTAAAGCGCCTCGCGCGCCGGGTCTCGGACAACCGCGCCCTCTCCGAGCCGGCCGCCGCGTGGGCCGTCAACTCCTGGGCGCTCGCGCTGGGACTCATCTCCGACGATGAGCTGAAGACTCTCGAAGAGTCGGCACCCGCGGGGTCGCCGGCCGGCGGTTCGGGCGGCGTGGAAGACCCGGAACTGACGGCGGCGCAGGAGGTGGCCGCGGACAACTCTCGCGCGAGGGCTCCCACGGACGCGGGCTCCGTGGTGGTCTCCGCGCAGGGCGGCGGCGATTACGCCACCATCGCGGAGGCGCTCGCGAACGTCGCGCCCGGCGGGCGCATCCTTGTCCGGCCGGGCGTGTACGAAGAGAGCATCATCCTGGATAAGCGGGTCAACGTCGTCGGCGACGGCCCGCGCGACGAGGTCGTCGTCAGGGTCGCCGGAGCGAGTTGTCTCAAGTCGAGCGCGGAGGCCGCGAGGGTGGCCGGACTGACGCTGCGCGCAGTCGCGGGCGGCGGCGCGGGCGCCTTCGCCGTGGACGTGCCGCGCGGCGAGCTGGTGCTCGAAGACTGCGACGTTTCGTCTGAGACACTCTCATGCGTCGCGGTTCACGGCCCCGAGGCGGCGCCTTTGATTAAGCGGTGCCGGATTCACGACGGCGCCGACTCCGGCCTGTACTTCTTCGACGGCGCGTCGGGGTCAATCGAAGACTGCGAGGTCTACGGCCACGCGAACGTCGGCGTGGCCGTCACCGGCGGCGCGCGCCCCGCCGTCAGGCGCAGCAAGGTCTACGGCGGCGCGAACGCCGGCGTGGTCGTGTGGCAGGGCGGGGACGCCCTCCTCGAAGAGTGCGAGGTCTACGGCAACCGGCTGGCGAATCTCGGCGCGAGCGAAGGCGCGAAGCTGACGGCGCGCTCGTGCCACGTCCACGAGGGCGAGAACTCGGGCGTCTTCGTCCAACGCGAGGGCGAGGCCGTCCTCGAAGGCTGCGAGCTTTACGGCCACCGCGAGGCGGAGGCGGCGGTGACGAGCAGGGGCCGACTGTTCCTCAACGGCTGTCGCATCCACGGCGGCCAGGACTCGGGCGTCCTCGTCCGCGAAGGCGGGCAGGCGCTCCTGCGAGGGTGTGAGATCGACGACAACTCGGGCTCCGGGGTGTCGGTCGGCGCGGGCTCGGTGCTCGCCGTCCTCGAGTCCACCATCCACGACAACGCGCGCTTCGGCGTCGAGGCCGCAACGGGCGCGACCGCCCGCGTGGAGGATTCGGAGCTAACGGGCAACGGGCTCGGTCCCTGGGACGTGGAGTACGGCGCCCGGGTGGAGTCCGAGCGCAACCGTGAGGAGTGAAGGGAGGGGGGAAGGGAGGGTATTGGGTGCCGGGTGTTAGGTGTTGGGGAAAACAACTTGTCTTTCCCAACACCCAAAACCTAAAACCCAACACCCACCCTCCCCCCGCGGGGAGGACAGGATGGATCAGATGCTCAGGCCGGGGCAGGCCGTGCGGTGCGAGCCCTCGGGGATGGAGTGCGTGGCCGACGAACTGCTCGGCGCGGGCGGGCAGGGCGAAGTCTACAAGGCCACGCTCGGCGGCGAGG
>DAIRFV010000101.1:0-18521 GCA_036794905.1 Pyrinomonadaceae bacterium | reverse complement strand
GGGCTTGAGGATGTCGGCCGACTCGGCCATGAAGTGGACGCCGCAGAAGACGACGTAGTCGGCTTCGGGGCGCTCGGCCGCGAGCTTCGCCAGCTTGAAGGAGTCGCCCGTGATGTCGGCGTGGCAGACCACGTCGTCACGCTGGTAGTGGTGGCCCAGGATGAGGAGGCGCGCGCCCAAGCGTTTGCGCGCCGCCTCGATGCGGTCGTACAACTCGCCTTCGGACAGCCCGAAGTAGTCTTCGAGCGCGGGCGCCGCCGCCGCCTTAGCCTCGACCGCCAGAGTCTCAAACGCCGTGGTCATCTTCCCTTTACCCTCCGTCTCAACCCGAACCGCACAGGCGGCCCCCGCGGGGGCCGCGCGAAACGCGAAATATAAGCCTTCGACGGGCGACCCGCAAGCGCTCTCGCGGGCTGTCTCGCGCCGGAAATTAGATGCGAACGGTGTCCGGCACGTTGATAAAAGGAGAAAGAAAGACGTAAAGGCCGTAAAGGCCGTGAACCGTGAACCGTGAACCGTGACGAGAAGAACCTGTCTTCTCTCGTCACGGTTCACGGCCTTTACGGTTCACGCTCAAGGATGCGTCATCTCCTCGGGCTTGACGTACTCGTCGAACTGTTCGGCGGTGAGCAGGCCGAGCTCGACGGCCGACTCGCGCAGGTTGATGCCCTTCTTGTGCGCGTGCTTGGCGATTCGGGCGGCGTTGTCGTAGCCGATGTGCGGGTTGAGCGCCGTGACGAGCATGAGCGACTTCTGCAAATTCTCTTCGATGCGCGCGCGGTTCAGCTCCAGCCCCTCGACGCAGAAGTCCACGAAGCCGCGGCACGCGTCCTTGAGCAGCCTGATGGAGTGGAGCAGGTTGTGCACCATCACGGGGTTGAAGACGTTCAGCTCGAAGTTGCCCTGCGAGCCCGCGAACCCGATGGCCGCGTCGTTGCCCAACACCTGCACGGCGACCATCGTCAGCGCCTCCGACTGCGTCGGGTTCACCTTCCCCGGCATGATGGAAGAGCCCGGCTCGTTCTCGGGCAAGACCAGCTCGCCGATCCCGGCCCTCGGCCCGGACCCCAGCCAGCGCACGTCGTTGGCGATCTTCATCAGCGAGCAGGCGAGCGTCTTCAAAGCGCCGCTCGCGAAGACCATCTCGTCGTGCGCCGAGAGCGCCGCGAACTTGTTCGGGTGCGACTTGAACGGCAGCCCCGTCAGCTCCGCGATCTTCGCCGCCGCGCGTTCGGCGAACTCCGGGTGCGAGTTGAGTCCAGTCCCCACGGCCGTCCCGCCGATGGCCAGGTCGAAGAGCCCGGGCATCACCGCTTCGAGCCGTTCGACATCTCTTTCCAGCAGCGAGGCCCAGCCGCCGAACTCCTGCCCCACGGTGAGGGGCGTCGCGTCCTGCAAGTGCGTGCGGCCGATCTTCACCACGTCGGCGAACTCGCGCGCCTTCGCCTCGATGGCGTCTTGCAGCCGCTCGACCTCGGGGATCAGCTTTCGCATCTGCTCGGCCGCCGCGATGTGCATCGCCGTCGGGAACGTGTCGTTCGAAGACTGCGACATGTTGACGTGGTCGTTGGGGTGGACGGGCTGCTTGCTCCCCAGCTCGCCGCCCGCCATCTCGATGGCGCGGTTCGAGATGACCTCGTTCGCGTTCATGTTCGTCTGCGTGCCCGACCCCGTCTGCCACACGCGCAGGGGGAAGTGTTCGTCCAGTTTGCCTTCGATGACTTCGTCCGCGGCCCTTTCGATCAGGCGCGCCTTGTCCGGCGGGAGCTTCCCCAACTCCTCGTTGACCCGCGCCGCGGCCTTCTTCAGGAGTCCCAGCGCGCGCACCATCTCGCGCGGCATCACGTCGAACCCGATGTTGAAGTGGTGCAGCGAGCGCTCCGTCTGCGCCCCCCAGTACCTGTCCGCGCGCACCTCGATCTCGCCCATCGAGTCCGACTCGATTCTCGTCCCCGCCGCCCTCTGCCCCGTCGCCTCGTTAGCCATCACACGATTCCTCGTCCGTCAAAGTAAGAGAGCTTTACGCCTCCGATTTTACACCCACGCCCGCCACACGTCAGCGCCCCCGGCCGTCACCCGCCCGTACAAACTTTTCCGGCCCGCCACGGCACCCGCACGCTCCGACACGGGCTTTTCCGCGCCCGCACGGCACCCGCACACTTCAATATGACACGCGCGCGCGCCCGCACGACCCCGGCACACACGAATACGTGTACCGCGCACGCCCGCACGGACTTTTCCACGCCGACACGGCCCCGGCACGCACCAACACGCCCGCCGCGCACGCCGATACGGCCTCTGACGCCCCGACACGGACAAGTCTCACGTAAATACGGCCCCGTCCCACTCCATTACGGCACCGGCCAGCACCGCCGCCGGGTTTTACGACACGCTACGGGGCCGGACGACTCTCCACCCATCCCCCACACGAAACCCGACAAACTTCTCCGCCAACACGCCAACTCCCTGACTCGCTTCAAGAATCCTCACCCTCCACCCGCGCCAGACTCCGCCGCGCAATCTCCGCCCTCGGCGAACCTAGCCTCTCAAAGATACCCAGCGCCTCCCGAAACAGCCGCGCCGCCCTCTTCATATCACCCTCCCCCTCCGCGAGCCTGCCCAACTCGTGCAGGGTTATGGCGACGCCGCCCTGGTCAACGAGACTCTTGGCGATCTCAAGGCTCTCGTCGAAGAGGCGGCGCGCCTCTTTGAGTTCGCCTTGTCCCTGCGCGAGCGCCGCTAGATTGTGCAGAGTGAGGGCGACGACGCCTTGGTTGCCGAGCCTCTTAGCAATCTCAAGGCCCTCGTCGAAGAGGCGGCGCGCCTCTTCGAACTCGCCCCGATTTTGCGCGAGCCTGCCCAACTCGTTCAGGGTGTTGGCGACGGCAACCTGTTCGCCGAGTTTTTTATTGATCCCAAGGCTCTCGTCGAAGAGGCGGCGCGCCTCTTCTAGTTTGCCTTCATCCTGAGCGAGCATACCCAACTGATGCAGGGAGATGGCGACGCCGCCCTGACTGCTGAGCCTCTTATTGATTTCAAGGCTCTCGTCATAGAGGGGGCGGGCTTCGGCAAGCTCTCCGAGGTTCTGATACATCATGGCTAAGTTGTGCAAGAGACCCGCAATCCGCACTTCATCCTGTAAAGAACGTGCCGCTTGCAGCGCCTGCTCGCCAAGTTTTACTGCTTCACCCCAGTAGCCGCGCACGCCCAGCATTCCTGTGTCGATCCTCGCCAGAGCGAATGCCATTCGCGTGACGCTCCACAGGTCTCCGGAAGCTAATGCCACCTCCGACGCGCCCAGCAGATTATCTTTCTCCACTTCCAGCGCGTCGTAGTTTTCGGCAGTCGGTTCTTGGCGCTCTTCGGTGTAGTCGAGGAAGTAGGCGACGAAGCGGCGGCGGAACTCGTCGGCACGCGGGTCTTTCAACAGGCGGGCGGCGGCCAGCGTGCGCGTCAAGCCTTCGACGGCGAGGCGGCGGTTGCCGTCTACTCCCTTAATTAGCCAGAGCCGGCGGAGATTCTTGATTGCCTCGCGCACGCGCCCGTCGTTGAACCCGGCCGCCGCGGCGAGCGCGTCGGGCGTGGCGCTTGGCGCGAACAGGGAGAGGGCGAGTAGTGTGTCGCGCCCATCGTCGCCTAGCAGCGGTAGGTCGAAGGAGCGGTCGAACACACGGCGCGCAGCGTCGCCCTCGCCGTGCTTTAGCTCTTCAAGCACAGCGCCCGGCTCCTGCGCCAGGTCTATCTGGCCGACCACCCACTGCATGACGTACGGGTTGGCTTCGGCCGTCTCGAAGACGCGTTCGCGTACTTCAGGGGTGAAGAGCGGCGGGTCTTGCGTCTGCGCGGTCAGCTTCTCTAAGAACTCCGCGGCCTCCTCGCGCGACATGGCGGAGACGGGGACGAAGACGGTGTCGGGGACTTTGGGGCGGGAGGTGAAGAGGGCGGAGCACTGAGTCTGTTTGAACCACGCCTCGATGCGTCTCTGTTCAGCCTCTGCGACCGTCTCGTAGTTGTCGAGCACGGCCAGCGCCCCGGCGACGAGCGCGCGCACCTGCTCCTCCTTCTCCGAGGGCGCGAGCGTGCGCAGGTCTGCGCGGCCGAGCTGCGTGGCGATGTCGTCGAGCAGGGAGGGGAACATGAAGTCGGCGCGCCCGTCGGCGCTGCTCCAGACGACGCGGCGGCCGTACGTCTCGTGCAACTCGCGCGCCGCCTGCGCGGCGAGCGTCGTCTTGCCGATGCCTCCGGGGCCGGAGAGCGTCACGAGTTGGTCGCGTCCCGGCGCGAGTTCTTCTCGCAGACGCCCGACGATGTCGCGCCCCTGCGCGTCGCGGCGGGCTACGAAGCCGAACGACGGTGGGCGCGGGATTGAAGAGGGGGGCAGCATACCTTTCAAAGCCTCGCCACGCTCACCGCGCGGAAGGGGTTCGCCTCTGACGACTGCGAGAAGCTCCCGATAACCCTTCTCGAACTGCGCGTCGTCCTCGAAGTTGATTGCCTTGATGCCGCGAAGGAGCGCGGGCAGGTTATCGGGGGCACGCCGGTAGAGGGGGATTAATCGTCGCTTGTGCTCTTCGGTGTCGATGTGGATTGTGACGAGTCGTTCTATCCTCACCCACTCCGAACGCATCGCCTCGGGCGTGACGACGAGGGCGACCTTGCGGCTTTGGGGCAGCGCCTCTTCGAGGCTCGCCGTGATGTACTCGCCGGGCGGAATGTCCCACGGGGCGAAGAAGACCTTGAGCTTGCGTCCTCGGTAGTCTTCCCGCTCAAGGCGCGCGGCCAGTTGTTCAGCCCACTCCTCGTCCGCGCGGTTGTAGCTGATGAAGAGGTCGTGTGCGTAATCTGTTTCGTCGGCCATAGGGTGAGGCGGTGTCGGCGGCTACTGTTTGGCCGGCGTCTTCTTCTCGATGATGTCGGAGAGGAGTTGGGCGTAGTCGGGGGAGTTGAGTTGTTGGAGGCGTGCGAGGTGGGCGAGGGCGGCGTCGCGTTGGCCGAGGGCGGCGCGGGCGAGGCCGGCGAAGTAGTGTGCGGCGGGGGCGTCGGGGGAGAGTTTGAGGGCGCGTTCGGCGGCGGCGGCGGCCTCTTCGTGTCTGCCTAAGTTATAGAGTGCTTCGGCGAGTCCTTCGTGGGCGTAGGGGTTGGCGGGCTGGCGTTCGGCGGCGCGGCGGAGGTGGGCGGCCGCCTCCTCGAAGCGGCCCGCGTCGTTGCAGACGAGGCCGAGGCGCAGGAGCGCGGGCGCGTATTCGGGGTCGATCTGGAGCATGCCGCGGTAGGACTCTTCGGCCTCCTTCAGGCGGCCGGCCTTGAAGTGCTCGTCGCCCGTCGTGTAGTAAGCGCGCAGCGCCGTTTGCAAAGCGGCCTCGGCCTCGCGCTCGCGGCCGAGCTTGAGGTGCGTGAGCGCGAGGTTGAAGTGCGCCTGCCCGTAGCCGGCGTCGAGCTCGGCGGCGCGGCGGAAGGCGGCGGCGGCCTCCTCGAAGCGCGCGGCGGCGAAGTGCGCGCTCCCGAGGTTGTTGTGCGCGGGCGCGAGCGCGGGGTAGGCGCGGATGGCCTCGTGGTACTCCCTGACGGCCTGCTCGATCTTGCCTTTGGCGAAGTGTTCGAGCCCGCGCTCGTTGTGCGCGAGCGCCTTGCGCTCCTCGGGCGAGACGGCGCGCACGACGCCGGGGCGCGCGCCCGCCTTGCTCGCGTCCGAGGGGAAGACCGTGTCGGACTTGCCCTCCTCGAAGCGGCGTCGCTGCGTCTCGCTGACGGCGCGGCTCGACATCTCCCGGCGCTGCTCCATCAGCTTGATGAGCGCCTGCGAAGAGTCCATGCCCTGCGCGCGCGCCCGCGGCGCGAACACGAGCAGCGCGAGCGCGGCGAGCGTGAGGACGACGAAGCGGCGGCCGGCGGCCTGCGGAGCGTTCAAGCGACACCTCCTCTGACGAGAGCACCTGCGGCTGGTTTCTGAAGCCCGCGCGGGGCTTTGAAGGACGGCCGCGATTATACGCCGAACGCGCGCGGGCGGGAACAGGGGTGCCGCCCGCCGTGGCTTCGACCCCAAGCCTCGCCCTCGACTCTAAGCCTCGCCCTCGACCCTAAGCCTCGCCCTCGACGGGCGCGCCCGCGTCCTGCCAGGCCCTCCAGCCGCCGGCCAACGAATAGACGTTGGTGTAGCCCATGCGTTGGAGGCTGTCGGCGGCCAGCGCCGAGCGATAGCCGCCGCCGCAGTAGAGGATGAGTTCCGCCGTGTGGTCCGGGACGGCTGTCTCGATGTCGCGCTCGATGACGCCGCGGCCCAGGTGTTCGGCCCCGGCGGCGTGGCCGCGCTGCCACTCGTTGTCCTCGCGCACGTCTACGAGGCGCGCGCCCCCGCTCAGGCGTTCGAGGGTCTGTGCGACATCCACCTCGCGGACGCGCGAACGGGCGTCGGCCGTGAGTCTCAGGAATCCTTCGGTGTGCTTCATGTGTGCGGCGCGGCCTCCCAGGGGTTTGACTTTCGTTTCGACGGTTTGCTACATCATAGCGCTTCCCCGATTCCCTGTGGAGTACGTGATGCGGAGAAGGTTGGCGCACATTTTGACGGCGCTCGCGTGCGGGCTCGCGCTCGCGGGCTGTAGCTGGTCTTACACGGGCACCGGCAACGCCGGCGGCATCGGCGCGGGCGCGGGCGGCGTCGGCCCCGTCAGCGGCGGCGCGGAGGCGGCCGTCAAGACGCTCAACGCGTTCACCGACGAGCTGCTGGCGAAGGTCGAGCGGGCCGGGGACACGAAGGCGGGATTGGCGGAGGCGCAGGCGCTCCTCGACGCGCGCAAGAACGATTTGGGCGCGAGCGTCGCCGCACTCAGGCAGGACGCGGAGGCGAAGAGGCGTCTGATGGAGGTCGAGGCGGACGGCACCGTCCGCGTCCACCGCCTTCAGGTCAGGTACGCGGACGAGGCGGCGCGCGACGCGGAGCTGAAGGCGCGGCTCGAACGGCTCATCGGCGACTACGACGCGCTGTTCCGCTGACCCGAAGACCCCTTTGGAGTAAAAGGGCGCGGGCGTCTATAATGCCTTTTGAAAAACTTCAACAGATGCGTAAACCGTGAACCGTAAACCGTGACAAGATGAAGAGCGTGGCTTTCTCTTGTCACGGTTTACGGTTCACGGTTCACGGTTTTTTTCAGGAGAAACAGATTTGTCTACGGAACAGTTCGACGTGACGGTGATCGGGTCGGGGCCGGGGGGGTACGTGGCCGCGATACGCGGGGCGCAGTTGGGGCTGAAGGTGGCGCTCGTCGAGAAGGACAAGCGGCTCGGCGGGACGTGTACGCTGCGCGGCTGCATCCCGACGAAGCAGCTCCTGATGTCGGCGCACCACTACGAGCTGGCGCACAAGGGGCTGGCCGACTTCGGCGTGCAGGTCTCCGACGTGCGGCTCGCCTTCGACGACGTGCAGAAGCGCAAGCAGAAGGTCGTGTTGAAGAACTCGAAGGGCATCGAGTTCCTGATGAAGAAGAACAAGATCACGGTCTTCAAGGGCACGGGGAAGTTGGCGCTGCCCGGCAAGGTCGAGGTGACGGGCGAGGACGGCCAGGCGCAGGCCATTGACTCGAAGAACATCATCATCGCCACCGGCTCGGTCGTCCGCCCCATCCCCGGCTTCGAGACCGACGGCGAGCGCGTCGTCAACTCCGACCACATCCTCGAACTCGAAAAGGTGCCCAAGTCGCTCATCGTCATGGGCTCGGGCGCGGTCGGCACCGAGTTCGCCTCCGTCTACTCGCGCTTCGGCGCGGAGACGACGCTGGTGGAACTCCTCCCGCGCATCATGCCGCTCGAAGACGAGGAGATTTCCAAAACGCTTGAGCAGTCGTTCCGCAAGCGCGGCCTCAAGTGTCTGACGGGGACGAAGTTGGAGAAGGTCGAGAGAACGGACGCGGGCGTCCGCGTCACGGGCAAGGACGCGAAGGGCGGCGACGTGACGCTCGAAGCCGAGATGCTGCTGGTCGCCGTCGGGCGCATGCCTTACCTCGAAGGGTTGGGGCTCGAAGGGACGAAGATCAAGGTCGAGCGCGGGGCGATACAGGTGGACGAGTTCTGCCGGACGGGCGAGGCCGGGGTCTACGCCATCGGCGACGTGATCCCGACCCCCTGGCTCGCGCACCTCGCGTCGAAGGAGGGCATCCTCGCCGTCGAGCAGATCGCCGGCCAGAAGGCGCAGCCCATCAATTTGCGCCACGTGCCTTCGTGCACCTACTGCGACCCGGAGGTCGCGTCCGTCGGCCTGACCGAGGCGAAGGCGAAGGAGCTGGGCTACGACGTGAAGTCGGCGACGTTCCCCTTCTCGGCCTCGGGCAAGGCCAGGATCCTCGGCGAGGAGGAGGGCTTCGTCAAGGTCGTCAGCGAGAAGAAGTACGACGAGCTGCTCGGCGTCCACATCATCGGGCCGCACGCGACCGAGATCATCCACGAGGCCATCGTCGCGCTCCACCTCGAATCGACGGCCGACGAGCTGGGCCGCGTCATCCACGCGCACCCGACCGTCTCCGAGGCCGTCATGGAGGCCGCCGAGGGCATCCACGGCCTGACCATTCATTTCTAGTTTGTGAGGGCTCGTTCCTTCTTTATCTTGAGAGTAATGTGTGCATAGTCAACCACAGAGGCACAGAGACACGGCTGAAAACTTAAAGCTCTGTTCTTCAGCCGTGTCTCTGTGCCTCTGTGGTTGACTGCCTTACACTTCGCCCTCAACTTTGATTCGACTATGACGGCTAAAACTTCCACCCGCGCCGGCAAGGGCGCCAAGGGCCAGGCGAAAGAGGCCGGCGCGCCGCCGCCGCAGCAGCAGGGCTCGAACGCCAACGCCGCCGCCGGGCCTTTCATCTTCCTCCCGCCGCCGCGCGCCGAGGCGCTGCGGGTCGCAGACCCCCTGAACGAGCGGGGCGAGGTCATCTGCACGAGCGAGACGACGCTCGCGCCCGAGCAGTTGCTCGAACTCTACCGCTGGCTCCAGCTCACGCGCCTCGTCGAAGAACGGCTCGTCAACCTCTACCGGCAGACGAAGGTGGTCGGCGGCGTCTTCCGCTCCCTGGGGCAGGAGGCGACCGCGGTCGGGACGGCCTACGCGCTCGCGCCGCAGGACTTCATCTCGCCCCTGATCCGCGACCTCGGCGCGGTGCTCGTCAAGGGCATCCGGCCGCGCGCCATCTTCGCGCAGTACATGGCGAAGGCCTGGGGGCCTTCGGAGGGGCGCGACCTCAACATCCACTTCGGCGACATGGAGAGGGGCTTCATCGGCCCCATCTCGCACCTCGGCGACATGATTCCCGTGATGAGCGGGATCGTGCTCGGCGCGCGGATGCAGCAGAAGGACACGGTCGCCGTCGCCTACATCGGCGACGGCGGGATGAGCACGGGCGCCTTCCACGAGGGGCTCAACTTCGCCGCCGTCCAGCGCCTGCCCTTAATCATCGTCGCCGAGCACAACTGGTACGCCTACTCGACGCCCACGTCGAAGCAGACGGCCGTCGCCAACCTCGCCGACAAGGCCGCCGGCTACGGCATCCCCGGCTACGTCGTGGACGGCAACGACGTGGTCGCCTGCTACGAAGTGATGAGGCGCGCGGCCGACTTCGCGCGCGGCGGCGGCGGGGCCTGCATCATCGAGGCCAAGACCTACCGCCGCAAGGGTCACGCCGAGCACGACGACCAGCGCTACATCCCCGCGGGCGAGCTGGAACACTGGGAGAAGCGCGACCCCCTCGACCGCTTCCAGCGCCACCTGCTCGCGCAGGGCGTCGCCACGCAGGATACACTCGACGAGATCGTCGCCGACGTGCGCCGCGAGATCGAAGAGGACTCGGCCTGGGCCGAATCCTCCCCCATGCCCGAGGCGGAGAAGGCCGCCCACAACGTCTTCGACAACACGGTCGTCCCCCCCGCCTTCCGCCCGAAGGTTCTGGAAAACTAGAAGCAGATGTCAACGGCAACCAGGAAAGAGCACAAGTCGAACCGGCCGGAGCGCGGCGGGGTGGTGACGTTCGTCGAGGCCATCCGGCAGGGCCTTTGGGAGGAGATGGAGCGCGACCCCAACGTCTTCCTCATCGGCGAGGACGTGGGCGCCTACGGCGGCGCGTTCAAGGTGACGGACGGCCTGCTCGGCGAGTTCGGCGAGGGCCGCGTCATCGACACGCCCATCTCGGAGGCGGCCATCGTCGGCGCGGCGTGCGGGGCGGCCTTGATGGGGATGCGCCCGGTGGCCGAGTTCCAGTTCATCGATTTCATCTCGCCCGCCTTCGACATGCTGACGAACTACGCCGCCAAGTGCCGCTACCGCTGGGGCGCGGGGCTGCCGACGGTCTTCCGCGGCCCCTGCGGCGCGGGCGTCCACTCGGGGCCGTTCCACTCTCTGAACGCCGAGGCGTTCTTCCTCAACACGGCGGGCCTCAAGATGGTCGAGCCCTCGACGGCCTACGACGCCAAGGGGCTCATCAAGGCCGCCATCCGCGACCCCGACCCCGTCCTCTTCTTCGAGCACAAGAAGCTCTACCGCCTGCCGCGCCTGCGCGAGGAGATTCCCGAGGACGACTACACGGTCGAGATCGGCAAGGCGCGCGTGCGGCGCGCCGGCGCCGACCTCTCGATCATCACCTTCGGCGCGCAGACGCTGACGGCGCTCGACGCCGCCGAGGAGTTGGAGAAAGAGGGCCTGGACGTTGAGGTCTTAGACCTGCGCACGCTCGCGCCGATGGACAGGGAGGCGATCCTCGCGACGGCGAAGAAGACGAGCAAGGTCTTGATCCTGCACGAGGCTTCGCAGACGGGCGGCATCGGCGGCGAGATCGCCGCGACCATCGTGGGCGAGGCGTTCGAGTGGCTCGACGCGCCCGTCGTGCGCGTGGCGGCGACCGACACGCCCGTGCCCTACTCGCCGCCGCTCGAAGAGTACCACCTGCCGCAGGTCAAAGACGTTCTGGAGGCCGCGCGCAAGTTGGCCGCGTATTGAAGAAGCTGTTGGCTCTTAGCTCTTGGCCTTTAGCCAAACCAAAAGCTAAAGGCCAAGAGCTAAGAGCCAACAGCTACAGCTTATAAAGGAGCAAGTCATGCCGAAGTTTCTCATCGAACGCGAAATCCCCGGCGCGGGCGACCTGTCGGGTGAGGAGTTGCAGGCCATCTCGCAGAAGTCTTGCGGCGTGCTGCAAGAGATGGGGCCCCAGATTCAGTGGGTCGAGAGCTACGTCACGGGCGACAAGGTCTACTGCGTCTACATCGCCCCGGACGAGGCGGCCGTGCGCGAACACGCACGGCGCGGCGGCTTCCCCGCCAACCGCGTCTCCGAGATCAGGCGCATGATCGACCCGACGACGGCAGAATAAAAGCCGTGAACGGGGAGCCGTCAACCGTGACGAGTAAGAACCGGATTTTATCTCGTCACGGTTGACGGTTTACGGTTCACGCGAACGGAGTGAGCATATGGCAACGGAAGTGGTGATGCCGCAGATGGGCGAGTCCATCGCGGAGGGGACGATTACGCGCTGGCTGAAGCAGGTCGGCGACCGCGTCGAGCGCGACGAGCCGCTCTTCGAGATTTCGACCGACAAGGTTGACGCGGAGATTCCCAGCCCCGCGGCCGGGACGTTGACCGAAGTCCTCTTCAAGGAGGGCGACACGGTCGAAGTCAACAAGGTCGTCGCCTACATCGGCGAGGCCGGCGAAGCCGCGGCCGCCGCGCCGCCCGCCGCGCCGCCCGCCGAAGCCCCGAAGCCGGAGGCCGCCGCCGCGCCCGCGAGCCAGGCCGCGGCCTCCGCGCCTGCGCCGCCGCCGCCGCCGCCCGCCCCGCAGCAGCGCGTCGCCGCGCCGCAGCCCGCGCCCCCGGTCGAGCCGCCGAGCCCCGCGCAGCCTCCGTCGGCGGGCACTTCCGCGCAGACGGCGTCGGCCGCCGACACGCGCCCGGCCGCCGAGAGCACGGCCGAGGAGCTGCGCCGCACGCGCTCAAGCCCGCTCGTGCGCAAGATCGCCGCCGAGCACAACGTAGACATCTCGCGGCTCGAAGGCACGGGCGCCAGCGGCCGCGTCACGAAGAACGACATCCTCAGCTACATCGAGTCGGGCGCGGCCATGTCGCCCGCGCAGGCCGCCGCCGCCGCGCCGCCGCAGGCCGAGGCGCGCGCGCCGCAGCCGCCGCCGCCTTCACAGCCCCAACCCCCGGCCGCGCAGCCCGGCGAGGGCGACCGCGTCGAGCCGATGTCGGTCATGCGCAAGAAGATCGCCGAGCACATGACGATGTCGCAGCGCACCAGCGCGCACGTCGCCACCTTCTACGAGATCGACATGACGCGCGTCCACCGCCTGCGCGAGCAGAAGAAGGCCGAGTTCCAACAGAGGGTGGGGACGAAGCTCTCCTACATGCCCTTCATCTTCCAGGCCATCACGCAGGCCATAAGACGGTTCCCCATCTTCAACTCGCAGGTCGCGGGCGACCAGGTCATCTACAAGCGCGACGTCAACCTCGGCATGGCCGTCGCGCTCGACTGGGGCCTGATCGTCCCCGTCATCAAGCGCGCCGACGACCTCTCGATCGCGGGGCTGGCGAAGGCCGCCAACGACCTCGCCGAACGCGCGCGCGCCAAGCAGCTCAAGCCCGACGAGGTGGCGGGCGGCACCTTCACCGTCACCAACCCGGGCGTCTTCGGCGGCCTCTTCGGCACGCCGATCATCAACCAGCCGCAGGTCGCCATCCTCGGCGTCGGCACCATCGAGAAGCGCCCCCGGGTCATCACGACCGAGGACGGCGAGGATGTCATCGCCGTCCGCCACATGGCCTACTTCGCGCTCTCCTTCGACCACCGCATCATCGACGGCGCCGACGCCGAGCGCTTCCTCTCCTACGTCAAGGAGATTCTCGAAGCCGGCCAGTTCACCGTCTGAAGCGGGGGGCGAAGCGGTAGTGGATGGCGGCCGTCTCCCGCCCGCCCGCGCGCGGCCTCCACGGCACGCGCGGGCGGGCGGGAGGCGGCCGCCGCGTTTCGTCGGGGCGGAACCACCCGGAGGCTTAAACTTAAATCATGTGCCTGCTCAAGCACGCCGGCGGCGCCTTCACGCACCGTCCCGAGGAGCTGAAGGACGGGCTGAGTTCTAAGGCGTCCGACCTCGTCAAAGAGGCCTTCTCTGACGTAGACCCGGCGCGCCTCGTCGATTACCACACGCACGTGGCGGGCATCGGCGCGGGCGGAACCAGTAACCTCGTCAACCCGAAGATGCGGAGCTGGCGGCACCCGCTCCACCGCCTCAAGTTCGGCGTCTACCTCAGCGCCGCGGGCGTCGAGGACGTGGGGCGCGCCGACCTGGAGTTCGCCGAGCGGCTGGTGAGCCTCGTGCGCCACATCGAGCCCCACGGCAAGTATCGCCTCCTCGCGTTCGACAAGCACTACGACCGCGGCGGGACTGAGAATCTGGCGAAGACGGAATTTTACGTCCCCAACGAATACGTCTTCGCACTCGCGGCCGGGCACCCGGACTTGTTCGAGCCCGTCATCTCCGTCAACCCTTACCGCCGCGACGCGGTCGAAGAGTTGGGGAAGTGGGCGGGGCGCGGCGGACGCATGGTCAAGTGGCTGCCGAACGCGATGGGCATCGACCCGTCCGACGCGGCGTGCGACCCGTTCTACCGGAAGATGAAAGAACTGGGCCTCGTCCTCCTCAGCCACGGCGGCGAGGAGAAGGCCGTCGAGGCGGAAGAGGATCAGCGCCTCGGCAACCCGCTGCTGCTGCGCCGCGCGCTCGACCACGGCGTCAGGACCATCGTCGCGCACTGCGCGGGGCTGGGCCACAACGAAGACCTCGACGACAAAGAGAGGAGGCGCACGCACAACTTCCGGTTGTTCATGCGCCTTTTGGAAGACAAGCGTTACGACGGGCTGGTCTTCGGCGACATCTCCGCGATGACGCAGTTCAACCGCATCGGCGAGCCGCTCTCGACCGTCATCGCGCGGGAGGACATACACCGACGCCTCGTCAACGGCAGCGACTACCCTCTGCCCGCCATCAACGTGCTCATCAGGACGAAGCCGCTCGTGCGCGCGGGCTACATCGACGCGGAGGAGCGCGCCTCCCTGCGGGAGATTTATCACTTCAACCCGCTGCTCTTCGACTTCGTCCTCAAGCGCCGTCTCAAAGTCCCCGGCACCCAACGCCGGCTCCCGCCGAGCGTCTTCCAGTCCAACCCCGAATTGGGTTTTTGAGCGAATGTAAGCCGGAAGAGATTTCGAGCGACGCGACCGGGTCAGAACCACCCGCGGTAGCGGGTGGGCCTCTGCGCCGCGGCGCGGTCGGGCATCAACGACCCACCCGCTACCGCGGGTGGTTCTGACCTGCTTGCCCCGACGTGGCGGGCGCACCCGACTGCAATTAAAGACGAAGACCCGGAGCGTTTGATTCGAGATTCCGAATCAAACGCTCCGGGTCTTCGCGTCTTCAAGGTAACGTTGACGGCCTAGGGTTTTCCTTTACCCTTACCGCCGCCGCCGCCGCGTCCCTGACCTTGGGACTTGCCGCCGCCTCCGCCGCCGGACGGCGGGCCGCCCGCGTGGGACTGTTGCTGCTTACGCTCCTGGCCGCGCGGTGACTGCATGGCCGGGCGCTGCTGCTGTTGCTGCTGCGGGCGCTCGGCGCGCATGCGCTGCTGTTGCTGCGGGCGCTCGGGACGCGCGCGCTGCTGCTGCTGCTGGTGCGCGCGCATCTGCTCCTGGCGTTGCTGCGCCCTCTGCGCCGCGGCCTGTTGCGCGGCCTGGCGCTGTGCGTTCGCGCGCGCTTCCGACTGGCGCTGCGCCTCGAAGCGCTGCTGCTGTCGCTGCTCGGCCCCGCGCTGGCGCTCGAAGGCGGCCTGCGCCTGCTGCGCCTGTCGCTGCTGCGCGGCGCGTTCGCCGCGCGCGGACTCCTGGGCTCGCGCCGCCACCCTCTCGGCCTGCGGGCTCACGGGGCGCGTCCAGGAGTCGCGCCCGCGTGCGGCGCGTTCCTGCCGCTTATCCTCACGCCGGTTTTCGCGCGCGCGACCGCGTGTCTGCTCGAAGCCGCGCGCGGGCGCGGCCGCCTGGACGGGCTCCTGTCGCCGGTCGTTGAACTTCAGCTTCTCGCGCTTCTGCTTCTCGGGCACGGCCTCGACGCGGAGCCTGCGCGCCACGTCGTTGCGGCCGCCCCTGAATCTCTCATCCCTGAACCTCTGCGGCGGCGCGCTCGCGTAGACCTGCGTGTCGTCGAGTTTCTTCGCGAGCCCCGGCGGCAGCACGAAGCCGCGGCGCTCGATGGCGCGCGTCAGAGACATCTGCCGCAGCACCGCGTTCGAGAGCGGGTCGCGCAGCGGGCGGGCGCCCTCGAACGCGCGCGGGTCGAAGCGCGCGAGCGAGTCCGAATTGATGACGCGCCCGAAGTCGTCAAACGCGACGACCGTCACGCCGCCCGGCGCGCCCAGGTTGACGACGCGCTCCGGCGCGTCATAGTCGCCGACGTAGTGCGGCTGCCAGTTGGCGTCGTAGTAGGCCGGCACGTACTGCTCGCCGGGCGCGAGCGGCACCCAGCCGATCTGGTTCGCCCCCGTCACGGGCAGGAAGGAGACGAGCGCGGGCGAGTAAGCGGGCTGCGTGTTCGAGCCGTCCGGCACCCAGTACCAGCGGTCGCCCGCGTTCACCCAGCGGCCGTAGTGGTACGGCGCGTAGCCCCAGGGCTCGTTCGACACCCACGTCAGCCCGTGCGGGTCGTCGAGCATCCACGAGCCGTCGCGGTACGGCGCCCACCCCTCGTCGACGCGCGGGCTCCACGCGTAGCCGTGGCCGTCGAGGTTCTGCCAGTCGCCGTAGTAGTCGAGGTCGTACGCGCCCGGCACCGACGCGGGCACGTACTGGTAGCTCTGGTAACGGCTATAAGGGTCGTAGTAGTCGGGGTCGTTCAGGTACGCGTTGTAGTCGCTGTAGCGTCCGTCGTAATAGTCCGGGTAGCGGTAGCCGTAGTAGTCGTCCACGAGGCCGCCCGCGTAGTCGGGGCTCAGGCGCGAGAGCGCGACCTGCGCGGCCGTCTGGCCGAGGAGCGTCAACATCTCGCCCTTGCTGATCTGTCCGCTGCCGGCGAGGCCCACCACCTGCGCCAGCCCGCTCAGCACCGAGACGAAGGCCGAGCCGTCGTCGTTGTAGCCCATCTGGTAGAGGCCGGGCTCCTCGAAGTCCACGGCGCCGTAGGGCGTGGCGACCTCGAACAGCTCGCCGGGCGCGAGCGCGCCGATGTCGAAGATGGCCGAGCCTTCGCGCAGCGCCAACTGCGTGCGCCGGTCGGAGAGCGAGACCACGTCGAGCGAAGAGTTGGGGTCAATGGTGGCGAAGTTGCGCCCCGTGAAGGCGAGCGACGCGCGCGAGTCGTCACGCGCGTAGAGCCGGTCGCCCGTGGTGAGCGGCGTGTTCGCAGTCAACTCCGTCCAGTTGGCTTCGTCCTCCGCGTCGGCCGCGAGGTCGCGGCTCAAGCCCACCTCGCCGTCCACGCGCTCGACGCGCGCGGCGTGCGGGAGGGCCAGCGCCTCAGCCTTCGGCTCGTGCCTCATCCAGAGCGCGGCGGCGACCCCGCCGAGCGCCGCGCAGACGAGAAAGACCAACGTCAGGTGAGGCCAGAGCTTGATGTCGTTATGACGAATGTTCATGTTTATTACATCTCCGTTGCGCTAGAAGGTATCCCCAATAACTTTCGCAAAGGCCGTGCCGCCGGGCCTCTTTGTCGGAGCCGTCTGCCTTAAGGTTACAGGCAGGTAAGTTAAACGAAACGGCCGCGCCGAACGGCCGTTGACGCGTGTAATGAAACCGGCGTGCCTGGCACCATATCGTGTCCGAACATCCACGATACGGTCGGCCCTTAACGCGGCGTTTGTTGCGAGCCTGTTGCCTGGGAGTTGATGAAGTCTGGGGGCGAGTAGAAGTGTTCGTGAGCGCGCCTTCCAGCCCGAAATTGTTGCGGAGTCGTAGCGATTGGGTGATAAATCGCCCTGGCGCAACCAATTTCGCCTTCGCGTTAGTCAAACCGCTTGACTGCTTTCCGCGGTTCGCTCAAAATCCGGGCAAAGATTCGGAGAACAACCTCGCAAGGCAGATTACTCGGAGGGACTCCCATGCGCTCCGGCGGCCCAAGAGTTTGGGCGCTGACCCGACAGGTCAGAGGGGGGCGGGCGTTCGCCACGAAGCGGAGGGGCGGCGGCCCGAGGGCGCGCGAAGTTTCCCGACGGACTTTCGCACGAACGGAGAGGGATAAAGATGAGCAACGTTTCGACCAGAGTCAGATTCATCGCACTTACTTTCGCGCTGGCGCTCGCGGCCTCGCCCGCCGTCTTCGCACAGGGGACGGGCAGCGGCGGCGGCAACACGCGCACCGTCGCCTCGGGTCAGAAGATGAAGATCAAGGGCGTCGTCACCCGCCGCGACGCCGACTCCTTCGTCGTCCAGGACGCCAACGGCGTCTTGACGACCGTTTCGCTGACGAACGGCACCAGCATCAAGACCTCGGGCGGCTTCCTGCGCGGCGGCACGAACTACGGCGTGACCGCCATCCTGCGCGGCCTTAACCTCGAAGTCGAGGGGCGCGGCGACGGCTCGAACCTCGTCGCCGAGAAGATCCGCTTCAAGGACGCCGACCTCCGCACCGCGCGCACGGTCGAGGCCAACGTCGTGCCGGTCGAGAACCGCGTCGGCGCGGCCGAGTCGCGCATCGGCGAGGTCGAGCAGAACGCGACGCGCCTGTCGGGTCAGTTGGACGAGCTGGCCGCGGTCTCGAACGCCGCGCGCGGCGGCGCGAAGGCCGCCCAGGAGACGGCCGACATGGCCGTCGCGGGCGTCAGCGCCACCAACGAGCGCATCTCGGCCCTGGACGACTACCAGGTGCAGAACAACACGAGCATCCTCTTCCGCGTCGGGAGCGCCGTGCTCTCGGCCGACAGCAAGTCGAAGCTCGACCAGATCGCGCAGCAGGCGTTGCAGGCCAAGGGCTACGTGCTTGAGGTCTCGGGCTTCGCCAGCGCCGACGGCTCGACGGAGGCCAACCGCCGGCTCAGCCAGCGCCGCGCCGACGCCGTCATCCGCTACCTCGTCGAGAGCCACAACATCCCGCTGCGCCGCATCATCACGCCGTTCGGCTTCGGCGAGTTGCAGCCCGTCGCCGACAACACGACGCGCGAGGGGCGCGAGCAGAACCGCCGCGTCGAGGTCAAGGTGCTCGTCAACCGCGGCCTCATCCAGGGCGGCCCGAACATGGCCCGCCCGGCCGACAACCCGGGCGCGGGCAACTAGCCCGGCATCCGGAAGGATGGGAGATGAAGTAGGCAGTAGGCAGTAGGCAGTAGGCAGTTAACAGCGCGGATCGCCGGACGGAGTTGTTTTCGACTCCGGCGGCCGGGAGCCTGATAACTACCGACAATCGCCACCGGCCTACTGCCTACTGCCATCTACCCACTGCCTGCCCCCTTCATCCTTTCAACCAAGGAGGAGTCACCACAGTGTCCCGGTTACAAGGCGCGGCGCGGAGGTCTCTGTTGG
>DAIRFV010000375.1:1504-5141 GCA_036794905.1 Pyrinomonadaceae bacterium | reverse complement strand
TGATGACAGCCGTAGGGTTCGAGCGACGACAGTTTTTTCTACTGTCTACTGTCTACTGTTTCAAGACCTTCATCATCGTGGCGAGCATCGTCGCGACGAGTTTTTCGTCGTGACCCTTGAGCGCGTAGACATCGCCCGCGCAGACGGTGATGTTGCGCCCGGAGCGTAGGACGCGTGCGCGCGCGACGAAGTGTTCGCCCGCGGCGGGCGAGAGGAGGTTGAGCTTGAACTCGACGGACAAGACCTCCGCGCCCGGCTCCGTCAGCGTGAGCGCCGCGTAGCCGCAGGCCGTGTCCACCATCGCCGTCACGAGCCCTGCGTGCAGGTAGCCGTGCTGCTGCGTGAACTCCTCCCTGAACTCGAACCCGAGCTCGACCTCGCCCGGCGCGACGCGCAGGAGCCGCGCGCCGAACGTCTCCATCGCGCGCTGGCGCGCGAAGCTGCCGCGCACGCGCCGCTCGAAGTCGGGGTCTCTCGGCTCGAAGTCCTTCATACTTCAGCGCGGGACTTCCACCGTGTTGAGGATGTCCGTGATGACGGCGTCGGGGGTGGCGCCGTCGAGCTCGGCCTCGGCGCGCAGGGAGATGCGGTGGCGGAGCGTGGGCAGCGCGACGGCCTTCACGTCGTCGGGCGTGGCGAAGTCGCGGCCGCCCATCGCGGCGAGCGCCTTCGCGCAGAGCAGGAGCGCGACGCTCGCGCGCGGGCTCGCGCCGTAGGCGACCGAGGGGTGCTCGCGCGTGCGCCGGACGAGCTCGACCAGGTACCTCTGCACGCCCGGCTCCATGCGCGCGGCGCGCACCTCGGCGCGGCAGCGCATGACGGCCTCGGGCTCGGGGAGCGGCCGCACGTCAACCTGTTCGAGCCGGCGCGCGCTGAAGCCCGAGTCCCAGTTCGAGACGACGCGCGCCTCCTCCTCCTGCGTCGGGTAGTCGATGATGATCTTGAGGAGGAAGCGGTCGAGCTGCGCCTCGGGCAGGGGGTAGGTGCCCTCGTACTCGATGGGGTTCTCGGTGGCGAGGACGGTGAAGAGCGGCGAGAGGCGGTGCAGCTCGCCGTCGATGGTGACCTGCCGCTCCTCCATCGCTTCGAGGAGCGCGGCCTGCGTCTTCGGCGGCGTGCGGTTGATCTCGTCGGCGAGCAGGATGTCAGTGAAGACGGGGCCGCGGCGCAGGGAGAAACTGGCCGTCGCCGTGTTGAAGACGTTCGTGCCCGTGATGTCCGAGGGCATGAGGTCGGGCGTGAACTGGATGCGGCCGAAGTCGGCGCCGACGATGCGCGCCAGCGTCTTGACGAGCAGCGTCTTCCCCGTCCCCGGCACGCCCTCGACGAGCGCGTGCCCCTCGGCGAGGAGCGCCACCAGCACCTGCTCGATTACCGCGTCCTGCCCGACGACGACCTTGGCCAACTCGCTGCGGATGTGCTCGACGGTTGCGGGGACGTATTCAAGCATCTGGAAGAAGTGACGGGCGGCCGCGGTCTGCCTCGACTTCGGGCCGCCCCAACTGTCCTTTCGGGAAGAAGTGTTTAGAGCGCGTGAGGGCCGCCCCTCAGCCCATAAGCATGTTGATCAGGACGGCGACGATGACATGCCCCACGATCTTAACGGGGATGGCGACGATCCACAGGATGAGCGCGATGTTCCGCGAGAGCTTGGCGTTCTTGTAGTCCGGGTCGCGTGTCTGGAGGCCGCCGAACTTCGCCTGCCAGCGGACGATCATGACGATGACCGCGATGAAGGTGAAGAGGAAGCCCCACGAGACGAGGGGGATGAGTGGGATGAGGTCGAGCCCCATGAAGACGAGCATCAGGTAGGCGGCCGTCTTCGTATAGCTCGCGTCGCTGCAAGCCTGATTGACTTGAGCCTGCACCTCGCCGGCCGCGCGCGCCGCCTGCGGGTCGATGGGCGCATGGCAGTACTTACACTCCCGCATCGAATCGTTGATGATCTCGTTGCAGTTCGGACAGGGGAAAGTGTACGTCTCGAACACCGGCTTCATCTCCTTTTGAGGTCTTGAGGCGCGCGCCGCACAGGATACCCCGTCCGGGCGGGCCGCGCCTAGTTTCGCGGGTCAGTCCCTCGGGCGCGCGCCGGCCTGTCGGACTTCGCGCGAGCGCATGAGGAGGCGGAGGTCGCGCTCCAGCTCGCGCAGCTCGCGGACGAGGCGGAGCGCGCGCCGCGCGTTCGTCGGGGCGCCGGCCGCCGCGTCCTCGCACTCGCGCAAGGTGGCTTCGAGCGCCGCGCGGTCGCGCCCCGAGCGGGCGGCCACGCGCTCGGCGATCTGCGCCGGCGTGGCCGCCGCCGGGAGCCCGGCGTAGCGCGCCAGCGCCCGGCGCGTCCGCTGGTAGACGTTCTCGACCGCGAGGTCGTAGGCGCGCGCGCGCAGTTGCAGCTCGGCCATCGAGGAGACGAATTCGAGCTTCGAGCGGCGGTCGGGGCGCGGCGCCGGCACCGCGCGCGCGAAGCGGCGGCCCCGCGTCCACACCAAAGCCAGCGCGACTATCGCGCCCTGCCCGAATATCCAGAGGATGGGCGTCCCGCGCAGGTAGGCGAAGATTTGATTCTGCGTCTCGCCGTAGCCCTGGTGGAACTCGTCGAAGGCGACGCGCCCGCGCAGAAGGCCCCCCGTGACGACGTTCGCGGCGAGGAAGAGGTTGTCGGCGCGGTTGACGCCGGCGTTCGACACGACGTAAGGGTCGGAGAGCACGACGATGCGCCCGCGCCCGTAAGCGTAATCCACGACGAGCGCGCCCTCGCCCTCGCGCCCGTCCTGCACGTGCACCACCGGCGCGTTCAGGTCGGGCCCCGCGTCCCTCTTCCCCTGCGGCGTCGGCGCGGGCGGCTGCCGCTCTTCGCCGTCGGGAGTCCAGATGTCCTCCTCCTCCTCTTCGGGCGTGGGCGTGGGCGTGACGACGCGGCGCGGGCCGATGCCGACGGCGACGCGGGGCGGCGGCTGCGCGCCGGAGCGGAGGATGTGCAGGCGCGAGGCGAAGCGCGAGCGCGTCACCTCGGAGACGTTGCGCGTGAGCGCGGTGGGCTGCGCGGGCGCGAGCAAAGGCACGCCCCGCGTCAGGTTCTCGGCGTCGTGCGGGTCTGAGTCGAAGTCCGGGAACTCGACCGCCTGCGCGTAGACGCGCCAGCGCCCGACCGCGGGCAGCAGCAGCGGGTTCGGCTCGCGGTCTACGAGCACGAGGCGGCCGCCGGCCGAGACCCAGTTGATGATGACCTCGGCCTCGCCCTTCTCGATCACGCGCCGCGTCGGCCCGACGATGACGAGGCTCTCGGGCCTGTCCGCGCCCGCGAGCGCGGTCATCGGCCGGCGCCAGCGCACGGCGTCCGTGCCCGCCTCGCGCAGGTACTCGAAGAGCGCCTGCGTCCCCGTCCCGCCCGGGTTCAACGTCGAGCGGTCGGCCATCAGCTCCGTCTCCCTCTCGCGCTCCACGCGCACGTACGACGCCGCGTTGAGCGCCGCGAGCACGGCGACCAGCAGGATGATCGACAGGAAGATGAACAGGCGGCTCTTCATGAAAAAGCAGTAGTCAGTAGTCAGTAGTCAGTGGTCAGTAGAAAGACGTTCGTGATTGCGAACACTTGCGGTTGTCATCCTCGACCTTCTCAAAGCGGAGCCTACTGACTACT
>DAIRFV010000375.1:0-1404 GCA_036794905.1 Pyrinomonadaceae bacterium | reverse complement strand
ACTACTTCCTTCAATGCGTTCCGGCAGCGCGTCTTAAAACTCTCCCAGTCCGCGTCCGAGGCGGGGCGCAGGCCGTACCAGTGCAGCTCGAAGTCGGAGGTGAGCGGGAGCAGCTCCGTGTAGAGGCGCGGGCGCGCGGCGCGGCGGACGGCGTCGAGGTAGTCGCGGTTCGTCTTGTGCTGCGCGAGGCGGACGACGCCGCGGTCGCCCAGCTCGCAGAGCAGGGCGACGTAAGCCTTGCGGATCGCGCCGCGCAGCTCGCCCGCGCGCGCGAGGCGCTCCGCCTCGTCCAGCAGGTCGGAGGCCGTCTGGTCGGCTTCCAGCCGCTCGCCCAGCACGACCCGCGCCTCGCGCCTGAGCCCGAGCGACTTCAGACTCCCCCCGCGACGCCGCCACAGTTGATATGCCACGTAGAGCACCACCGCCAGGCAGAGCACGCCGACCAGAATCAGCGTCGCCGTCGAGACGCGCGGGCTCGCCCCCGGCGTGACGCGCGCGCTCTTCGGGAAGAGGCCGCTGAACCATTCGGCGAGGTCTTCGACCATGCGCTCCAGCGCGCCCGGCTGCGGCGGCGCCTGACGGTCGAACTCCGGGCGGCGCAGGATCGAGTTGAGCCGGCCGCGCTCGGCGTCGCGGTCTACTGCGGCGGGGGCGCCCGCCTCCACCTCGGCCAGCCGCGCTTCGAGCGCGCGCAGCCGCCCGGCCAGCGCGCGCAGCTCCGCCGCGACCTTCTCGTCGTCCTCCTCGTCCGACTCGGTCTTGGCCAGCGCCTCGTGCACCCACGTGTTATCGACCTCGACGGCGCGCCCGCCCCACTCGACCCTCTCCCTCTTCGGCAGAAGGTCTTCCACCGCGTCGGGCTCGCCCTCCGCGACGGTAAGGCTCGCCTCCTCTTCCGACTCCGCGCCGTCTTCGCCTTCGTAGACGCGCGCCAAATTTTCGACCGCCTCGAACGAACGCCGCACGCGCTTGCGATAGTCGGCGAGCGTCGCGGCGCGCGGCGGCGGGCGGCGCGACGAATTGGAGCCGGATACGGAGGGAGTGGTTTGTGACGGCGCGGGCTGTGCGGGCGCGGGCCGGCGCGTCCCCGCCGCGGCGAGCGCGACGAGCGCCGCGACGAGCAGCAGCGAGCGCGCCGCCGCACGCCTCCAACGCACCTCTTTGAGCCCGACTCTCATCCCCATCAACGCCAGCCCTTCTAAAGCCCCAGGATCGAGCCGGTCGGCCGCCCGCCCGCCTCGGCCGGCGCGGGCGCCTCGGGCGCGGAGATGGCCGGCGCCAGCGGCGCGTTGAGCCCCGCGGGCACCGCCGGCATCTGGCCGAAGACCTGCGCCGCCAACAGCTCTATGTCGTAGCCCTCGTGCCGCACGCGCTCGTCCACGTAGAGCAGCGAGAGCCCCATCA
>DAIRFV010000374.1:0-5174 GCA_036794905.1 Pyrinomonadaceae bacterium | reverse complement strand
ATGCACATCTACGACATCAGCGTGGCCATCGCCCCGGGCGAGACGCCGACCTACCCGGGCGATCCGGGCATCGAGGTCGGCGCGTGGAGCGCAATCGCGCGCGGCGACCACGCCAACGTGTCGGTGCTCAACTTCGGCGCCCACACGGGGACGCACATCGACGCGCCTTCGCACTTCATCGAGGGCGCCCCCGGCATCATCTCCCTGCCGCTCGACGCGCTCGTCGGCCCGGCGCGCGTCGTCGAGATTCCCGCCGAGGCCGACGCGGTCGGCGAAAGCCACGTGCGCCCCGAGGCGCTTCAGGGGGCGAAGCGCGTGCTCTTCAAGACGCGCAACTCTGCCTTCTGGGAAGACCCGCGCGGGGAGTTCCGCGAGGACTTCGCCTACATCGCGCCGGCCGCGGCACGCGCGCTCGTCGCGGCCGGCGTGCGGCTCGTCGGCTTTGACTACCTGTCCGTCGAGAAGTTCGGCTCCGAAGGATTCGAGACGCACCTCGCGCTGCTCTCGGCCGGCGTCGTCATCGTCGAAGGGCTCGACTTGCGCGCGGTCGGGCCCGGGCTCTACGACCTCTGCTGCCTGCCGCTCAAGATCGCGGCCGGCAGCGGCGACGGCGCACCCGCGCGCGCCGTCCTGCGCACGCTCGATTGAGGATTTCTTGGACGAGGATTTACGAGATGATCGAGAAGGTTAACCTGTCTGAAAAGTTCGACCTTTTCAGCGAGCACTGGAGCCCGAAGATTGCGGGCGAGGTGGGCGACGCCTACGTCAAGCTCGTCAAGTTCCGCGGGGAGTTCGTCTGGCACAAGCACGACGACGAGGACGAGATGTTCTTCGTCGTCAAAGGCGAGATCACCATCCGCCTGCGCGACGGCGACGTGCGCCTCGGCCCGGGCGAGTTCGTCATCATCCCGCGCGGCGTCGAGCACAAGCCCGTCGCCGAAGAGGAGGCGCACGTCCTCCTCTTCGAGCCCAAATCCGTCCTCAACACCGGCGACGTGGTCAACGAGCTGACGCGCCCCGTCCTCGAACGCGTCTGAGCGTTGACATAACCCACGCGGCCGCCCCGACGTATCAAGGCTTCGGAAACCCGGGCAGGAGGAAGAACCCCCGAATGAGCAACGAACGTAGTGACGCCGAGGCCCGACCCGAGGCCGTGGACGTTAACTCGCGCGGATACCGCGAGCGCGTCTTCGAGATCGTGCGCCGGATACCCTCGGGACGCGTGATGACTTACGGGCAGCTCGCCGAAATCCTCGGCGAGGGCTACACGGCGCGCACGGTCGGCTTCGTCATGCACTCGGCCGACCAGACCGTCCCCTGGCAGCGCGTCATCAACGCGCAGGGCGCCTGCTCCACGGGCCGCGTCATCGTCCCGCCAGACCTCCAACAGCGCATGCTCGTCTCCGAGGGCGTCGTCTTCAACGAGAAGGGACGCTGCGACCTCTCGCGCTACCGCTGGACGCCCGAGGAGTACGAGGCCGGCGGCGAGGTCGGGGACAAGGAACAGCCCAGCCTCTTCGGCGACTGACCCGGCGGCCGCCCTTCGTGCTTCGGGCTTCCGGCGAACGCCGGAAGCGGAGGAACACCCATGAGCGATGAGCAGCTTCAGGCGCGCGCGCCCTACGCCATCAGCGAGCCGCGCTTCTCCGTCGCGCCGCAGATGGTGACGACAGCCTTCGAGCTTCCGGGCTACCGCATCCGCCAGAATCTCGGCGTCGTGCGCGGCATCGTCGTCCGCTCGCGCAACCTCTTCGTCAACATCGGCGCCGTCTTCAACTCGATGGTCGGCGGCAACATCACCGCCTGGACGAACCTCTGCGAGTCCACACGCCGCGACGCGTTCGAGATCATGGTTCAACATGCCACCGAACTCGGCGCCAACGCCATCATCGGCGCGCGCTACGACGCCACGGAGGTCGCCAGCGGCGCGACCGAAGTCCTCGCCTACGGCACGGCCGTCGTCGTCGAGCCGCTCGAAGGCACGGGGATTTACGGCTCGTGAGTGGGGGCGGGCAGGCGCCGGAGCAGTTGTCGGCCGAAGATTTGGCGCGGCTGCGGGAGACCTTCGCGCGCGTGCCGTACGTCGGGCTCCTCGGGTTCGAGTTCGTCAGCGCCGAACGCGGCGCGGCCACCTTCGCTCTCGACGTGCGCGACGAACTGACGCGGATGGGCGGCATCCTGCACGGCGGGGCGGTTGTCTCGCTCCTCGACACGGCCGCCGCCTTCGCCGTCCACACCGTCATCGAACCCGACGGCCGAACGGTCACCGTAGACCTCACCGTGCACTTCTTACGCCCCGCCTCCGCCGGTCGCATCGAGGCGACCGCACGCGTCCTGCGCCGCGGCAGGCGCGTCTGCATCCTCTCGGTCGAGGCCAGAGACGAGCGCGCTGAAATAATTGCAACAGCTACAATGACCTACTTCATACAGACTTAGCCCTACCCTCCACCCACCCGGTTGTTAAGCTTGGTTCCTGAATACCCCCGACCAGTGCTTCACAACTGCACAGTATCAGCTAAAAATGCATGGACAAACACATTTACCTTGTGTAAAAATGTGTTTGCCATTAGACCCGCCAGGGGTCTAATACCTTCTTTGCATCCTCGGAACCCGCTTCCACCCTTTTCCGTTCCTGCTGGGATTCCTAATGCTCTCACTCTACAGCGCCCTTCTCGCACAACACCCACGCCAACTGACATCCGTCCGTTGCGCGGAGCCTACGATTGTGCAGCTCCATCGATATTTCGAGGACGTGGTGCTGGAGAACAATTTGGCGGCGCTCGTGGTCGAGAGCCTTCTGCCGGAGTCGCAACGCTCGCTGCGCGACGTGGCGCGCGTGAGCGACGTGGGAAGGCTCGCGCGCTACGCCTTCTTCTTCACCGCGCCCGAGGACGCGCTCTGCGCGGCCGAACTCTCCGACGGCGAGTCCGACCGCGAGCCGATCCTTTTGAACAAGACGGGCGAGGCGAACTTCAGGGAGCGCTTCGTCGTCATCGCCGACGCGCGCTTCTCGGCGCTGATGGCCTCTGTGCGCACGGAGGACGAGGAGGGGCAGGAGTCGGCCGGCGACGAAGTCATCTGGTCGTTCGAGCCCGACATCGTCTACTCTGCGCTCGAATACCTGATGGCGCGCGTGACGGCCGAGCTTCCCAGCCACGCGCACCTCTTCTCGAAGGCCGTCCGCACCTGCGTCCCCAAGACGACCTCACTCCAGTTGACCGTCTCGGTGACGACCAAGCTCGCACGCCTCCTACAGGAGCAGGCCGTGCGCGAGATCGCCGTCAACCGCATCTCGACCGCCATCCGGAGCACCCTTGAGCTGCCGAGCGTCTTGCAGACGACCGTCAACGAGGTGGGGCGCGCGCTCGGCGCGCAGTCGAGCGCGCTCAACATCGAGGGCGAGCACGGGCAGCCCGGCTTGACCAAGTTCTACTTCCGCGACGGCGCGGACGAGGAGGATGCGCGCACCGAGATGCTCGGCGACATCGAGGCGCTCGGCGTGCGCCTGCGCGGGCGCATCAAGACCTACGTGCACGACGGCTGTAGCGGCGCGAACGAGTCGGACGCGTGCCCCGTCGCGGCCGTCCCCGTCATCTACCACGACCGGACGATGGGCGTGCTGATGGTCACCTCCGACGACCCGCAGCGGCTCTGGCAGGAGAACGAGGTGATGCTTCTGCGCACGGTGGCCGACCAGGTCGCCGTCGCCGTCAACCACGCGCGCCTCTTCCAGCAGATGCAGCACCAAGCATTGACCGACGGCCTGACGGGCTGCTTCAACCGCCGCTTCTTCGAGATACAGCTTGAGCGCGACTTGCACCTCGCGACCAGGATGCGCCAGCCCGTCTCGCTCATCCTCCTCGACATCGACCACTTCAAGCGCGTCAACGACACGCACGGGCACGACGCGGGCGACGCGGCGCTGCGCATCCTCGCGAACGCCCTGCGCGAGGAGTTGCGCGGCGTGGACACGGCCGCGCGCTACGGCGGCGAGGAGTTCGCCATCATCCTGCCGCAGGCGGGTCCCGAGGGCGCGCTCGTCGTCGCCGAGCGCCTGCGCACGCGCATCGAGTGCACGGAGGTGCCCGGCGTCGGGTGCATCACGGCCTCTCTGGGCGTGGCCAACTTCCCGCTCGACGCGAGTTCGCGCGAGCTGCTGGTGACGAGCGCCGACCGCGCGCTCTTCCTCGCCAAGCGCACGGGGCGTAACAAGGTCTGCTCGACGGCCGAGCTTCCGCCCGAAGACATCTTCTCGGCTCCCTACGAGCCCGTCCTGCCCACGCACGAGTCCTGCGAGGTCTACAACGGCTTGAGCTCAGACGTGCCCACGCTCGCGGACATGCAGGAGGCTTGTAACCCCTCGTAGCCAGTAGTCAGTGGCCAGTAGAAAAATCGGCGGCGTGATTTTCATCAGTCAATGATGAGAACCGCGCCGCCTTTCCTCTTCCCTACTGGCTACTGACTACTGGCTACTGACTACTAGCGCGTGGCGCGTTTGGCTTTGGGGGCGCAAATCGCGCATCATAGGCGCCGAAGTAAACGTACAGGACAGGCGACAGCTTTTATAGGTTATCGGCCGAGCGGCGGCCGGCTTTACTCCCATGGACGACCTGCGAAAATTCGCGCGCTACTTCCGCCCGTATAAGAAGTCGTTCGTCGTCGGCGTCTTCTGCATCCTCGCCTCGACCGTCTTCGGCCTGCTCATCCCCGTCTACGTCGGGCGCGCGGTGGACGAGCTGGGCACCGGCCCCACCTGGGAGAGGGTCACGCGCCTGTCGCTGCTCATCATCGGCGCCAGCGTCGTCAGCGGCTTCTTCCTCTTCCTCCAGCGGCTCATCCTGATCGGCATGTCGCGCCACGTCGAGTACGACCTGCGGCAGGACTTCTACGCGCACCTCCAGCGGCAGCCGCACACCTTCTTTCAGGAGCACCGCACGGGCGACCTGATGGCGCGCGCCACGAACGACCTCGCGGCCGTCCGCCAGTTGGCCGGGCCGATGGTGATGTACACGCTCCAGACGGTCTTCGTCGTCCTCATCATCCTCCCCCTGATGCTGCGGATCAGCGTGCGCCTGACCCTGCTGCTGCTCGTGACGATGCCGCTCGTCTCTTTGACGGTGAAGTACTTCGGCCAGCAGGTGCACGTCCGCTTCGAGAAGATTCAGGAGTTCTTC
>DAIRFV010000373.1:0-5182 GCA_036794905.1 Pyrinomonadaceae bacterium | reverse complement strand
CAGTAGTCAGTAGACAGTAGAAAACAGGGCGGCGCGCTTCATCCTTCAGCCTGAGGGCGTCGCTTTGTCTTCCTACTGACTACTTACTGTCTGCTGTCTACTTCTTTCAACGCTTCGCCGCGCGCGCGAACCGCGCGGGCTGCTCGGCCGCGGGCGGGCGCCAGTCGCGGTTGATGCGGACGTGCTTGAGCGAGGGGGCGTCCAGAAGGTTGGACTCGAATCCATCGACGTAGGGCCTGACGAGCGCGTAGGACGAGGCGAAGTGGAGCGGGATGGCCGGGAGTTCGCGCAGCGCCTGCGCCTCTGTGAGCGCCGCGGGCGTGGGTCGCGCCTGCGCGCGCGCGGCTTCGGCCGGGGCTTCGGCGCCGGGCGGGGTGCCCGCGGGCGTCGCCGCCGGCTCCGCCTCGTCGTCGGCCGCGGGGGCTTCCGTCTCGCCGACCTCGCCGAAGAGCTGGCGCATGTTCGTCTCCTCGTCGGTCGTCTGCATGACGAGGCTGCGCCGCGCCACGTCGTAGTCGCCCGCGCGCAGCATCGCCTCGTACTCCTCCCAGGGGCGGATGACGATCTCGGTCTCGATGCCGAGCGCTTCACGCCACATGCGCGCGACGGCCAACGCCACCAGACGCTGCTGCTCGTTGCGGTTGACGAGCAGGCGCAGGCGCGGGAAGTTCACGCCGCCGGGGTAGCCCGCCTGCTCCAGAAGCCTCCGCGCGCGCCCGACGTTATATTCGAGCCCCGACGCGCCCCCTTCGTTCTCGTCCGTCCGGCGGGCCTTCTCGGCCCCCTGCCCCGCGTCGGGGACCGGGATGAACGTGCGCGACGGCTCGGTCGCCCCGCCGAGCGTGTCCTTGCTCAGGCGCTCCACGTCGAGCGCGAAGGCGAGCGCCTGCCGCACGCGCACGTCGTCGAAGGGCGGGCGCGCCGTGTTGAAGCGGTAGTAGTTGAGCGCGGCGAAGGTCTCGCGGCGGAAGTCTTCGTAGGGCGTGAGCAGTTTGACGGCGAGCGGCTCGACGGCCGCGTTCGAGACGACATCCACGTCACCCGCGCGGTAGGCGGCGAGCGCCGACTCGGTGTCGGCGGCGCCCACGAAGCGCACGCGTTCGAGCTGAACGGACGCGGCGTCCCAGTAGCTCTCCGCGCGCGCCAGCTCCACGCTGTCGCCCGCGAGGCGCGCGAGGCTGAAGGCCCCGTTGGTCACGATGCCCGGCTCGGTCTGCACCACGCCGCCGCCCGGGCTCGGCTCGCGCGAGGGTTCGGGGAGCACGGCCTCGGGGCTCAGCTCGTGCACGGGGCGGAAGACCGGGTGCGCGACGAGCGTCGGGAAGTTCATGTCGGGACGCTTGAGCGTCACGCGCAACGTGCGCGAGTCCAAAGCGGTCACGCCGAACGACTTCGGCCGCGGGATCGTCTTCGGAGTCGGCTTCGCCGCCGGAGCCCTCGACGCCTTCTCATCCGGGCGCGCATTCTCCGGGCGTCCGGCACCCTCGCCGGACGGGGCGACGGACTGCCCGTTCTCTAACGTCCGGGGCGTCAAAGACTCCACGCCCTCGATGTTCGACAGAAGCCGTGCGTGCGGCGCGCGCTCGCCGAGTTGGAGCGTGCGCCGCCAGGAGCGCACGAAGTCCTGCGCCGTCACGGGGTCGCCGTTCGTCCAGCGCGCGCCCTCGCGCAGGTGGAACGTCCAGCGCCTCCCGCCTTCGGCCGGCTCCCAGCGGCTGGCGACCGCGGGGGCCGGGAGCAAAGTCCCCGGCTCGTAATCCGTCAGCCCCTCGTAGAGCGCGCGCACCGCGTCCGTGTCCGGCGGCGCGGCGGCGCGCGCCGGGTCGAAGACTTTCGGCAGCCCGCCGTCGCTCCAACGAAACTCCTGCGCCGCGGGCACCACGACTTTGCCGTAGAAGCGTTCCCCCTGCTCCTCCCTGAAGCAGCCGCCGAGCAAGAGCGCGGACGACACGACGAGCGACACCCACAGCCTCACGCCGCGCGTGTGCACGACCCGCCTTCGCCCGTAGATTTTCTTCCCGGCTGCTCTCATCCTTCACCAGCAACAGGCGGAAGCCCGACTTGTGAGGGGTGGCTTTTAAACTCCGCCCTGCACCAACGCGTATGACCCGAGCCCTCCCTCACGGTCGGGCTTCTGCCTCGGCCAACTTTCGCAGCTCCGCGTAGACCCCCAGAGTCCGGCTGCGCGTCTCCTCGTAACTTCCCGAAGTGTCTATCTTGAAGTCGGCGTAGCGCAGCTTCTCCTCCTGCGGCATCTGCGCCGCGATGCGCGCCGCGGCCTCCTCGCGCGAGAATCCGTTGCGCCGCATCAGGCGTTCGAGCTGCACCTCGGGGCGGCAGTGGACGACGACCAGTTTGTCGAAACGCCCGTGCCCGCCCGACTCGATCAACAGCGCCGCGTCAACGACCCCGATGCCGCGCGGGTCTTCCAGTTCCCAGCGCCGCAGCAACTCGTCCTGCTCCGCGATGATGAGCGGGTGCAGCAGCGAGTTGATCAGCGCGCGCTTCGCCTCGTCTTTAAAGATGACCGCGCTGACCGCCGCCCGGTCGAGCGTCCCGTCGGGTTTTAAAACCCAGTCGCCGAACGCCCCGACGATTCCGCGCAGGCCCTCCGCGCCCGGCTCCACCACGCGCCGCGCCACCACGTCCGCGTCCACGACGCGGCACCCCAGCTCCGCCAGCACGCCCGAGACGTACGACTTACCAACCGCAATTGACCCGGTCAGACCGACACGAAGCATAGGATGAAGTAAACGGTAGACAGTAGTCAGTAGTCAGTAGAAAAAAACGTCATCGCCCGAACCGTGCGTTTTATCATCGTCAATGTCCAGCAGGCGGAGCGCTACTGTCTACTGTCTACTTCCTCAAATTCCCCTTCGGAGCCGCGCGGCCTTGACGGTGTTCTTCATGAGCATCGCCACCGTGAGCAGGCCGACGCCGCCGGGGACGGGCGTGAGCCGGCCCGCGACGCGCCCGACCTCGGCCGGGTGCACGTCGCCGACGAGCGTGTAGCCGCGCCTGCTGAGGGACTCCAGACGGCGCGGCGCCTCCTCGCCGAAGAGCGCCGTGACCTCCCCGGCGTCCGTCACGCGGTTCATGCCCACGTCGATGACGGTCGCGCCGGGCTTCACGTGCTCGCCGCGGATGAAGCCCGCGCGGCCGATGGCGACGACGAGGATGTCGGCCTCGCTCGTCACCTCCGGCAGGCGGCCCGTGCGCGAGTGGCAGATGGTGACGGTCGCGTCCCTTTGCAGCAGCAGCTCGCCGACGGGCCGCCCGACGATGTTGCTCCGCCCGACGACGCAGGCGCGCGCGCCCCCAATCTTCACGCCCTCGCGCACGAGCAGTTCGATGATGCCGGCGGGCGTGCACGGCAGGAGCGTCGGCCGCCGCTGCATCATGCGGCCGACCGAGACGGGGTGGAAGCCGTCCACGTCCTTCGCCGGGTCGATGGCCTCGATGACGGCCGCCTCGTCCAGGTGCTTCGGGAGCGGGAGCTGCACGAGGAGGCCGTCCACGTCCTCGCGCGCGTTGAACTCCGCGATCATCCCGAGCAGGCGCCCGGCGGGAGTGTCGGCGGGCAGGGGGTGGTGTTCGGAGGCGAGCCCCAGCTCCTCGCACGTGCGCACCTTGTTGCGCACGTAGACGGCCGAGGCCGGGTCGTCGCCGACGAGGACGGTCACGAGCCGCGGCGTGACGTTGTGCTCGCGGCGCAGGCGCTCGGCCTCTTGCGTGACTTCGCGCTTGAGCTCTTCGGCCACGCGCGCGCCGTCGAGCCGGCTCGCCTGCGTGTGTGCGTTCGGCTGTGCTCTTGTTTCCATCGGAGGTTGCCCGACATCCTAGCACATCTCGCGCGGCGCGCGTGAAAGAGGCCCTTCCCGTCCCCGGCGCGGTTGCGCGCGGCCGCGGCGCTGCGACACAATCGCCGCATGAGCCAACCCCTCGGCAGACTCCTCCGGACACTCCGGGTCGTACTGTGCGCCGCCGCCGTCTTCCTCCTTCAGGGCTGTTCGCAGCCGCCGGCCGAAGAGAAACGCTACGAGCTGAAGGGCAAGGTCGTTGCCGTCAACCGCGCGAAGGGCGAAGTCTCGCTCGACCACGAGGAGGTGAAGGGCTACATGGCGGCGATGACGATGGACTTCCCCGTCCGCGACGCCGAGGCTCTGAAGGTCATGGAGCCGGGCGACCAGGTGCAGGCCTTCCTCGTCATCAACGACGACAGCTCATACTGGCTCGACAGCCCCGTCATCACGAAGGGTCTGGGCGGCGCCGCGCCCGCGCCGCCCGCGGGCTCCGCCGAGCCGCGGCCCGGCGCCGAGGTGCCCGAGGTGAAGCTCGTCAACCAGGACGGCCGCCCCTTGAGCCCGAAGCAGTTCAGGGGGCGCGCGCTCGTCGTCAACTTCATCTACACGCGCTGCCCTCTGCCCGACCAGTGCCCGCTGCTGAGCACAAACTTCGCGCGGCTCAACGCGGCCATCGCGGGCGACGCGGCGCTCAGTAAGCGCGCGCACCTGCTGAGCGTGACGCTCGACCCCGAGTACGACACACCCGCGGTGCTCAAGTCGTACGGCTCGACTTACGCGGGCGGCAAGTTCGACAACTGGGACTTCGCGACCGGCGACCCGGCCGAGGTCAAAAGGCTCGCGGAGTTCTTCGGGCTGATGTATAAGGCCGAGGGCGACCAGGTCATCCACTCCCTCCGCACGGCCGTCGTCACCCCCGACGGCAAGTTGTTTAAGGTTTACCGCGGCAACGAGTGGAAGCCCGACGAGGTGCTGAGCGATTTGAAGAGTCTGCCGGCGTCGTAAAAGAGTTAACCGCGGAGATACGGGGGCACAGCCAATTCCAATCGGCTGTGCCCCCGTGTCTCCGCGGTTAAACTTTACTTACTTCACACGGACGAAGTGACGGGTTAACCCTTGAGCTTCTGAATCTCTTCGGTCAACGTCGGCACGACCTCGAACAGGTCGCCGACGATGCCGTAGTCGGCGATGTCGAAGATGGGCGCCTCGGGGTCTTTGTTGACGGCGACGATGGTGCCGGCGTTCTTCATCCCGACGAGGTGCTGGATGGCGCCCGAGATGCCGAGCGCGATGTAGAGCTTCGGCGCGACCGTCTGCCCCGACGAGCCGATCTGGCGGTCGATGGGCAGCCACCCGGCGTCGCAGATGGGGCGCGAGGC